>JBDZUM010000103.1:0-7338 GCA_040255215.1 Rhodospirillaceae bacterium
ATCATACCCCGGTCTATCCGCGCGAGGTGGTCCGGCGCGCCCTGCAGCTCGGGGCATCGTCGCTGATCATGGTGCACAACCGCTCAGAATTAGCGTGGTGCTAAGTCGAGCCGTTTGGAAACTCCTGTAAACGCTTGAGTTTGGCAGTTGCCAATCCAGCCTTGGATTGGAAGCTGATTGCGGGTTTTGGCAGCATATAGACGTCTATTGCTCCCAAACTGCTACCAAACCGAATGACTTGCTTTCGCCGAAGATCGAAACACATTGATCATGGGTGAGGGTCATATGTCGCGGAAGATTAGGATTACGAAGGCTGTTGTTGATAGATTGAAGCCGGGGGAAATCGTTTGGGATTTGGAACTTTCAGGCTTCCATGTTCGGGCCGGAGCGATCCGGAAAACCTACGTGCTGTTCTACCGCCTGGAAGGCATTCAACATAAGGCGAGGATAGGGGTTCACGGGGTCATTACCACAGACCAAGCCAGGATCACAGCCCGCCAATGGTTGGGCAAGATCGCCGGGGGAGAGCGCCCGGTCGAGGACAGGTCGAATGCCCCGAAGCAGGACAACACTGTCGCTGCGCTATGCCGAGAATGGCTGGACGTGTGGTGCCCGGCCAACAAGGATTACAACAGTATCGAATCGGACAAGCAGTCGATCAACCTCCACATCCTGCCCAGATTGGCCAAGTTCAAAGTGACCGAGCTGACAGTCCCTCAGGTCCAGACATGGCACCGGTCTATTACCAAACAGGTCGAACAGATCGGGGATGACGGCAAAATCGTGGTCGTAGCGGTCCCGGCCAGATATTCCGCCAATCGCGCCCGAGGCACCCTTGTCTCGATGCTGAATTGGGCCATCAAAATGGACGCGGTCAGCCCGACGAAGCGGTGGGGCCTCGCCTTGGGGCAGAACGTCGCCGCCTATGTGAAACCCTACCCGGAGAAGCAGCGGCACTACCCTTGGACCGATGACGAGATTTCCCGCTTGGCCGCCCATATGGACTGGATGGAACGGCTTAAGCGGTGTTCGGTCCATGCGCTCAATGCGATCCGCCTCTTGGCCGTCCTTGGAGTTCGCAAAGCGCAGGTCTTAACGTTGCGATGGTCCCAGATTGACGAGAGCCGGAGTCTGATCGTTTGGCACGAGCACAAGTCAGACGGTGACGGCACGGTAGAAACTCGCGATATCACCGAACCCGTTAAAATCATTCTGGATCGGCAGCGGGCACTTCGAAAGCCTGGGCAGGAAATGGTATTCCCCGGCCGGGGCAGAAAGCCGATCAACTTGAATGCAGTGTGGGGAATTCTGGTCAATGACTGCACGCTAAGAAAGATCATCCCGGAGTACGACCCGACCAAGCCAACGGCTGCTCGTATCCACGACTTGAGGCACTTCTACGGCGACACCGTTGCAGATACTGGCCTCAGCGATAAATGGTCAATGACTCTGATGGGCCACAATTCCATTCAGGCGAACCGCCGATATACCAAAGGCTCAGACCATGTTCGGCGCGAACATGCCGAAATGATCGCCGGCAAGATTCAAACCAAACTAAGACTTGTCAGTTAGCGGCCCACTCGGCGTCCCCACGGGGATTCTCTCATAGGATGAAAGAACGCTAGTTTTTATGGGTTTTTTGAAACTGGTAGGACTGGATATCCGCCCGATAATCCTACCAGCAACAGGTCAGCACATATGCGCTGGTCTGGGAGGAACCGCGTAAAACATACAGGCAAAGTTCGCCCAGAGGGCTTGTGCCTGGCTTGTCCGTAAGGTGCATGTTGGTTCTTGGGGTTTTGATCCAAACGTTGCCGGCAAAAATTGAGGATCTCAGAACACGTGCTGGCGTGAGAAAAGAAAGCGATGCCGGGCTCTCTCGCGAGACACGGACCGCTAAACGTTGTTGGACTTTATTTGACTTTCCCGTCAATTCTTTCATCCTGTCGTGAATTCGCCGTGTCCCAGCGGTAACTCCGATCGAAGGACGATGAGTTATGACCAGAGAGCAAACATCGGCCGCAAGCACCAGCGCCGCTCCATTTCTCACCGATCAGCACATCATGATCCGCGATCTCGCGCGCAAGGTGGCGACTGAAGTGGTTGCGCCCACCGCCGCCGACCGTGATCGCTCGAGCGCGTGGCCCCACGCCGAACTGAAAGCTATGGCCGATTTGGGGTTCATGGGCATGCTGGTGCCGGAAGACTATGGCGGCTCGAACGCAGGTTTTCTCGGGTATTGCCTGGCCCTTGAGGAGATCTCGGCGGCGGATGGCGGCGTGGGCACAATTTTCCACGTGCACAATCTGGGTGGCACCTACCCCTTGCTGCAGAACGGCACGGAAGAACAGAAGCGGCAGTATCTGCCGGCGATGACGCGGGGCGAAAAGATCGGCGCCTTCCTGTTGACCGAGCCGCAAGCGGGATCCGATACGGCAGCTTTTCGCGCCAGTGCCCGGCGCGACGGCGACCATTTCGTGCTCAAGGGCAGCAAGCAGTTCATCTCCAACGGCAGCGAGGCCGGCGTAGCGCTGGTTCTGGCAGTAACAGACGCCGCAGCCGGCAAGCGGGGCTTCACCGTATTCATTGTCGATCCATCGATGCCGGGTTACAAAGTGAACCGCATCGAAGAGAAGATGGGCCAACGCACCGCGCACGTGGCACAGATCGAACTGGACGGGATTCGCGTGCCGGCAGCCAATGTGCTGGGCGGTGTTGGCGGCGGTTATCGAATTGGAATGGGCAGCTTGTCGGACGGCCGCATTGCCGTCGCCGCACAGGCCGTCGGCATCGCGGGCGCTGCCTTGGATGCCGCTTTGCGCTATGCCCGCGAACGACAAGCCTATGGCAAGCCGATCTTCGAACTGCAGGACATTGCGTTCTCGCTAGCGGAAATGGCCATGCAAGTTGACGTCGCGCGCCAGTATTACATCCATGCCGCGCGCCTTTTGGAGGCGGGCGTGCCCTGCATGAAGGAAGCAGCAATCGCCAAGCTTTTCGCCACCGAAATGGCCGAACGTGTATGCTCCGAGGCGCTGCAGATCCATGGCGGTTACGGATATCTGCGCGACTTCCCAGTTGAACGCTATTGCCGCGATGTGCGGGTTTGCAAGATCTACGAAGGCACCAGCGCCATTCAGAAGCTGATTATTTCGCGCAGCCTTGCGGGCAATTAACCATGGGTCAATGTATCTACCAATGGTCTGAATAAATTGACATAGCGCATGTCGGGCAGGTAAATGGGTAGCATTCATGTCCACTTCCAACCGCTAGCCGATTGAAGGAAACCCACGTGCGGCGCGGTCGCCATTCCACGGCCTGGAAAAACGTTGTTCTCAGCCGCGAGCAGCAATTTTCGCTCAAACGCGCAGCATTGCTGCGTGAGGCTGCGCGTGCCTTCAGCGCCCAGGGCTATCACGACACTTCGCTCGACGATGTCGCCAAGACCCTGGGTGTGACCAAGGCTGCTCTCTACTACTACGTCAAGAACAAGCAGGAAATCCTGTTCGAGTGCCACATGCACGCTCAGGATCTCGGCGACAGAGCACTGGAATATTGCCAGCAGAACGGCAGTAACGGGCTTGAGCGCATTACGCTGCTTGGACGCAAATACATCGAGCTCATGACCAACGAGATGGGCGCTGCTGCCGTGCTGAGCGAGTTCGATGCGCTTGATCCGAAAAACCGAAGCATCATCGCCAAACGCCGCGACAAGTTTGACCAGCATTTCCGAAAGCTGATCAAGGAGGGCATCGCCGACGGCAGTATTCGCGCGGTGGATCCGAAGATGACGGTGTTTTTCTTTATGGGTGCGGTCAATTGGATGACGCGCTGGTTCCGGCCGGATAAAGAGCTTTCCGGCGAGGAGATCGCCAGGAATTTCGTCGATCTTCTCAACAAAGCGGTTTCCTCGAAAGGACGTTGAAATCCGCTGCGCGAGCTGAAGGTCGCGCTGTGAAACGCAGAGCGAAATGCGTCGGGGCGGTCGCCTTGACTCTATTTGACTATTGAGTAGATCATGCTGCTAAGTAGTAAAAGGCAGGAATCAAGTGCCCAACGAGAACGCTGATTAAGACATCACGCGAGTTGAGGGAGGTCAAATGAACCGTGCAGATTTCCGCGCTGGAGCAGCAGCTTGAGTGCAGCGACCGGAGCCAGCCAGCCGAGCTCCCGCACGGGCGACTCGGCGCCGGTGCTCAGCGCCAGCGGAGTTCGCATGACTTTTGGCGGCGTCGTCGCTCTTGACGATGTTTCAGTCGCGGTAGGTTCCAATGAGCTTCTCGCCATCATCGGTCCCAACGGTGCCGGCAAGACATCGTTGATGAACTGCCTGAGCGGTTTCTACCGGCCGCAAAAAGGCGAGGTGCGCTTCGCCGGTGCTTCGATCGCCGGCAAGGGCGTACACCAGATCGCGCGCATGGGCCTGGCGCGAACTTTCCAGGGCACGCACATCTTCTCGGGCATGACTGTGATCGAAAACATCATGGTTGGCCGTCACATCCATATGAAGAGTTCCGTGCCGTCGGCGTTCCTCTATTTCGGTCCGACGCAGCGCGAGGAGATCAGGCACCGCGAATTCGTCGAAGAGATCATCGAGCTTCTCGAGATCGAATCGATCCGCCATCAGCCCGTCGGCAGCCTGGGTTACGGCTTGCGCAAACGGGTGGATCTGGGACGCGCTTTGGCGCAGGAGCCCAGGATCCTGCTCATGGACGAGCCGATGGCCGGCATGAACACCGAAGAGAAAGAGGATCTGGCGCGCTTTGTTCTCGACGTGCGCGAAGCGCGCGGCATTCCCATCGTGCTGGTCGAGCATGACATGGGCGTGGTGATGGATCTGGCGGACCGCATCGTGGTGCTGGATTTCGGTCGCAAGATCGCCGAAGGCACGCCGCGGCAGGTGCAGAAGGATCCGCTGGTGATGAAGGCCTATCTCGGCGAGGGAGATCGCTGATGTTGCGCATGCGCACCCTGCCGCAGCTTCTGCTGGACAGCGCTGCCGCAACGCCCCGGCGTCTGGTGGAGCGGCATAAATATCGCGGCATCTGGCGCGAGTACAATTTCGCCGACGTGCTGGACAACGTGCGCGCTTTCGGCTTGGGCTTGCATGCGATGGGGCTGGCGCGCGGGGAAACCGTCGCCATTATCGGCGAGAACGAACCTGAGCATTTTTGGGCCGAGTTCGCCGTGTTGGCGCTGGGCGGCAAGGTCATCTCGCTTTACCCCGACCTCACCGCGGACGAAGTTCAGTATCTCCTCGGCGACAGCGAAGCGGTTTATCTCGTGGCACAGGATCAGGAGCAGGTCGACAAGGGCCTTGCTGTCCTGCCGAATCTGCCTGGTCTGCGCCGCATCGTTTACTGGGATCAAACCGGCATGTGGTCCTATGCGCAGCCCGCGCTGACCACGTTCGAAAAGGTCCAGGACGAAGGGCGCCAGCGCCACGCCGCGGAGCCCGACCTTTTCCGCACGCTTGTCGAGGCCGGCAAGCCCGACGATCTCGCCGTGCTTTCTTACACTTCCGGCACCACAGGCAAGCCCAAAGGCGTGATGCTCACGCACCGCTATCTGATCGACAATGCGCATCGGCTGATCGAAGGCACCGGCATCAAGCCGGGCATGGAATATCTCACCTATATCGCGCCGGCCTGGGCGACCGAACAGCTCTTCGGCATCACGGTAGGCATGGTCCTGCCGCTGGTGGTCAATTTTCCCGAAGGTCCGGAGGAAGTCCTCAGCAACATCCGCGAATTGGCGGTCGAAGTCCTGGTCTTCGCACCCAGACAGTGGGAAAGCCTCGCCGCGACATTGCAGGCGCGCATGTTCGACGCCGGTCCGCTGCGCCAGCGCATTTACAAATGGGGCGTCGACATCGGCCAGAAGGTCAACGTGGCCAGGCTCGATGGCAAACCCGTGCCACTCGGCGCCCGATTGGCCTATCCGATCGCCGAAACGCTGGTACTCAAGCGCTTGCGCGATCAGCTGGGACTGACGCGCGCCAAGATCGCGTTGAGCGGCGGCTCCACCATGGCGCCGGATATCTTCCGGCTGTTCCATGCCATCGGCGTTCCCCTGCGCAATCTCTATGGCTCGACCGAAACCGGAATCCTGACCATCCATCAGGGCGAGCGTTACGATCTCGAAACGGTCGGCCGCTGGCTCGAGCCCCATCCCGAGGCCGAAGCCAGGCTGGAGTGGAAGGTTGCAGAAAGCGGCGAGCTTCTGGTGCGTGGCGGATCGTTCTTCCGCGGCTATTACGGCAAGCCCGAGAAGAGCGCCGAGCGCATCGTCGATGGCTGGTATCGCACGGGCGATGCGGTCTCCATCACCGAAGCAGGCGAACTCGTGTTCCTGGAACGGCTGGAGGATCTACGCCGCCTGCGCACCGGCGAAACGTTTCCGCCGCAGTTCATCGAGACGCGCCTGAGGTTCAGTGCCTTCATCAAGGACATCATGACTTTGGGGGACGAGAGCCGCGACTATATCGGCGCGCTGATCAATATCGACATGGGCGTGGTGTCGCGCTGGGCGGAAGAGCGAAATATCGGCTTCTCGACCTTCACCGATCTATCGCAGAAGCCGGAAGTGGCTGCGCTGATTCGCGAGGAGATCGCGCGCGTCAACAACTTCCTTCCCGAACACGCGCGCGTGCGCCGGTTCGCCAATTTTCCCAAGGAACTCGATCCGGACGAAGGCGAGCTTACGCGCACGCGCAAGCTGCGCCGCGAATTCCTCGCCGAACGTTACGCCGCGCTGATTGCCGGGCTCTACGCCGGCGAGAAGAGCGTCGCGACCGAGATCAGGGTCACCTACCAGGATGGCAGGCAGGGCACGCTTGCCGCCCGCGTTCAGATCCACGACGTGGACGAAAACGCCACATTGCCCAAACAGACATCGGAAAAAAGGCGCGCCGCCGGATGATCATCGATTTCCTGAACTACCTGATAAGCGGAGCTTTGGTCGGACTGCTCTATGCGCTGATCGCCATGGGCTTCGTGGTCATCTACCGCGCCTCCAAAGTGTTCAATTTCGCGCAAGGCGAACTGGTGGTGTTCGGCGGCTTCGTCGTATGGTGGATGGTGCTGTCGATGGGCTTGCCGCTCATCGTCGGACTGCCGCTGGCCTTCGTCGTCGCCGCGCTGTTCGGATTGCTGATCGAGCGCATCTTCTTCTCGCGCCTGGTCGGCGAATCGGTCTTCGCCATGGTGATGGTGACGATCGGGCTGCTGATCCTCATTCGCGGTCTGATCCTGGTGCTGTTCGGCGCGCAGGTGCGGCCGTTTCCGATCATCTTCCCGCTGCAGCCCTTCATCTTCGGCGACATTCTGATCCCGCGCT
>JBDZUM010000103.1:7438-15273 GCA_040255215.1 Rhodospirillaceae bacterium
CCGATCATCTTCCCGCTGCAGCCCTTCATCTTCGGCGACATTCTGATCCCGCGCTCGCTGTTGTTCGGTGCCGGCATCACCATCGCGGTGGGACTCGGCCTGTCGTGGTTCTTCAATCGCACGCGCCCGGGTCTCCGCATGACGGCGGTGGCTGAGGACCATCAGGTCTCGCTGGCGATGGGCATTTCGGTCAAGCGCTCGATCGCCTTCGCCTGGGTGCTGGGCTCGCTGCTCTCGACCTTGGGCGCCATCATCTATCTCAGCGGCAAATCCTTAAGCTTCCTGGCCTCCGATATCGGTCTGGCCGCATTGCCGGTGGCGCTGCTTGCCGGTTTCGAATCGATCGCCGGCGTGCTGCTCGCCGGATTGATCGTCGGCATCATCCAGGGACTGGTCACCGCCTATGTCGATCCTGTCGTGGGCGGCGCGGTGGGCTCGGTGTTTCCCTTCGTCATCATGCTCATCATCCTGTTCGTTCGGCCGACCGGCATGTTCGGCTGGAAGACCATCGAGAGGGTCTGACACATGGATCGCGCAGGCGTATTCGCCACCAGCTTCGGCCGCGACCAGGCGTTGATCCGCACGCGTCAGCAATGGATCGCTTTTGCGCTCTTTGCTGTGCTCATGGTGGCGCTGCCGTATGTCGTGGGGCCGCGGCTGGTCGCCATCTCCACCGCAATGATGATCTCTGCCGTGGTGGTGATCGGATTGCAGATCAATACCGGCTATGCGGGCCAGGTCAATCTGGGGCAGGCCGCTTTCATGGGCGTCGGGGCCTATGCCGCCGCCGTCTGCGCCACCAAGTTCGGCCTGCCATTCTGGCTCAGCATCCCGCTCGGCGGCTGCGCCGCGGCGGTCTTCGGCTTCATCTTCGGCCTGTCGGCAGTGCGCATCAAAGGCTTCTACCTGGCGCTGACCACCATCGCGGCGCAGATGCTGTTCCACTTCATGATCCTGAATGTGCCGTCCTCGTGGTTCGGCGGCTCGAACGGGCTGTCGCTCGAACCGGCAAGGATTTTCGGCGTCGCGCTCGATACCGACCGCTCGATTTATTTCCTCTGCCTGGTGGTGACCGCGATCATGACCTTCGGCGCCTACGGCATCGTGCGCAGCCGCCACGGGCGCGCCTTCGTCGCAGTGCGCGACGACGATGTCGCCTCGGGCATGATGGGCGTCAACGTGGTGCGCACCAAAGCCACCGCGTTCCTGATCGGCGCTTTCTATGCCGGTATTGGCGGAGGTCTATGGGCCTATTACGTCCGCTTCGTCGCAGTCGACCAGTTCACGTTGTTCCACTCGATCTGGTTCATCGCCATGATCATCGTCGGCGGCATGGGCTCGGTGACCGGCGCGCTGATCGGCGTCTTCATCATCACCGCAGTGCGCGAGAGCTTCGTCACTCTGGGGCCTAGCCTGGTTCAGAGCTTCCCCACCTTGGGCGGCGACGTGGTGTTCGCGCTGATGAACGTTTTTCTGGGCGGCATCATTGCAGCCTTTCTCATCTTCGAGCCCCGCGGCCTGATGCACCGCTGGACCATACTGAAGAGATCCTATCGCTTGTGGCCGTTCCCCTACTGAGGAACGCGACAAACGCTGGGTAGCGCAACGCATCGCACGGGAGGGTAACAGGATGAAAGTCTTCAATCGTCATAACATCGCCGGAGCGATCGCCGCTCTGGGAATTCTATCGACTGCGACTGCGGCCAGCGCGCAGACGACCTACAACATCGCCTCGATGGCCGATTTCACCGGGCCATACGCCGACGTGATGAAGGATCTGATCGGCGCGCGCCGTCCCGCCATTGAATGGTGGAACGCCGAAGTCGGCTCTAAGCTCGGTATCAAGCTCAACAGCAAGGACTACGATCACCGCTACGATGCGGCGCAGGTCGCAAGCTTGTGGCCGGGGATCAAGGCCGAACTGAACCCGATCGTCGTTCTCGGCGTGGGCGGACCTGACGTGGCTGCGCTGCAGGGCCGGCTGCCGGCCGACAAGGTCCCGATGATCATGTCCACCGCGGGCTACGGCTTCGCCTGGAAGCCCGATCCCTGGATCTTCAATCCGCGCCCAACCTATTCGCATGAAGCCGCCGCGTTCTTCGAGTGGTATCGCGGCAAGCGCGGTGGTACCGGTCCGCTCAAAGTTGCGGTGATTTCCTCGGAAGCCTCGCCTGCCTATGTCGATCAGCACAAGGGCATAGAAAAATACGCCAAGGACAACCCCGACAAGGTCGAAGTAGTCGAGATCGTCTTCACCGAAGTCCAGCCGACCGATCTGACGACGCAGATCAATCGCGTGCTGCGCAAGGGCGCCGAAGTGATCTCGATCCAGACCAATACGGCGGCGGTTGTTGCGACGAAGCGCGCCATGCAGGCTGTCGGCAAGAAGGTGCCGATTCTGATGAGCTCGCATAACGGCGTGCTCGATTCAGGCCGCGCGGTGGGGGACGTCAAGCAGATGGAAGGCGATTTCGAAGTCTATGCGATGGCGGTGCCGACCGAAGAGAAGACGCCGTCCCGTGCCTTCTTCGACATGCTGACGGCGAAGTACAACATGAAGGCACAGTGGACCGTCACCGCGGTGCAAGGCCTGGCGCAGACGCTGGTGGCCTTGCGCGCCATCGAAGCGGCGGCGGCCAAGGTGGGTGCCGACAAGATCACCGGCGAATCGATCCGCGATGCCATGCTGGCCAACGACATCAAGAGCGACCGCATCTTCTCGGTGCTGTCGGATCTCGATTTCACCAACGAGGCGCCGTTCCCGGTCAAAGGCTTGAAGGCTGGAATCGGCACGATCAAGGACGGCAAGTATGCGGCGGCCGCGCAGGATGCGCCGGTTCCCGTGCTGAACAAGTGGTAGGACAGTCGATCGGCCGGACCCTCGTGGTCCGGCCATCCCGATCCGGAGAGCGCCGTGCTTGAATTGAACAATGTCGAAGTGATCTACAGCGACGTCATCCTGGCGGTGAAGGGCATTTCGCTGAAGGTGCCCGAGGGCCAGTGCGTGACGCTGCTGGGCGGCAACGGCGCCGGCAAATCCACGACGTTGAAGGCGATCTCCAATGTCGTGCGCACGGAAGATGGGCGCGTCACCGCCGGCTCGATTAGCTTCCACGGCAAACCCATCGACAATGAAGATCCGGTGGCGGTAGTCAAAGCCGGCATCATCCATGTGATGGAAGGCCGCCGTGTGCTGCGCCATCTGACGGTGGAGCAGAATCTCATCGTCGGCGGCCACATGCAGAGCTCACTGCGGGTGGTGCGCGAGAAACTCGACAAGGTCTATGGCCATATCGGCCGGCTCGCAGCGTTGAAGGATCGCACCGCGGGCTATCTCTCCGGAGGCGAGCAGCAGATGCTGGTGATCGGCCGGGCGATGATGGCCGACCCCAAGCTGATCATGATCGACGAGCCGTCGCTTGGACTGGCGCCGCTGATGGTCGAAGAAGTGTTCGCACTGCTGCGCAAGTTGAAGGCCTCAGGCCTGACCCTGCTGATCGTCGAGCAGAACACCCGCGTCGCGCTCGACATCGCCGATTACGGCTACGTCATGGAGAACGGGCGTATCGTGCTGGAAGGTCCGGGCGAGGATCTGCGCACCAACGAAGACGTCCGCGAGTTCTATCTCGGGCTCAACCTCGAAGGTGAACGCAAGAGCTACCGCGACATAAAGCATTACCGTCGGCGCAAGCGCTGGCTCGGCTGACGTGGCGCATTAGCGTCCGATAAAATGCGGCTTGCGCTTTTCTTCGAAGGCGGCAAGGCCTTCCTTCATATCGTGGCTGTGCGCGTGCACTTCGCTCGCGAGAATCTCAAGTCGCAGGGCGGTGGCGCTGGGCTGTTCCAGCCCGTCGTCGACCAAAGCCTTCATACGGCGCAGCACCAGCGGGCTTTTGGCCGCGAGCTTGGCGACTAACCGCTCGACCGCAGTGATCAGCTCGCCGTCCTCGACGACTTCGTTGACCAGACCGGGGGCGACGAGATCTGCTGCGGGCACGAACTCGCCCGTGAAGAGAAGGTATTTGGCGCGTGTGGGGCCAATCTTGCGCGGCAATCGAACCGAACTGCCGCCGCCGGGTAGCAAGCCATAATTGGCATGTGCATCGCCGATCTTGGCCGAACGGACGGCCAGCACCAGATCGCAGCACAGCACCAGCTCCAGTCCGCCGGCGAGAGCGAGACCATTCAGGGCGGCGATTACCGGACGCGGGCAGGTTTCGATACGCGTCATCATCTCCAGCACCGAATTCAGGAACGGCCCGATGGCAGCCTCAGCGCCCGGCTGGTTGCGCACGAATTTCAGGTCGGCGCCGGCACAAAAAGCCCGACCCGCACCGGTCAGGACGACAGCCTTTATCTCGCTGTCTGAAACAGCCCGGTCGAGCGCCGCGTTGACGCCTGACACCACTTCCGGCGTGAGCGCGTTCAAGGCGTCCGGCCTGTTGAGGGTGATCCACATCGCTCCGTTGCGGATTTCGGCAAGAACGGCTGAAGACATGTTGAGCCTCGGGAGTTTGATGTTTTTTGACTCGCTGGTCACTTGCTTGTTCGGGAAGTCATATCCTATAGTCGAAACAAGTTCAGGCAAGTCTTCAGCAGGCGCAGGAGCGTTTTTCGATGGGTCTTTCGCTGGACGGCATCAGGATCGTTTGCTTGGCCGAACAATATCCCGGCCCATACGCCACGCTGTTGCTGGCCGACCTTGGCGCCGACGTGATCCTGGTGGAACGCCCGGGTAGCGGCGATCCTGCCCGTCAATTTCCTGGCTTCCATGCCGCGCTCAGCCGCAACAAGAGATCGGTCGTCATCGATCTGAAAGCGGAGGACGGCAGGCGGCAGTTGCGCGATCTCGTCGCCTCGGCCGACGTGCTGATGGAAGGATTCCGGCCCGGCACCATGGAACGCCTCGGTTTCGGTTACGCGGCCGTGGAACTGCTTAACCCGAAGCTGGTTTACGTCTCGATCTCCGGCTTCGGCCAATCGGGCCCGTATCGCGACAGGCCGGCGCATGACCTGTCATATCAGGCGATCGCCGGGTTCCTGTTCCGCCAGGCTGAAACCGGCGCGCTGGACAGCCATAGCGAGATCGCCATTGGCGATCTGTCGTCGGGCATGTTTGCAGCCATCGGCACGCTGGCCGCCCTGCTGGAATGCACCCGCACGGGCCGCGGCAAGTACATCGACGTATCGATGACGGACGGCCTGCTGTCATGGATGTCCGTCCTGGTCGGGCCGGTGCTGAACGGGCAAGCGGTCGCCGATATCGGCGCCGAGCCGGCCTACGGACTTTTCCGCTGCGCCGGAAACAAGATCCTGTCGCTCTCCATTGCGCATGAAGACTGGTTCTGGAAACCGTTCTGCAAACTTCTCGTAATGGACGACGTCGCCGATCTTGGCCGTGAACAGCGAGTCGCGCAGGCCACCGAACTGTCGTCGAGGATCGCTGGAATTCTGGCCACGGACAGCCGCGAGTCATGGGGCGCCGCTTTCGACGCCGCCGGCATTCCATGGGGACCGGTGAACTCGATCGAGGAAGTCGCCGCCGATCGCCACTTTCGCGAACGCGGCATGTTTCACCGCGTCGCCGACAGCGACGGCACCATGCGTTGGCATGTCGCCCAGCCGCTGATGTTTTCAGGCGATCATCCCGCCCCGCGGCGGGGCGTGCCGCGGCTGGGCGAACATACGCGCGAAGTGCTGGCCGAACTGCCCAAGGCCATCGTACCGGGCCAGGCAAACCAGCAGCGAAGCTGACAGCCGATACTGAACTCTGACGGGAGAACAGCGATGGAAGAGATCTATGTGGTTGGCGTCGGCATGACGCCGTTCGGGCGTATGGCGGATACCGACATCAAGGCCATGTCCGAGCAGGCCGTCGATGCGGCGCTGGCCGATGCCGGTGTCGAGAAATCGGCGATCGAGGCGGCATTCTTCGCCAATGCCTCGCAAGGTCATATGGAGCGCCAGCATATGATCCGTGGCGAGATCGTGATGCGGTCGATGGGCGTGGGCGGCATACCGGTGGTCAATGTCGAAAACGCCTGCGCCAGCGGCTCGACCGCCTTTAATCTTGCGGTGACCTTCCTCAAGGCCGGGGAAGGCGACGTTGCCTTGGCCATTGGCGCCGAGAAAATGTATTCGTCCGATCGCAAGCTGATGTTTGGCTCCTTTGACAGCGCCTGGGATGTCAGCCGCGACGAGGAAATCCGCAAGCGCTTGCTGAAGCTTGGCGAAGGCGTTGCCGTTCCTGCGGGAACGACGTCGGACAAGTCCTATAGCGTCTTCATGGATGTATATGCCGCGTTTTCGCGCTACCACATGAAGCGTTTCGGCACCACGCAGCGCCAGCTTGCGGCGGTTTCCGCGAAGAACCACCGGCACTCGGTCGAGAATCCTCTGTCGCAGTTCCGCAACGCCTATACCACCGACGAGGTCCTGAAGGCGCCGCCGATCACCTATCCGCTGACCCTTCCGATGTGCTCGCCGATTTCGGACGGCGCCGCGGCCGCCATCGTCACGACCAAGGCTGGGCTAAAGAGATTGGGCATCGACGAAAGCCACGCCATTCGCGTCCTCGCCAGCGTGGTGCAGACTGGCAGCGATCGCGATCCTTCCGAGGTGGAGAAGCATTGCACGGCTCTGGCCGCCCGACGGGCGTACAACAAGGCGGGCATTGGGCCCGAGGAGGTCTCGGTCGCCGAAGTGCACGACGCTACCGCCATGGGCGAGATCATCCAGATCGAGAATCTTGGTTTCTGCGGTTTCGGCGATGGCGGCCCCATCTCCGAGCGCGGCGAAACGACAATAGGCGGGCGAATTCCCGTTAACCCCTCTGGCGGCCTGGAATCCAAGGGACATCCGGTCGGCGCTACCGGCATAGGCCAGATTCACGAGCTGGTAACTCAGCTTCGCGGCGAGGCTGGCTCTCGCCAAGTGGAAGGCGCGCGTATTGCGCTGGCGGAGAATGGCGGCGGCCTGCACGGGATCGAGGAAGCGGTGGCCTGCGTCACTATCCTCGGGCGCTAGTACAAATCGCATAACGGAAGGGTCAGCCGATGAAATTGAATGGCAAGGTCGCCATCGTTACGGGCGCGGCATCCGGGCTTGGGCACGGAACTTGTATGGCGCTTGCCGCCGCCGGCGCCAAAATCGTCGGCTTTGATCGTGACGCGGCCAAGCTCGCCAAGCTGCGCGAGTCGCTGGGCGATCGGGTAATTACTCAGGCGGTGGATGTAGCCGACGAGGCCAGCGTGAAAGCCGGCATCGATGCCGCTTTGAACGCATTCGGCGCCGTGCACGTTGCGGTGAATTGCGCCGGCGTCGCCGATTCGGCCAAGACCGTGTCCAAGGGCGAGCCTTTTCCCCTGGCGACATGGAATAGGGTGATTGCCGTCAATCTCACCGGCACCTTCAACGTCATCCGCTTCGCAGCTCTCGCCATGATCGCCAACGAACCGGAAAGCGAAGGCGAGGAACGCGGTGTCATCGTCAACACCGCCTCAGGCGCGGCCTGGCAGGGCCAAGTCGGGCAGGCCGCCTACAGCGCCAGCAAGGCTGGCGTGATGGGGCTGACCTTGCCGGTGGCACGCGATCTCGCCGCCTATGGCATTCGCGTCGTATCGATCGCGCCGGGATTGTTCGCCACGGCGATGGTCGAGGGTCTGCCGCCGAAGGTCTCGCAATCGATCGTCGATCGCATGATTCTTTATCCCAACCGCATGGGCCGTTCGGACGAATTCGCCGCTCTTGTCCGGCATATTGCCGAGAATTCCTATTTGAACGCCACGACGATCAACCTTGATGCCGGCGCGCGCATGCAGGCGCGCTGATCCTCG
>JBDZUM010000104.1:0-15237 GCA_040255215.1 Rhodospirillaceae bacterium
GCGAATGGATCGGCCTCGCCGTCATCGCCCTGCCCTGCCTGCTCTACGCGATGGATCTGACGGTGCTCAATCTCGCCGTGCCGGCGATCAGCGCCGACCTCAATCCGACGGCGTCGCAGCTGCTGTGGATCGTCGACATTTACGGGTTTCTCGTCGCCGGCTGGCTGATCACCATGGGCACGCTGGGCGATCGCATCGGCCGTCGCCGCCTTCTGCTGATCGGCGCGGCGGCGTTCGGCGCGGCATCCGTTCTGGCGGCCTTCGCCGACACGGCGCAGACGCTGATCGCCGCGCGCGCCATTCTCGGCATAGCCGGCGCGACCTTGGCGCCCTCGACGCTGTCGCTGATCCGCAACATGTTCCTCGACGATCGCCAGCGCACCATCGCCATCGGCATCTGGATCGCCAGTTTCTCGGCCGGCGGCGCCATCGGGCCGCTGGTCGGTGGCGTGCTGCTGGATCATTTCTGGTGGGGCTCGGTCTTCCTGGCCGCCGTTCCCATCATGGTGCTGCTGCTGGCGGTCGGTCCCTTTCTGCTGCCCGAATACCGCGACCCCAATGCGGGACGTCTCGACATTCCCAGCGCCGCACTGTCCTTGGTGGCGGTTCTTTCGGCGATCTACGCCGTCAAACGCATGGCGGAGTACGGGCCCGACTGGATTGTCGCCGTCTTCGCCCTCGCGGGCGTGGCGCTGGGCTGGCTGTTCGTTCGGCGTCAGCGATGGCTGGACGATCCCCTGATCGATATCAAGCTGTTCCGCTCGCCGGCCTTCAGCGGCGCGCTTGCCGTCAACGCGCTGGCGTTCTTCGCCATGTTCGGCATCTTCCTGTTCGTGGCCCAATACCTGCAACTCGTCCTCGGCATGGAGCCGCTCGAGGCAGGGTTGTGGACCGCGCCCTCGGGCGCCGCCTTCATCATCGGTTCGACCATAGCGCCCGCCATCGCCCATCGCTTCCGCGCGCCCTACGTCACGGCGACGGGTCTGCTGGTCGTCGTGATCGGATTCCTGATGATGACCCAGGTCGGCGGCGAGCATTCTCTGGTGCTGCTGGTGGGCGGCATCGTCGTCATGTCTTTGGGCATGACGCCGGTCGTGGCGCTGGCGACCGATCTGATCGTCGCGGCGGCGCCGCCCGAGCGGGCCGGCGCAGCCTCGGCGGTATCGGAAACCAGCATCGAATTCAACGGTGCGCTGGGCATCGCCGTGCTCGGCAGCATCCTGACGGTCATCTATCGCGGCGGTCTTGCAGCCGGCATTCCCGACGGACTGTCGGCGGCAGCGCTGCAGGATGCCGGCAATTCGCTGGCCGGCGCCACGACGGTTGCCGCAAGCCTCGCCGAGCCGGCACGGCTGGCGCTGCTGTCGGCGGCGCGGGCCGCTTTCATCGACGGCTTCGTCGCCATTGCCGCCATCTGCGCCGTCTTCGTTTTCGCCGCTGCCTGCGTCACGCTCGCGCTGCGCGATCGCCTGCAACCGGTGCCGCCGTCAGGCGTTGTCGCAGCAAGCGGCGACTGAACTACTGCCCCAACCCCAAGGAGGAAAGTCATGGCGAAATACGTCGACGGTTTCGTGCTGGTCGTGCCGAAGAAGAAGATCGACGCCTACAAGAAGATCGCTCGCAAGGCGGGCAAGATCTGGCGCGAGCACGGCGCGCTGGAGTACCGCGAATGCGTCGGCGAGGATCTCAAGACCAAGTTCGGCCTGCCCTTCCCCAAACTGACCAAGACCAAGCCAAGCGAGACCGTGGTGTTCTCCTGGATCGTCTACAAATCGCGCAAGGACCGCGACAAGGTCAACGCCAAGGTCATGGCCGACAAACGCCTGACCGAGGGCATGGAAGGAACGGAAATGCCCTTCGACGTCAAGCGCATGGCCTATGGCGGTTTCGAGGTCCTGGTCGAGGCGTGATGCCTAGCCGGCTGCGATCGTCCTGATCTGCTCGTCGAGATCGTCGGCGATGAAGGCCTGCACGATCTCGTCGATCGAACCGTCCACCGTGAACCCCAGGGCATCGGCGCGAGCGCCGCGCGATGCCCTGGGCCAGCCATCGACGATGGCCTGCGTCGGCGCGTCCGGCTGCCACAGCACCGTGCCGATCCGGCGATTGCCGGCATTGCGCCGCATCGCGGCTTCCATTTCGGCCGCCGTAACCGCGATCCCCGACAGCAGCAGCGAGCGATAGGCGCCAAGCGCCTCGCCCGGCAGATCGTGGGCGCGGACGAAGGCGTCGATCGTGCGACGCGGCGACAGGCAGGCCATCGACGACTCGGGCCGAACCGGGCAGACGGCATCGACGCCCGACAGCGGCTCGCGAATGATCGAGCTGGCCCAGGTCGAGGCGGCCTTGTTGGGCTTGCCCGTGCGCACCGTGATGGTGGGCAGGCGCAGGGCGCGGCCGTCGAGATAGCCCTTGCGCGTGCAATCGTTGATCAGCAATTCGCAGGCGGTCTTCTGCGCGCCATAGGAAGTGCGCGGGGTCAGGATCGTCGCATCGGTCACGGGATCGGGCAGATCGCCGCCATAGACGGCGATCGACGAGGTGAACACCAGCCGCGCGGGATGAGGCAGGCGGCGGCAGGCATCAAGGACGTTGCGGGTGCCGTCGAGATTGACCCGCCAGCCGAGGTCGAAATCCGCTTCCGCTCCGGCGCTGACGACGGCGGCCAGATGGAACACCGAATCGGTGTCGTTGCCGATCAGCATCGCCACTTGCGTCGGATCGGTGACATCGCCGGCGATGGCGCTTACCCGCGGATCGCCAGCCCCCACCGGCGACAGGCCGACATCGAACAGCACCAGCTCGTCGATGCGCTCCTGCCTGCCGGAACGGCCAGCCAGCGTTCCCTGATCGAGCAGACGCTGCGCCAGCTTCCTGCCGAGAAATCCGGCGCCGCCGGTAATGACGACTTTCATCGCACCCGGCCGTCGCTACTTCTTCTCCGGCTCGGTGACCACCAGCGTGACGTTCTCGGCCAGCATGGTGAACACGAGCTTGCCGTTCGAGGCCTTGTAGGTCCAGATCTCAAGCGGCCCGATCTTGCCGATATCGTCGGGCTGGCCCAGCAGCGCCACCACCTCGGCCTTCTTCTTGGCCTCGCCGGCCTTCTGCAGCATCTCTTCCTTGGTCGGCTTGCCGCAGGCGGCCAGCGCCAGCAGCAGCGCGGCCGCCAGCACCGTTCTCAGCATGGTCATGATGCCATCCCCTCCGTCGTCGGCGTTCAGTGCACGCTCTTGATGACCTCGGTCACGATGCCGATCAGTTCGTCGATCTGCGGCTTGTCGATGATCAGCGGCGGCGACAGGGCGATAGTGTCGCCTGTCAGGCGGATCAGAACGCCCTTCTCGTAGCATTTGACCAGGCATTCGTAGCCGCGCACGCCCGGCTTGCCGTCGAACGGCTCCAGCTCGATGGCCGCGACCAGGCCGATATTGCGCAGGTCGATGACGCCGCCGACCCCCTTCATGGAATGGATTGCGTTCTCCCAGTAGGGCGAGAGTTCGGCCGCGCGCTGGAACAGACCCTCCTCCTGATAGACGTCGAGCGTCGCCAGGCTGGCGGCGCAGGCCAGCGGATGGGCCGAGTAGGTATAGCCGTGGAACAGCTCGATCATGTGCTCGGCGCCGGTCATGAAGGCGTCGTAGATGTGCTTGCGGGCGAACACCGCGCCCATCGGCACGGTGCCGTTGGAGATGCCCTTGGCCACCGTCATCATGTCGGGCAGCACGTTGAAATGCTCGGCGGCGAAGGAGGAACCGAGCCGGCCGAAGCCGCAGATCACCTCGTCGAAAATCAGCAGGATGCCGTGCTTGTCGCAGATCTGCCGCAGCTTCTGCAGGTAGCCCTTGGGCGGGATCAGCACGCCGGTCGAACCGGCCACCGGCTCCACGATCACCGCGGCGATGGTCGAGGCGTCGTGCAGGGCGATGATGCGCTCCAGCTCGTCGGCCAGATAGGCGCCATGCTCGGGCTGTCCCCGGGTGAAGGCGTTCTTCTCCGGCAGATGGGTGTGCGGCATATGGTCGACGCCGGCCAGCATCGGGCCGAACACCTTGCGGTTCGACACGATGCCGCCGACCGAGATGCCGCCGAAGCCGACGCCGTGATAGCCGCGCTCGCGGCCGATCAGGCGGGTGCGCTGGCCCTCGCCGCGGGCGCGATGGTAGGCCAGCGCGATCTTCAGCGCCGTGTCGACCGCCTCCGAGCCGGAGTTCGTATAGAAAACATGGTCGAGATCGCCCGGCAGCATGGCCGCCAGCCTGGCGGCAAGCTCGAACGCCTTGGGGTGGCCCATCTGGAACGGCGGCGCGTAGTCCATCTCGGCGACCTGGCGCTGGACCGCCTCGACGATACGGCGACGGCCATGGCCGGCATTGACGCACCACAACCCGGCGCAACCATCGAGGATCTTGCGCCCGTCATGGCTGAAATAATGCATGTCCTTGGCGCCGACCAGCAGGCGGGGATTCTTCTTGAACTGCCGGTTGGCCGAGAACGGCATCCAGAAGGCCTCGAGATTGTTGGGCACTTCGGTCGCCATGGACTGGCGCGGGGTGGGCGAATTCATGAAACTGTCCTTTCCCGGTCAACGAACCGGCATTCCACAAGAGCTTGCGAAACAGTAGCATGCTCGACGCGGCAGGCGGAATACGCCCGCTATTCGCCCGCCGGCCGGCGGCAATGCAGGATCGCACCATGGACGCCACCGACACCGTCATTTCCCTGCTCTCGCGCGGCAGCGACGACCTCTATAGCGGCGAGCGCGTCAGCCAGCTGGAGCATGCCCTGCAATGCGCCCATTTCGCCGAACAGGCGGGTGCCGAGGACAGCCTGATCGTCGCCACCCTGCTGCACGATATCGGCCATATCCTCGAAGGCGGCGAACGCGCGGCCGAACGCGGCGTCGATGCCCGGCACGAGACGCTCGGCGCCGACTGGCTGGCGCGCCATTTCGGCCCCGAGGTCAGCGAGCCGGTGCGCCTGCATGTCGCCGCCAAGCGGTATCTGTGCGCCACTGATCCCGGCTATTTCGACCGCCTGTCGTCGGCATCGGTGCGCAGCCTCGCCCTGCAGGGTGGACCGATGTCGCCGACCGAGGTCGAGGCGTTCGAAGCGGATCCTTTCGCCATGGCCGCCGTGCGCCTGCGCCAGTGGGACGAGCAGGGGAAGGTCGTCGGCTTGAAGACGCCCGACGCCGCGCATTATCGCGAGCGAATCGCAGCGGCGCTGGATGGAAGCGCAAAATCCTGAGATGGCGCTGCAAGCGCCATCGACGAAGGCAGATTGCGCAATAAAAAGACAGTGACGAAAGTGACGTAAAAACGGTCACTGCCGACTCCACCACCCGTAAGATTTCTGCAACAATCCGGTGCTACCTCTGTATCGGGGTAGGCTCGGGGGCGTTGCGGGACTGGCTTCAGCACGCGCGAGCGGCGCAACGCCGCTCAGGCGCCGGCGCCATTGGCGTTCGCGACCCGGGAGTTGCCGTACAGACGTTCGCTTCAACGAGAGGGAGGCTTTTCAGCCATGACGTTTCGCAATTTCCGGCGCGCCAGCCTGTGGGCGACGGTCGGTGCGGCAGCCGCGGTGCTCGCGTCCGGCGCGCTCGCGCAGACCAAACTGACCGTTTACACCGCGCTCGAGTCCGACCAGCTCAAGGCCTACAAGGAAGCCTTCGAGAAGGACGTCAAGGACATCGAACTGGTGTTCGTGCGCGACTCGACCGGCGTCGTTACCGCCAAGCTTCTGGCGGAGAAGAACAACCCGCGCGCCGATATCGTCTGGGGCGTGTCCGCCTCATCGCTGGCGCTGCTCGGCAACGAAGGCATGCTCGAGCCCTACGCGCCGGCGGGCCTGGCGAAGGTCTCGCCCCAGTTCCGCGACGCCAAGAACCCGCCGACCTGGGTCGGCATGGACGTCTATTCGTCGGTGATCTGCTTCAACACCGCCGAGGCGGAGAAGAAGAAGCTCAAGGCGCCGAAGTCGTGGAAGGACCTGACCGATCCGGCCTATCGCGGCCAGATCGCCATGCCCAATCCCGCCTCGTCCGGCACCGGCTTCCTGATGGTTTCCGCCTGGCTGCAGATGATGGGCGAGGACGCGGGCTGGAAGTACATGGATGCGCTGCACGGCAACATCGCCTCCTACACGCATTCGGGCTCCAAGCCGTGCCGCCAGGCCGGCGCCGGCGAATACGCCGTCGGCCTGTCGTTCGACTTCCGCGGCTCCGACGTCAAGAAGAAGGGCGCGCCGATCGACCTGATCTGGCCGACCGAAGGCCTGGGCTGGGACGTCGAAGCGGCCGCGGTGATGAAGGGCAGCAAGAACATGGCGGCGGCCAAGAAGCTGGCCGACTGGTCGGTGACGCCCAACGCCATGAAGATGTACTCGGCCAACTTCGCCATCCTGGCGGTGCCGGGCCAGGCGCAGCCGTTGCCCTTCCTGCCCAACGATCTGGAAACGAAGCTCGCCAAGGTCGATTTCGACTGGATGGCGAAGAATCGCGAACGGATCTTGGCCGAGTGGAGCAAGCGCTACGACGCGAAGAGCGAGCCCAAGTAAGCGGCTCCTCGGAAAATCGCCGGGCGGTCCCCCACGGGATCGCCCGGTTCCATTTGGGGGACGGAGCGGGGAATTCGATGGCAACCGGGCCCGGCGCGGCGTACCTGGAGGTGCGCGACCTCGAGAAACGCTTCGGCGAATTCGTCGCCCTACGCGATATCTCCCTGTCGATCGACAAGGGCGAGTTCGTGGTCTTCCTCGGCCCCTCCGGCTGCGGCAAGACCACCCTGCTACGCGCCATCGCCGGGCTGGACCGGCAAAGTGCGGGCAGCATCGTTCAGGACGGCCGCGAAATATCGAACCTGCCTCCGGCACAGCGCGATTTCGGTATTGTTTTCCAATCCTACGCGCTGTTTCCCAATCTGACGGTCGAGAGCAACATCGCCTATGGCCTGCGGCGCATGGACGGCGCGCAGAAGCGCAAGCGCGTGGCCGAATTGCTGCAGCTCATCGGCCTGCCCGGCTCGGGCGACAAATTCCCGTCGCAGCTTTCCGGCGGCCAGCAGCAGCGCGTGGCGCTGGCCCGCGCCATCGCTCCCTCGCCCGGCCTGCTGCTGCTCGACGAACCGCTCAGCGCCCTCGACGCGCGCGTGCGTATCCATCTGCGCAAGGAGATCCGCGATCTGCAGCGCCGGCTTGACGTCACGACCATCATGGTCACGCACGACCAGGAGGAAGCGCTGACGATGGCCGACCGCATCGTGGTCATGAACCATGGCGTGATCGAGCAGATCGGCACGCCGGAGGAAATCTACCGCCAGCCGGCCAGCGTCTTCGTCGCCAATTTCATCGGCGCCATGAATTTCGTTGCCGGCCGGGCCATGGAAGACGGCATCGTACGGTGCGGCGGCATCGACCTGGCCAGCGACGATCCACACCGGCTGCCGGCCGGCGCGCAGATTACGGTGGCGATCCGCCCGGAAGACATCGCCGTGCGCAACCTGCCACCCGGCGGCAGCAACATCGTCGAGGCGCGCATCGTCGACCTCGAGTTCCTTGGCGCGTTCTGCCGCGCCACCCTGGCGACCGGGTTGGGAGACGCCGCCGACCTGAAAGCCGATTTCTCGATCAACGCGGTGCGCGATCTCGGCCTGAAGCCCGGCCATTCCCTGCCCGTGCGCCTGCCACCCGACCGCCTGGTGGTCTATCCGGCGGAATGACAACATGAGCGCCGCCAGCGACATTTCATCGACCGCCCCACGAACGCGCGACGATCGCTGGATCGCCGTTGCCGTTCTGCTGGCGATCGTCGCCTTCATGGCGGTGTTCTTCGTGGTGCCGCTGGGCGCATTGCTGATCCGCAGCGTCGCCGACCGCTCCGGCGCTTTCGTCGGCCTGCAGAACTTCATCGAGTATTTCTCGACGCCGGCGCTGTTCAACTCGCTGTGGAACAGCCTGTTCGTCGCGGCAGTGACCACCGTGATCGGCGTCACCCTTGCCTTTCTGTTCGCCTACGCGCTGACCCGCACCTGCCTGAAGCTGGCGCGGCTGTTCCGGGCGGCGGCGCAGATACCGATCCTGGCGCCGTCGCTGCTGCCCGGCATCTCGCTGGTCTATCTGTTCGGCAACCAGGGCATGCTGAAGGAATGGCTGTTCGGCGCCTCGATCTACGGTCCGATCGGCATCGTCATCGGCGAAGTGTTCTACACCTTTCCGCATGCGCTGATGATCCTGATCACCGCCCTGTCGCTGACCGATGCGCGTCTCTACGAGGCGGCCGAATCGCTGGGCGCCAGCCGCCTGCGCACCTTCTTCACCGTCACCCTCCCCGGGGCCAAGTACGGCCTGATCAGCGCGGTTTTCGTCGTGTTCACCCTCACCATCACCGATTTCGGCGTGCCGAAGGTGATCGGTGGCCAGTTCAACGTGCTGGCAACCGATATCTACAAGCAGGTGATTGGCCAGCAGAACTTCGAAATGGGGGCCGTGGTCGCCATCGTGCTGCTGGCCCCGGCCGTGCTGGCCTTCGTCGTCGACAGGCTGGTGGCGCGCAAGCAGATCGCCCTTCTGTCGGCCC
This sequence comes from Rhodospirillaceae bacterium, assembly GCA_040255215.1. GTDB lineage: Bacteria > Pseudomonadota > Alphaproteobacteria > Reyranellales > JAQSWP01 > JAQSWP01. The sequence goes on from JBDZUM010000104.1 coordinate 8,579, forward strand.
GCGCCGTGCCCTATGCGCCCAGCCCCAAGCCGCTCAAGGACTGGAGCTTCTTCGTCTACTGCGCCGTAATCTCGCTGGCGATCGTCGGCATCATCGCCATGGCGGGAGCCGCCTCGTTCATCAAGTTCTGGCCTTACAACCTGTCGCTGACCTTCGACAACTACCGTTTCGATCTCATGGACGGCGGCGGCTGGGCCGCCTACTACAACTCGATCGAACTCGGTATCTGGGTTGCGGTGGTCGGCACGCTGTTCATCTTCTCAGGCGCCTACATGGTCGAGAAGATGCGCGGGCTCTACGCGTTGCGCGGGCTAGTGCAGTTCGCCGCCGTGCTGCCGATGGCCGTACCGGGCCTGGCGCTGGGCCTGGGCTATATTTTCTTCTTCAACTATCCCGGCAATCCGCTGAGCTTTCTCTACGCCACCATGGCGATCCTGGTGCTGAACACGGTGGCGCATTTCTACACCGTGCCGCACCTGACGGCGGCGACGGCGCTCAAGCAGCTCGATACCGAGTTCGAATCGGTGTCGCAGTCGCTCAAGGTGCCGTTCTACATCACCTTCGTGCGCGTGACTTTGCCGGTCTGCAGCCCTGCCCTGCTCGATATCGGCATCTACCTGTTCCTCAATGCGATGACCACGGCGTCGGCGGTGGTGTTCCTCTACGCACCGCATACGTCGCTCGCCTCCATCGCCGTGCTCAACATGGACGACGCCGGCGATATCGCGCCCGCCGCCGCCATGGCGATGATGATCGTCTACACCTCGGCCGCCCTTCGCCTGCTGCACGAGGGCATATCGTTCCTGATCCTGCGCCGGGCGCAGGCGTGGCGGAAGCGCTGACTAGGCGGCTTTTTTCGCAATCACCGAGAAGATCCCGCTGGCGCGGGCGATTCGGCGATCCCCAACCGTCAGATAGCAATTGGCGAAGGCCAGGCGGCGGCCGGTCTGCTGCACGTCGGTATGGGCCTCGAGCCAGTCCCCCAGGGTCGCCGTGCCGGCGAAATCGATGGTGATCGAAACCGTCGCCAGATGCTGGTCCGGGCCCGTCATGTGGGCGCAACTGTAGCCCAGCGCCAGATCGGCCAAGGTGGTCAGCAACCCGCCATGGGCGATGCCGCGGCTGTTGGTGTGGCGCTCGTCGATGCGGATGCCCAGCACAAGTCCCTTGCCTTCGGGCCGGCAGTGCAGCGGTCCGACGGTCTGCAGGAAGTTGCTGGTGCGGGGCATCGGGCCGAAGCCCTCGGGTATGGCGTTCATGACGCCCATGGTGCCGCGCCCGGCGCCGGCGGCCAGCGCAAGGCACGCAACACGCGTTGCGCGCCGGGTAACGATCGGCCGCGTTCAGCCGGCCGGCAACTGGCTGCGCAGCCAGCGCCGGAAGGTGCTGAGGCCGCGCTCGTTCGCGTCGCGCCGACGATAGAGCAGGTAGTAGGCGTAGGGCGTATCGAGAGTGAGATCGAACGGCGCCACCAGCCGCCCGTCCCGCAGATAAGGCTCGGCCAGCGCGTCGAAGGCGGTGGCGACGCCCAGCCCGGCGGCGGCCGCCTCATAGAGCATCTGCACAGAATCGAAGCGCAGCCCGCCGGCCGGCCGGAACGGCTCGACGCCGGCGGTGGCCAGCCATTGCCGCCACAGGCCGCGCGGCTGCATCAGCGACAGCAGCGTATGGTGGCGCAGATCGTCGGGGGTGCGCAGCGCCTTGCGCCCCTGCAGCAGCGCGGGCGCGCATATGGGCCGCGACAGTAACGGCATCAGCCGCTCCGACGCTACCCCTTGCCATCCGCCAGTCCCCACCCGCAGCACGGCATCGACCCGTTCGGTATTGAAGTCGACCGGCTGCGTGCCGGTGGCGATCTCGAGATCGAAATTGGGATGGGCAGCGTGAAAACCCGGCAGGCGAGGCAGCAGCCAGAGGGCAGCGAAGGACGGCAGCAGGTTGAGCCGCAGGCGCACACGCGGCCCGCGTCCGCGCAGCACCGCCCCGGCGGCGGCAAGCTGGGCCAGTGCGGGCTCGACGGCCGCCAGGTATTTCTGCCCGGCGGAGGTCAGTTGCAGCGAGCGGTTGAGACGGTGGAACAGCGGCGCGCCGACGATGTGCTCGAGCGCCGCCACGCGCCGGCTGACGGCCGAGGTCGTCAGGTTGAGCTCGGTCGCCGCCGCCGTCAGGCTGCCGGTGCGCGCCGCCACGGCGAACGCCTCGATGGCGCCGAGCGGTGGCAGGCGCGCCGTCATGGCAGGCTAACGGTTGACGTCGACGACGACGCGGCCGCGCACCTTGCCCTTGAGGATGTCGACGGCAAGCTGCGGCACGTCGCCCAGGGCGGCGTCGACCGTCATGGCGTCGAGCTTGTCGAGCGGGAGATCGGTGGCCAAACGGTCCCAGGCCTCCTGGCGCGGCGCCATCGGCAGCATCACCGAATCGATGCCGTACATCGTGATGCCGCGCAGGATGAAGGGCATGATGTTGCCGGGGAAGGTGACGCCGGCGGCCAGGCCGCACACGGCCGCAGCGCCCATGTACTTCACCTGCGCCAGAGCGCGCCCCAGCATGACGCCCGATACCGTATCGACCACGCCGGCATAGCGTTCGGACAGCAGCGGCGCCTCGCCGGCTTCGGTCAGTTCCTTGCGTTCGATGATCGAAGCCGCACCAAGGCCTTTCAGGTAGTCAGCCTCTTCCGGGCGACCGGTCGCGGCGACGACCTGATAGCCCAGCTTCTTGAGGATCGCGATGGCGACGCTGCCGACGCCGCCGGCAGCGCCGGTGACGAGGATCTCGCCATCCGCCGGCTTGATGCCGTGCTTCTCCAACGCCAGAACGCAAAGCATGGAGGTGTATCCCGCCGTGCCGATGGCCATGGCCCGCTTGGTCGAAATCGCGGATGGCAGACGCACGAGATGGGCCGCTTTCAGCCGCGCCTTGCTGGCGTAGCCGCCCCAGAACAGCTCGCCCATGCGATAACCGTTCACCAGCACCTTGTCGCCGAGCTTGAAATCGGCGCTGTCCGATTTCTCGACAGTGCCCGCCAGATCGATGCCGCCGACATGCGGCCAGGTTTTCACCAGGCGGCCGCCGGTGGTCACGATCAGCCCGTCCTTGTAGTTGACCGTCGAATAGTCGACCTTGACCGTCACGTCGCCGGCCGGCAGCCGGTCTTCCGGCAGTTCCTGTATCGCGCTGCTAACTTTCCTGTCGGCTCCCTGCTCCAGCACCAGCGCGCGAATCGTTCCGGCCATATCTAGTCTTCCTCCCTTGGCAACGTTTCCTGGAATCTGATCGGCGCGCCGACGGGCTGCGCCAGAAGCTGGTCTTCGCGCATCACCACGTTGCCGCGCACGATGGTGGCGGTCGGCCAGCCGGTGACCTGCATGCCGTCATACGGCGTCCAGCCGGCCTTGCTGGCGATCCATTTGTTTTCGATGCGCCGCTTCGTCTTGAGATCGACCAGCGTGAAGTCGGCGTCGTATCCCAGCGCAATGCGCCCCTTGCCGGCGAGATTGAATAGCCGCGCCGCCCCGGCCGACGTCAGGTCGACGAAGCGTTCCAGCGTCAGCCGGCCGGCGTTGACGTGATCGAGCATGATCGGCACCAGGGTCTGAACCCCGGTCATGCCGGAAGGCGAATCGGGATAGGGCTTCGCCTTTTCCTCGAGCGTATGCGGCGCATGGTCGGAGCCGATGACGTCGACGATGCCGTCGCGCACCGCCTGCCACAGGCCCTCGCGATGGCGAGCGTCGCGGATCGGCGGATTCATCTGCGCCAGGGTGCCGAGCCGGTCGTAGCAATCGGGCGCCGCCAGCGTTAGGTGCTGCGGCGTCGTCTCGACCGAGGCGATGTCCTTATGGTCGCGTAGGAAGACCATCTCTTCCGCCGTCGTGACATGCAGTACATGGACGCGCCGGCCGCGCTTGCGCGCCAGTTTCAGCAGACGCTGGGTCGCCAGCAGCGCGGATTGCGCGTCGCGCCACTCGGGATGGACATGGGCGGTAGCGCCGGGCGCGCGCGTCATCGGCTTGCGCTCGTTCATGCGCGCCTCGTCCTCGCAATGCACGGCCATGCGGCGATAGGAATGCTTCAGGATCGCGTCGAGCGTGGCGTCGTCCGGCACCAGCAACGTGCCGGTCGAGGCGCCCATGAACACCTTGACGCCGGAGCATCCGGGCAGCCGTTCCAGCCGCGCCAGCTCCATGACGTTTTCGGCGGCGCCGCCAATGTAGAACGCGTAGTCGCACCAGGCGCGTCCCTTGGCGCGGCGCATCTTCTCCTCGAAATCCTCGGTGGTCAGCGTCGAGGGCTTGGTGTTCGGCATCTCGAACACGCCGGTGACGCCGCCCAGTGCGGCGCCGCGCGTGCCCGATTCCAAGTCTTCCTTGTATTCGAGGCCCGGTTCGCGGAAATGCACCTGGGTATCGATGACGCCCGGCAGCACGTGCTGGCCGGATGCCGACACCGTTTCCAGCGCCGAGGAGCCGGACAACGAGCCGATGGCGGCGACTTTGCCGCCACGCACGCCGATATCGGCCGTTTCCATGCCGTTCGGGGTGACGACGATCCCCCCACGGACGATGAGGTCATAGGTTTCAGCCATGGCCTATTCTCTACCATTGCCCGACGGCGCAGCAACCGTGCGGTTTGCCGCCCCCGCGAACGCAGGGAAGGCTTGCCAAGATGGCGTATCTGCCCCACCTCTAGAAGCCAGACGAACGGGAGCACGCATGGCCGAAGCCTCTTTCTCGATAGCAGCCGATCGCGGCGTCCTGGCCGTCGGCGGCGCCGATCGGCGGACGTTCCTGCAGGGGCTGATTACCTGCGACGTGGAGAAGGTTTCGTCGAACCATGCCGTCTACGGCGCGCTGCTGACGCCCCAGGGCCGCTATCTGCACGATTTCTTCGTCGTCGAGCACGGCGACACGCTGCTGATCGATACCGAGCGCGCCCGCCTGCCCGATCTGCAGAAGAAGCTTTCGATGTTCAAGCTGCGTTCCAAGGCGACGCTCGAAGACGTCTCGGAGCGGTTCGCCGTGGCGCTGATCTGGGGCAACGGTGCGGACGCGAAGCTCGCCCTGTCCGCCGAACCGGGCAGCGCCGCCGCCTTCGCCGGCGGCGTCGCGTATGTCGATCCGCGCCTGGCCGCAATGGGCTGCCGCGCCGTCCTGCCAGCCGCTACCGCAACTGCGGCACTGGAACAGGCGGGACTCAAGCCGGCGGACCACGCCGACTGGGATTTGCATCGGCTGACGCTGGGCATTCCGGACGGCAGCCGCGACTTGCCGGTCGAAAAGGCGCTGCTACTGGAGAACGGCTTCGACGAGCTGAACGGCGTCGACTGGAAGAAGGGCTGCTACATGGGCCAGGAATTGACGGCCCGCACCAAGTATCGCGGGCTGGTGCGCAAGCGGCTGCTGCCGGTGACGGTGGAGGGCGCGATGCCGGCTTCAGGAACGCCCGTGATGCTGGGCGAAAAGGAAGCGGGCGAAATGCGCTCGGGCCGCGACGGGCATGCGCTGGCGCTGCTGCGGCTGGAAATGGTGGAAGCGGCGCAGGAAAACGGTCCGTTGACGGCCGATGGCGCCAAGGTGACGGCGCATCTGCCGGACTGGATACGCCTGCCGGAGAAAGCCGAAAGCTGAGCGCTACATCGCGGCCAGCAGCTTCTCGTACACCGATTTGATATGGGCCATGTCGCCGGGGTTGTGGCCCCAATTGACCTTGAGCTCGCCATCCTGAGCGGTACGCGGCAGGACGTGGAAATGCAGGTGGAAAACCGTCTGCCCCGCGCCGGGGCCGTTGGCCTGCAGCAGGTTGATACCCGACGGCTGGAGCGCCTTCTTCTGGGCCTGCGCGACGCGGCGGGCCGTGGCGGCGACCTTGCCCAGCACTTCGGGCGGGATGTCGTGGATATTGGCGTAATGGCCTTTGGCGACGGCCAGCGCGTGCCCGTCGTTGACCGGGTTGATGTCCATGAAGGCGATCGTGTCGGCATCCTCGTGCAGCTTGAAGCAGGGGATCTGCCCAGCGACGATCTTGCAGAAGATGCAGTTCGAATCGGTCGGATGCATTGAACCGCTCCTAGATATCGGTCTTGACGCGGACAAGGACGGTCTGCTGGCCGCCTGCAGCTCCAACTCTTCGGACTTCGAATCCCTCAAGCTCATCCAGCATGGCGCCAGTGCTGCGGAAACCGAAATTGCGCGCGTCGAAATCCGGCAGCCGGTTGTTCAATACCCGGCCGACCTGGCCAAGATGCGCCCAGCCCGAGTCATCGACCGAGGCGTCGATCGCATCGCGCAAGACATCCAGCGGCGGCCCGCCGGAGCTGGATTGCCCGCGCTTTTTGCCGGCCGGCCGGTCGGCGGGCTTGGCGGTGGCGGCTTTGGTGCGGGACGGTGCACGCGATGGCGGGCGCAGTATCTCCGTGTAGATGAACTTGTCGCAAGCCGCGACGAAGGCGCGCGGCGTCTTTTTCTCGCCGAAGCCGTAGACGGTGGCGCCCTCCTCGCGCAGCCGCATGGCGAGGCGCGTAAAGTCGCTGTCGCTCGACACCAGGCAGAAGCCCTCGAAGCGCTTGGAATGCAGCAGGTCCATGGCGTCGATGACGAGAGCGATGTCGGAGGCGTTCTTGCCGGCGGTGAAGCTGGGCTGCTGCACCTGCTGGA
>JBDZUM010000207.1:0-2897 GCA_040255215.1 Rhodospirillaceae bacterium
GTCGCCGGCAGGCGGCGTCCGACAAGGCATTCGCTGACAACATATCCGAACGAGAATCAGGCCATTTCATGACTGCGATCAAAGCCGTAGCCGTCTATTGCGGCGCCCTGACGGGGGCCGATCCCGTCCACCGCGATTCCGCCTATCGCCTGGGCCGGGCGCTGGCGGATGCCAATGTCGACCTGGTGTTCGGCGGCGGCAGCGTCGGGCTGATGGGCGTCATTTCGGACGGCGTCGCCGATGCCGGCGGCCGCGCCGTCGGCATCATCACCCGCAGCCTGATCCGCCAGGAGGTCGCCAATTCGCGTCTCACCCGGCTGGAAGTGGTCGATTCGATGCATGCCCGCAAGCAGCGCATGTTCGAACTGGCCGACGCCTTCGTCGCCCTGCCCGGCGGCGTCGGCACGGTCGACGAGACGATCGAGGTCATCACCTGGCGCCAGCTCGGGCTGCACGACAAGCCGATCGTGATCGTCGACGATGCCGGCTACTGGGAGCCGCTGGAGAAGCTGATGCGGCATATCGTCGGGCGCGGATTCGCGGCGCCTTCGCTGCACGGGCTCTACACCATCGTGCCGGACGTCGGCGACGTGCTGCCGACGCTGCAGGCAGCGCCGCCGCCCGCCCTGCCCGACAAGCCGGAAATCACCTGAAAAACCGCGACAGCGCGCAGCTTGCCGCCCATCGAGGCATGGGCTAAAACGGCGCCCGATTTCCCGCCACGGCGCGGCCTGCGCCGCCGCCATCTTCCGTCGCGAAAGGGCCCCTCAATGCCGAAAATCAAGGTCAAGAATCCGGTCGTCGAACTCGACGGCGACGAGATGACCCGCATCATCTGGCAGTTCATCAAGGACAAGCTGATCCTGCCGTATCTCGACGTCGACCTGAAATACTACGATCTCGGCGTCGAATATCGCGACAAGACCAACGACCAGGTGACGGTCGACGCGGCCAACGCCATCAAGCAGCACGGCGTCGGCGTCAAGTGCGCCACCATCACGCCGGACGAGGCGCGGGTCGAGGAGTTCAAGCTCAAGGAGATGTGGAAGTCGCCCAACGGCACGATCCGCAACATCCTGGGCGGCACCGTGTTCCGCGAGCCGATCATCTGCAAGAACGTGCCCCGCCTGGTGCCGGGCTGGACCAAGCCGATCGTCATCGGCCGCCATGCCTTCGGCGACCAGTATCGCGCCACCGACTTCGTCGTGCCAGGCAAGGGCAAGCTGTCGATCAAGTTCGTCGGCGAGGACGGCAAGGTGATCGAAAAGGAAGTGTTCAACTTCCCCGGCGGCGGCGTCGCGCTGTCGATGTACAATCTCGACGAATCGATCATCGGCTTCGCCCGCGCCTGCCTGAACTACGGCCTGGCGCGCAAATGGCCGGTCTACATGTCGACCAAGAACACGATCCTCAAGGCCTATGACGGCCGCTTCAAGGACCTGTTCCAGGACATCTTCGACAAGGAGTTCGCCGCCAAGTTCAAGGAAGCGGGCATCGTCTACGAACATCGTCTGATCGACGACATGGTCGCCTCGGCGCTGAAGTGGGAAGGCGCCTTCGTCTGGGCCTGCAAGAACTACGACGGCGACGTGCAGTCCGACACGGTGGCGCAGGGCTTCGGCTCGCTGGGCCTGATGACCTCGGTGCTGCTGACGCCGGACGGCAAGACCGTCGAGGCCGAGGCCGCCCACGGCACGGTGACGCGCCACTATCGCGAGCACCAGAAGGGCAAGCCGACCTCGACCAACCCGATCGCCTCGATCTTCGCCTGGACGCAGGGTCTCTCCTACCGCGGCAAGTTCGACGGCACGCCCGACGTGACCAAGTTCGCCGAGACCCTCGAGAAGGTTTGCGTCGAGACCGTCGAGGCGGGCGACATGACCAAGGATCTGGCGGTCCTGATCGGCCCGAACCAGAAGTTCCTGACGACCCAGGACTTCCTCGACAAGCTCGACCAGAACCTCAAGGCCAAGATGGCGAAGTGGTAGAAAGCCGCTTCCGGCCGATCGATCAAGGGCGGACCTTCGGGTCCGCCTTTTTTCGTTTCAGGCTGCCATTTCCCGCCGCAGCCGCGCGTCGTAATAGCCGGCCAACTCGTCCAGCATCTGCGCGCCGTCGCCGCTCCAGGTCGGGCCGTGCATCAGCGCCAGATGCCGGGGCTTGAGTGCCGCGAGCTTGCGCAGGGTCGGCGCCGTCTTCGGCCCGAGGCTGGTGAAGCCCGCGGCCTCCTCGGTGGCGATCGCCGGCGTCAGAATGTCGCCGCCGTCGCTCGCCACGTCGCAGGCGCCGAACGCGGTGAAGAGATCGCTGGTGAAGAACGTGCCCGTGGTCTCCTCGAACAGCAGACCGGCCTCCCAGTTGTGAGGCACATGTGGCGTCTCGATGAAACGCACGGTCTTGCCGCCGAGATCCATGGTCTCGGCATCGGCGACGGTGCGGGGCGCGCGAATCGCGTGATCCTGCACTGCCAGCGAGCAGCCCAGCCGCGAATGCGCCACGGTGGCCTGCGGCGCCAGCGCCAGCCATTCGTTCATCGAGCCGCTTTCGTCGGCTTCGCCGTGGCTGAAGCCGATCCAGCGCAGCGATGTCGGGTCGATGACCTTGCGCATCGCCTGTACCATGCCGTCGAACAGGAAGCGCTGGCCGCAATGGAACAGCATCGGCTGGTCGGCCGTGATCAGGAACTGATTGAAGGTGATGCCGGTGTCGCCGCGCGGCACGTAGGTGGACAGGCGGAAAATGCCGTCCTGTACTTCGTCGATTCTGGTTTCCACTTGGGCCTCCCTGGCGACGCCATCCGAATTTGCATACCGATGGTATGTAACATACTATCGTTCGGAATTCTGTCAATGCCGGGAAGTGTCGTGAGCGCGCCGTCCGCCAATCGTCCGAAATCG
>JBDZUM010000105.1:0-15161 GCA_040255215.1 Rhodospirillaceae bacterium
TCCTACATCCGGAAACACGGTGAGGACATGCCTGAGATTCGCAATTGGAAATGGGCAGCGAATGGAGCGCAGCCCAAAAGCTCCAAGCGCACATGAGTGGGGTACCCTTCCAAAGGTCTGCCGAAATCGCCAGCCTGAACGCGCCACAGCTTGCCCACGACAGCTCGACCAACACATTGATCCGCCGTTATCGCCAGCTGCGGGAGCCGCCGCGCGCATGAGCGCCGCGATCAGCCCACTCGCCGGCAAGCTGGCGCCGCTGCCGCTGCTGGTCGATGTGCCGAAGCTGCTCGCCGCTTATCTCGACTTGCGGCCCGATCCAACGGTACCGGCGCAACGCGTCGCCTTCGGCACCTCCGGGCATCGCGGCAGCTCATTCGAACGCAGCTTCAACGAATGGCACGTGCTGGCGATCAGCCAGGCGATCTGCGACTACCGCAAAAGCAAGGGCATAGATGGCCCGCTCTACATCGGTTTCGACACCCACGCGCTGTCGCAGCCTGCGTTCGAAAGCGCGCTGGAGGTCTTGGCCGCCAACGGCGTGGAGACGATGATCGCGTCGCGCGATGAGTACACGCCGACGCCGGCGATCTCGCACGCAATCCTGGTCTACAACCGTGGGCGCACCTCGGGCCCCGCCGACGGTATCGTCATCACGCCATCGCACAATCCACCCGACAATGGCGGCTTCAAGTACAATCCGCCAAACGGCGGCCCGGCCGATACGGAAATCACCGGCTGGGTCCAGGGTCGCGCCAATGCGCTGCTCGAAGGCGGTCTCAAAGCGGTGCGGCGTACGCCATTCGCACAGGCGCATCGCGCCACTACGACGCGCGAGCACGATTTTCTCGACGCCTATGTGAGCGACCTCGCCAGCGTGCTCGACCTCGATGCGATCCGTAGCGCCGGCATCCGAATAGGCGTGGATCCGCTCGGCGGCGCCGGCGTGCACTACTGGGCACGGATCGCCGAACAGTATCGGCTCGACCTCACCGTGGTCAGCGAACAGGTCGACCCGGCATTCGGCTTCATGACCCTGGACTGGGACGGCAAGATCCGTATGGATCCGTCTTCGCCCTATGCGATGCAGCGGCTGATCGGACTGAAGGATCGCTATGACATCGCATTCGCCTGCGACACCGACCACGACCGCCACGGCATCGTGACGCCGAGCGCGGGGCTGCTGCCGCCGAACCACTATCTGAGTGCCGCGATCGACTATCTGTTCCGCAATCGCTCGCGCTGGCACAGCGAGGCGGCTGTGGGCAAGACCGTGGTCAGCAGCGCGCTGATCGACCGCGTGACCGCCAAACTCGGCCGCAGGCTCTATGAGGTTCCGGTCGGCTTCAAGTGGTTCGTCGATGGGCTGCTCGACGGCAGGCTCGGCTTCGGTGGCGAGGAAAGCGCCGGAGCGTCCTTCAGCCGAATCGACGGAACAGTGTGGACGACAGACAAGGACGGCATCGTGCCGGCGCTGCTGTCCGCCGAGATCGCCGCGCGCACCGGCCGCGATCCCGGCGAATACTACGCAGAGCTTACGCGCGAACTCGGCGAGCCGGCAGCCGACCGTGTCGAGGCGCCGGCAACCGCCGAGCAGAAGCGGAGGCTGGCGACACTCTCGCCGCAGCAGTTGCGCATCACGCAGATCGCTGGGGAAAAAATCGAAAGCATCATCGACCGCGCACCGGGCAACGACGCGGCGTTCGGAGGCATCAAGGTGATCGCGGCCAGCGGCTGGTTCGCTGCACGGCCCTCCGGCACCGAGGACATTTACAAGATCTACGCAGAGAGTTTTCGCGGCGTGGACCATCTGCGCGACATCCTGGGCGAGGCGCAGGGCATCGTCGATGCCGCACTTGCCGAGTACAAATAGGAGCGGCCATGTCCGAGGATCTTGATCAGCAATGTGTCAACACAATCCGATTCCTGTCGGTGGACGCCGTGCAAAAGGCGAACAGCGGGCACCCGGGGCTGCCGCTCGACGCAGCGCCGATGGCCTACGTGCTGTGGACGCGGGTGCTCAGGCACAATCCGCGCAATCCGCTGTGGTTCGATCGCGACCGCTTCGTGCTTTCGGCCGGGCACGGTTCAGCGCTGCTCTACAGTCTGCTGCATCTGACCGGCTACGAGCTCTCACTGGACGACATCAAGCAGTTCCGGCAATGGGGCAGCAAGACGCCGGGACATCCGGAACGTGGACACACGCCGGGCGTGGAAACCACCACTGGGCCGCTTGGCCAGGGTTTCGCCAACGCTGTCGGCATGGCCATCGCGGAGGCGCAACTGGCGGCGCGCTACAACCAGCCGGGCCATGCGATAATCGAGCACGCGACCTATGTGTTGGCGGGCGACGGCGACCTTATGGAAGGTGTGGCCTGCGAGGCAGCCTCGCTTGCCGGGCATCTCCAGCTCGGCAAGCTGATCTGCCTGTACGACGACAACCACGTCACGCTCGCCGCCGGCACCGACATCAGCTTTACCGAGGACCGAGCCACCCGCTTTGATGCCTATGGCTGGCACACGGTTGCGGTTACGGATGGCAATGACCTTGCTGCGATCGACGCTGCGCTCGACGCCGCACGCGCGGAAACCTCGCGGCCCTCGCTGATCCTGGTGCGCACCCACATAGGCTACGGTTCCCCCCACAAACACGACAGCTTCGAGGCGCATGGTTCGCCGCTCGGCGTCGACGAGGTGCGCCTGACCAAGCAGAACCTCGGCTGGCCGGCCGAGCCGCCGTTCCTGATTCCGGAACCGGCGCTGGCGCGTTTCCGCGAGGCGGTGGAACGCGGCGCGCGCGACGAGGCGGCGTCGAACGAGCGCATGGCGGCCTACGCGCGGGCCTACCCCGATCTGGCAGCGGAGCTGCGGCAAAGGCTGGGCGGCGAGCTGCCGCAGGGCTGGGACGCGGATGTTCCTGAGTTTCCCACCGACACCAAGGGCATGGCCACGCGCGTTGCCTCGGGCAAAGTGATGAACGCGGTGGCACCGCGGATGCCGGCTTTGTTCGGCGGATCTGCCGACCTCGATCCGTCGACCTACACTGCGCTGAAAGGCCTCGGCGATTTCAATCCGCCGCCGGGTAAGGACATCGATATGCAAGGCTCAAGCGGCGGTGGCTGGAGTTACGCCGGGCGCAACCTGCATTTTGGCGTACGCGAGCACGCGATGGGCGCGATCATCAACGGCTTGGCCGCGCATGGTGGGTTTATACCCTATGGCGCGACCTTCTTCATCTTCTCCGACTACATGCGTCCGCCGATACGGCTGGCGGCGCTGATGGGCTTGCACGTAGTGCAGGTGTTCACACACGACAGCATCGCGCTCGGCGAAGATGGCCCCACCCACCAGCCGGTGGAGCAGTTGGCCGCGCTCCGCGCGATCCCGAATTTGACCGTGATCCGCCCCGGCGACGCCAACGAAACGGCGGTCGCGTGGCGCGTGGCGCTGGAGACCCGCGATCGCCCGGTGGCACTGGTGCTGAGCCGGCAGAACCTGCCCACGCTCGATCGCAGCCGCTACGCGCCCGCGGACGGCCTGCGCCGCGGCGCCTATGTCCTCATCGATGCGCCCAACGCTAGGCCGCAGTTGATCCTGATCGCCAGCGGCTCCGAGGTCGGCCTGATCGTCGCTGCGGCCGAACGCCTGCAAGGCCAAGGCATTGCGGTGCGCTGCGTGTCAATGCCGAGCTGGGAGTTGTTCGATGCTCTGCCGCAAGTCGAACGCGACGCCGTGCTGCCGCGGTCGGTCGGCGCGCGCTTGGCGGTCGAAGCGGGCGTGGCACAGGGCTGGCACCGCTACGTTGGTGCTATGGGAGACGTGCTGAGCGTGGAGCGATTCGGCGCGTCCGCGCCGGCGGAGGTGTTGCTGCGCGAGTACGGCTTTACCGTCGATAACGTCTGCGCGCGGGCGATGGCGCTGCGGGCCAGCTGACGACGCAAGGAGTTTGAGAAATACGGGCTAGCAGTACTTAGGATCACGCAATGAGGATGTTCGGCGGGACAAGCGGCAAGGACCAGATTCAGTGGCGCATCGCACGCTGGGTTTTGTGGCGTTTCATTCAGAATGCCGCTTAGCCTGTTCTCCTGGATCGAAGCCCGAGGAACAAGACTGGCCACGAAACTCGGTGGCTGCAAAGCGATATCAATTCCTTTTTGAGCGAAGTTGCACCGGAAGTGGCACTATATCCGGCGCCGAACACTTTCGGCCGGGGTTTCGGTCTGCGACATGTGCTGGGTTGCGAAGGCGCGCCGGGAGACCAACGAGATCGATAAGGTGGACAGCTAGTGAAGCAGAGCTGGCGGCGAGGCAGAATCACTCTTCAGAAGCGATTAATGGGGAATACATCGACGAGTACGCCCATTGGCGCGTTCAAGAAGAACAGGCGTTGTGCCGACGCTGTTAAACGGTGGAGCCTATGATACCGCGACAACCATACGCGAGGTTACCGAGCTTTGCGGAGAGGAGGCTGGATGCGTTGCAACGTCATGCCTTCGATTACTTTCTGAACGAAACCAATCCCGCGAATGGCCTCGTGGCTGACAAATCGCAGCCGGACGCTCCCGCGAGCATCGCGGCTGTGGGTTTCGCGCTCGCGGCCTACCCCGTCGGCGTCGAGCGCGCATGGATATCGCGCATCGATGCGATAGGGCGGACCCTGGCGGTATTGCGGTTCTTCTGGACCAGCGCGCAGGGAACAAGCCCTAATACGAGTGGGCACAAAGGCTTCTACTATCATTTTCTCGACATGATCACCGGGCGGCGCGCAGGCCTTTGCGAATTGTCAACCGTCGATACCGGCTTCCTGCTGGCCGGCATGCTCGCCGCCGCAGCGTATTTCGATCAGGACAGTGAAAACGAGCAAGAGATACGGACACTGGCGGACGCGCTCTACCGCCGAGTGGACTGGCCATGGGCCTGCGACGGTGGGGCGACGCTTACCCACGGGTGGACACCCGAGGCCGGATTTCTGCCCTACCGCTGGGAAGGCTATGACGAGGCTGTTCTGCTGTACGTGCTTGGGTTGGGCTCGCCGGCTCGCCCCTTGCCAACGGAGAGCTACGCGGCTTGGGCATCGACCTACGAATGGAAGGAGATCTACGGCTACGAATTCATCTATGGCGGCCCGCTCTTCATCCACCAGTATTCGCACATCTGGATAGACTTCCGCGGAATCCAGGACGCATTTGCGCGAGAAAAGGGCATCGATTATTTCGAGAACAGCTGCCGCGCGACCCATGTTCAACGGGAGTACGCGATCCGCAATCCACTCGAATTTGTGGGATACGGAGAGAACTTCTGGGGCTTGACCGCGAGCGACGGGCCCGGCTGGTCGACGCGCCGTGTCAACGGCATTGAGCGCGCCTTCTTCGACTATGTCGCCCGCGGCGCACCATACGGCCCTGACGATGGGACGGTCGCGCCATGGGCCGTGGTGGCGTCGCTGCCGTTCGCCCCGGAGATCGTGTTGCCGACGATTGCGCATTTTCAGGATGTGTATCCGCAGGTGACCGGAAAGTACTGCTTTCGGTGTAGCTTCAACCTGAGCTTTCAGAACGAAGCAGATGTCCACGCTGGCTGGACGTCGCCTTATCACTTCGGAATCAACCTTGGTCCTGTGGTGCTGATGTGTGAGAATTACCGATCGGAGTTACTGTGGCGGCTGATGCGCGCCAGCCCTTACGTAGTTACAGGTCTCCGTCGCGCGGGATTCACCGGCGGTTGGCTGTGACGGCGGTGGAGGATTGCGATTGTCGAAGACGAGATAGATCGCCGGTGGAGCGTGAGAATGGGTGAGCTGTGCTTCTACGGGCGGCACTGAGGGCCACCGGTAGAAACTGAAAGAGTCCATTGACATGCGGCTGATCCTGCCTTTGCCCGGCAACGAAACTTTCGCCCGTCATCTTGCCGAAGCCGGAGGATGGGAGCTTGGCCACATCGAAACCCGGCGTTTCCCCGATGGCGAGAGTTATGTCCGCATTCTTTCGGATGTCGCCGGTCGACCGGTGGACCTGGTCTGCACGCTTGCACGGCCGGACGATGGCTTCCTCCGCCTCGCATTCGCCGCCGACGCCGCCCGCGCGCTCGGCGCGAGCGAGGTGACGCTGATCGCGCCCTATCTTGCCTACATGCGACAGGACCGACGCTTTCAACCGGGCGAGGCTGTGACCTCGAAGACCTTCGCGCGGGTCCTGTCCTCGACCTTCGACCGCCTGGTGACGGTCGACCCCCACCTGCACCGGTATCCCGCGCTCTCGGCGCTCTACACGATCCCGGCCGACACGCTCCACGCGGCACCTTTGCTGGCAGACTGGATCGCCGCCGAGGTCGACCAACCGCTGATCATCGGCCCGGATGAGGAGAGTGAACAGTGGGTGTCGGCCATCGCCCGGCGCATTACCGCTCCCTATGCCGTCCTGCGCAAGATCCGTCACGGCGACCGCAACGTCGATGTCGAACTTCCCGACCTCTCGGAGTGGAGGGCCCGCCGTCCGGTCCTTGTGGACGACATCGCCTCCTCCGGGCAAACGCTTGTGGAGGCGGCAAAGAAGCTGCCGCTCCAGGGCTTCCGGCGACCGGTCTGCGCGGTGGTCCACGGTGTGTTCGCTGAAGAGTCCTACGCGCGCCTTAGAGGGCTGACCGACAGAATTGTTTCCAGCGATTCCATTCCCCACGAGAGCAACGCCATCCGCCTTGCGCCGCTGATCGCCGCGACGATCGGATCCGCAAAGAAGGCTCCGGACAAGACAATACGGCACCGCCGTCCGCCCGAACCTTGCGACGAAGTCGAACAGGCAGGCATGGACTCGTTTCCCGCAAGCGATGCACCGCCCTGGACGGGTGGCGTCGAATGAGCGGCGAGCCCCGTCAGTTGGCGACCAGGCACATGAATTCGACCAGGAGACGATCATGCTGAAATTCACATCACTCGGCGGAGCCGGCACTGTCACCGGCTCGAAACATCTTCTCGAGCATGACGGCAAGCGGATCCTGATCGACTGCGGCTTGTTCCAGGGCCTCAAGAACCTGCGGGAGCTGAACTGGGAGCCACTGCCGATTGCCCCTTCGAGCATTGACACGGTCGTTCTGACCCATGCGCATCTCGATCATTCGGGATATTTGCCCAAACTCGTGAAAGATGGATTCCGCGGCAAGATCTTCGCTACGGACGCGACCCGCGCCGTTGCAGAGCTGATCCTCAGGGACAGCGGTTACCTCCAGGAGAAAGATGCCGAATACGCGAACCGCAAGGGGTTCTCCAAGCACAAGCCTGCCCTGCCGCTCTACGGCGTTCACGATGCGGAACGCGCGCTGGAACGCTTCTCGTCCGTTCCGTTCGGCCAGCCTCTCCAGCTTCCCGGCGGGGCGATCGTGATGTTCAGGCATGCTGGCCATATCCTGGGTGCTGCCACCGCCGATATCGACTGGGGCGGCAAGCGCATCGTCTTTTCGGGTGATCTGGGCCGCTACGGAGATCCCGTCATGCCTGATCCGGAGCCTGTCCCCGAGGCCGACTACATCGTCATTGAATCGACTTACGGCGACCGTATCCATGAACCGGGCGATCCAACGGAACTGCTGGGGTCTGTCATCGAGCGCACGGTTCGGCGCGGCGGGACCGTCGTGATCCCGGCCTTCGCCGTCGGCCGGGCACAATCGCTGCTTTATCATCTGTGGAAGCTGAGGTCGGCGGGCCGGCTTTCACAAATCCCAATCTATCTCGACAGCCCCATGGCGATCAGCGCGACGGACCTGCTCCACGCCCATCGCGACGATCATCGGCTTCGGCCGGAGGATTGTGACGCGATTTGCGGGATCGCCACCTACACGCGGGACGTCGAAGGATCCAAGGGAATTACCGAAAGTTCCTATCCCAAGGTGGTGATTTCAGCCAGCGGCATGGCAACCGGTGGCCGCGTTCTCCACCATCTCAAAGCCTTTGCACCCGATCGAAAAAACACCATCCTGTTCTCCGGTTTCCAGGCGGCCGGCACGCGCGGACGGGCCATGCTGCAGGGCGCCCGCGAGATCAAGATTCACGGACAGTGGATCCCGGTTCAGGCAGAGGTTGCCGATCTGCCTGCGCTCTCGGCGCACGCGGACTCTAATGAGTTGATGCGTTGGCTTTCCGGATTCCGTCATGCGCCGGCACGCACCTTCATCGTTCATGGAGAGGCTGAGGCCGCCGAGGCGCTGCGCGTCCGCATCGACAAAGACCTCGGATGGGATGCGTCCGTTCCCCGCCAGGATCAGGCGTTCGACCTATGACCCCCGGCGATGCTGAACTCCTCGCCCCACCGGCACTTCGCGCCAAACGACTTCGCCTGCACACACAGCACCAGGCGGTGGTCATCATGCGGACCGACTGCCATGTCTGCCGCTCGGAAGGTCTGGCTTCCAGATCGCAAGTACTGGTGTCGAGCGGCGGCCGGGAGTTACAGGCAACCCTGTTCCAAATCGAAGGGGACGATCTGCTCGCCATTGACCAGATTGCCCTTACGGAAACCGCATGGCAGATCCTACGCCTTGACGACGACGCGGCGGTCACCGTCACGCATGCACCGACGCTAGAATCCCTCGCCAGCGTCCGCCGCCGGATCTACGGGAACCGGCTTGACGCGCACGCCATCGGGTCGATTGTCAAGGATGTCGCCGCACGTCGCTATACCGACGTGCACCTAGCGGCATTTCTCACGGCGAGCGCCGCCCTGCCTCTCGATGAGCAGGAGACCATCGATCTGACTGGCGCCATGGTCGATGTCGGCGAGCGCTTGCGCTGGGATTCCCCGATCGTGGTCGACAAGCATTGTATCGGGGGACTGCCTGGCAACCGTACCACCCCTATCGTCGTCGCGATTGTTGCAGCCCATGGGCTCGTCATCCCCAAAACCTCGTCGCGTGCGATCACCTCACCGGCAGGCACTGCCGATGCGATGGAGACGCTCGCTCCTGTCGACCTCGACATCTCGACGATGCGACGCGTGGTGGAAGCCGAGGGTGGCTGCATCGCTTGGGGTGGGGCGATGCATCTGAGCCCCGCCGACGATATTTTCGTCCGCATAGAGCGCGAGCTCGATGTCGATACCGAAGGGCAGCTTATCGCGTCTGTCTTGTCGAAGAAGATCGCGGCCGGTTCGACCCACGTCGTGATCGATATTCCGGTCGGACCTACCGCCAAGGTCCGCAGCGAGGCGGCTGCGCGTCATCTTGCGGAACGGATCAGCGCCGTCGCGTCCCGCTTCGGTCTGTCGGCCACCTGCATCCTGACCGATGGATCGCAACCGGTCGGTCGCGGAATAGGCCCGGCCTTAGAAGCGCTCGATGTCCTCGCAGTTCTCCGAGGCGCGTTGGATGCACCCGGCGATTTGCGCAGGCGGTCGGCGACATTGGCTGGCGCTGCCCTAGAGATCGGCGGGAAGGTCGCAAGCGGGGAAGGAACCACTGCGGCGCTTGCGACCCTTGCGGACGGGCGAGCGTGGAAGAAGTTCCAGGCAATATGCGAGGCACAGGGTGGATTGCGCACGCCGCCCGAGGCGGCTCAACGTCATCCGCTGATCGCCCCGCGTGCCGGACGTATCGTTCATATCAACAATCGGAAGCTCTCAAGGCTCGCCAAGCTCGCTGGCGCACCAGAGGCCAAGGCTGCGGGCGTCTTCATGAATGTGAGCCTCGGGCAGGAGATCGACAAAGGTCAGGTGATGCTCGATATCCACGCCGATTCCTCGGGCGAACTGGCTTATGCATTGGAATACGCGCGAAGAAGTCCGGACATCATCGAAGTCGAGGTTTCGTCGTGATGTATTCAGTCGGACCCGGCTGGCTGAACGTGCTGCGTCGCTACTTCATCGCCATGGCACTGGGGAATCTCGTGTGGGAGTTCGCCCATATGCCGCTTTACACGCGGTGGGAAACCGGCACTCCCAGCGAGATCGCTTTCGCTGCGCTTCACTGCACCGGCGGTGACATCCTGATCGCGACGAGCGCTCTCCTGGCCGCGTTGTTCCTGTTGGGAAGCAGCCAGTGGCCGGATGCAGGCTACCGTCGTGTGGGCCTCGCCACCATTCTGATCGGTCTCGGCTACACCATCTTCAGCGAATGGCTCAACATCGAGGTCCGGGAAGCCTGGGCCTATCGTGACCTGATGCCGGTCATCCCCGTAATCGATGCCGGCCTTTCGCCCATCGCGCAATGGATCGTTCTACCCATCATCGCTTTTTGGTCGGCGGCTCCTCGGAAAGACACACCATGAAGTCCTTTACCACCTTTCTGTTCGCGGCCGCCGTGCTGCTCGTCAGCACGCCGTTCGCCGCTCACGCACAATTCGGCGTGCCCCTCGCCGACCTGTTGCGATCTACGCATATCCACGGCCTTGCGGTCGATCGCGCCGACCGCGGTCGCCTGCTCATCGCCACCCATCACGGTCTGCATGCCTTGCGGCTGAAATCCGGGACTGTCGATCTTATCTCCGAGCGGCAGGATGACTTTATGGGTTTCAGGCCGCACCCGACCGAGGCAAGAACACTCTACGCCAGCGGACATCCGGCACGGGGCGGAAACCTTGGTTTCATCGCTTCGACGAATGGCGGCGAAACTTGGACAATGCTCTCGCCAGGAGTAGGAGGACCGGTTGATTTTCACCAAATGGACGTGAGCGGGGCCGATCCGAACGTAATCTACGGAGTCCATGGCGGACTTCAGGTCAGTCGTGACGGCGGACGCCATTGGAGCCGTACGGGACCAGCGCCCGACGGCCTGATCGACCTCGCCGCATCTTCCACTGACGCAGCCCGAATCTACGCAGCGACACAGCAGGGACTTCTCGTCAGCGTAGACGGGGGTCGCGTGTGGCAGGCCGCCCATCTTTTGCGCCGTCCCGTCAGCATGATTGAAGTGACGACAGACGGCTCGGTCTACGCGTTCATGCTCGGCAGCGGCCTGCTTCGCGCAAAGGAGCCGTCTCCCAACTGGCAAACCTTGAGCAACGATTTCGGGGACCGTTACCTGCTGCATTTCGCCGTCGATCCCGAGGACCCGGCGCGCCTGTATGCGTCGACGCATCAAAACGAGCTGCTGAGCAGCGGCGATGGCGGCCGGACCTGGCAACGGCTGGGAGCTCAATGAAGTCGACGATCATCATCATCGGTATTGCCGCTGCTACTGCCTCTGTGACCATAGCGGCTTTCCTTGGTGGTATTGGTCGCCAACCGCAGTGGGTTCAGGCCGATCCCCGAAATACGCGGCAGGTTGAGCTGGTTGAGCAGGTCTACCGAAAACACTGTGCCACCTGTCACGGAGCTGACCTGGAAGGATAGCCAGATTGGCGAACCCGTCGGCCCGATGGCCGCCTGCCCGCGCCACCACATGACGAAACCGGGCACACTTGGCACCATGCGGACGAGATCCTGTTTCGCATCACCAAAGATGGCGTCTCGGCACTCATACCTGGTTACGAGAGCGATATGCCGGCTTATGCCGATGTCCTGACAGATGAGGAAATCTGGGCCGTTCTCGCATTCATCAAGAGCCGATGGCCGTCGGCCGTCCTGGCCCGACACGCCGAAATCAATCGCCGAAGTGACCCGCCCCGCTGATCATGCGGCAAAAGAAGATGGCAGCGTGTGACGATATTCAGGGCAAAGCCAAATTGGTAGCAGACACTGGAACCGAACTTGCCGCATATGCCGCCCTCTTCATAAGCGCGTTCACTTCGGCGACCCTTCCTGCCGGGGTCTTCGGAAGTTGCTCTCCTGACGCTTTTGGCCATGGGGCGCGGCGAGCCTGCCACCTTGGTTGTTGTCGCAACGGCAGGCAATTCGCTCGGCTCGCTGGTGAATTGGGTGCTCGGCAGGTTCTTTTCAGCGCTTCGCGGCCGCCGCTGGTTCCCGATCGACGATCAGTCATACCGCCGTGCAACAGATTGGTTCAGCCGTTATGGCGTGTGGTCGATGCAGCGCCGCCGCCGCGCGGGGCCTACAAGTTTCCCCGGACGGCCTCCTGAAGGGTCAGCTTGTCGAGCGTCAGGTCGGAGATCGCCCGGCGAAGCCGCAGGTTCTCCTTCTCCAGATCCTTCATTCGCCGTGCCTGATCCGTCTTCAGACCGCCGTGCTCCTTGCGCCAGCGGAAATAGGCTTGCTCGCTGACCGCGATCCGACGACACGCATCCCCCGTCGTCCCGCCCTGCGCCAGAACAATCTCAGCCTCACGCAGCTTGCCGATAATCTCCTCAGAACCGTGCCTCTTGCCCATTTTCCTTCTCCTTCAGGGTCCACACTAAAATAGTCGATGGATCAACCGGTTTGCTACGAAAAGGGCTGCTATACACTTCGTAGCAGCTTCAAAAAACCACAGAAAACAGGGCTTTTTTGGATGACTTATTCGAATCCCCTTGGGGACGCCAGCCTGCAATCCATGCCTCCGAACCTGGCTTTCCAGTTGTAGAACCTCGCCTCGGAAATGCCGTGCCGGCGGCAGAGAGCCGCCGTCTTCGCACCGGCTTCATGCTCCCGCAGCACCCCAATTATCTGCTCCTCGCTGAACCTGTTTCGCTTCATCGTCCGTCTCCCTCGCTGGGCCGGACCCTAATGGTGGATGCGATCTTGCGAATGGTGTTTCTCAAAACCCGAACGCCTCCTTTGGCGCGTCGCGTGCCTTTTCGCACTCTGCCTTAAAATCGTAAGGCACCTCGCCAACGCAATCGGGCCATTTCTGTGTGCCGAGCCAGAACTCGACAAGGCCGAGCCGCGCGCAAAGCGTTACGAAGCGCCGGTCGTTGCGGATTTCGGGCATCCCCTTCCAAAAGAGCATGCCCGTGCGGTAGCCATCGGGGCCCATCATGTCGTCGACCGTGCCACGCGGACCAAGACGAGCGCTCCCGGCCACGCGATACGCGTCGTCAACCAGACCCAGATGCGCTGCATAGACGAGACGAGCGACATCTACGCAACCCGTCCTAGCGGCATGCCCGGCCAGCGCATCTCGCACCGCACCGATGTTCTCCGGCGTCGGACTGCGCTTAGCCCGGATAAACATCAGGCCCTCCTGGAACTCGCGCAGTGGGCGGTTGGCCGCCGGATCGAGCAATCTGTCCACGGCCGGCCAATCCTGAAGGAAGGCGTAAGCGCGCATGAGATTCGCAACCGGAAAACTCATGTTCGGGACGCGCGCCAAAATGTCTTCCAGCAGAGGCACGGCCTCAGCCACTTGTCCTATGGCCATTCGGGCGAGTGCGGCGAAGTTGGCATACATTGGGTTCAGCGGATCCAAACGATAGACACGCTCGGTATCTTGCGCGCATTCTCGGACCCGGCCGATCGTTCTTGCATGCCAGCCGATGAATCCATGCCCTTCGCTGTAACCGGGCGTCCGGCGAATGCGCTCCATGGCTGCATCTGCCGCTGCGAAACTTCCAAAGGGTGGAACGACGAAATACTGCGCCGCGAACGCGTCCACATTCAGAGGGTCAAGCGCTAGAGCGTGCTCGACCTCACGCGCGATCAGCGCGGCGCTCGCCGCACGCTCGGCAAAGGGCTCATAGGAACGAAGCCATGAGCGCAGATAAGCCAATCTTCCCCAGGCCTCGGCGAAGTTCGGTGCGTCCTGCGTCGCGCGTTCCAGCAGTTCGATATTCGTGCGCAACTCGTCGGGCGCATAAGACTTCGGACTGGCACGCAAATAGAAGTCATAAGCCGCCGGACTGATGGCCTTGGTCGAGAAACTCGTGAACTTCTCGTGCAGCGCGGCGGCGATCGCTTCGGAAATCTCATCCTGCACAGCGAACGTGTCGTCAAGGCTGTGATCGTAGCGGTCGGACCACAGGGTGGTGTGCGAGGACGCTTCCAACAAATGGGCCGCGATGCGCACCCGCGCGCCAGACCGGCGCACCGAGCCGTCAAGCACGTGGCTGCATCTCAGAGTACGCGCCGCCTCGCCCTTCTTTTCGCCGCGGAATTGAAAGCTCGACGTGCGCCCAATGACCTTCAGCTTCGCGCCTCGCGACAGTCGCTGGATAATCTCCTCGCTGACACCGTCGGAGAAGAACTGCATCTCGGGATCGGTCGACAAATTGTCGAACGGCAACACGATCAGAATCGGTTCCGCACTCTTCGACGGCGAGTCCGTGATTGCCGTTACTGCAGCGGCCATTGCAAATGCCTCGATGGTCTCGGCCATCTTGTCGAGCTTGAACCGGCCTTGCGATTGCAGACGTTCGGCGACCGGGCCACGGATCGTTTGACGCACGGCGCCCGACACCAGTGCTCCGCCCGGTGACGACTGCGCCATCAAGCGGGCGGCGACGTTGACGCCGTGGCCGAGAAGGTCGCCGTTGGGCAGCACTGCCACGTCGCCGAGATGCACGCCGACGCGCACCTTTGGTTCGCAGGTCTCGGCGAGTTCGAATGCCGCTTCGACCGCGCTGAGGCTCGAACCAAACTCCAACATGAAGCCGTCGCCAGCGGTATTGAACACGCGCCCGCCGTGACGAGCGGCGATGGACTCGATCACCTTGCGCAGCGCTCGCACCTCGGCCGTCGTCTTCGCCTCGTCGGCTTCGGTGCGGGCGGAATAGCCGGCGACGTCCAACGCAACGATGGTGGCGAGCTTGCGAGTCGTGTTAACCATGAAGGCCTTGGGGCAAAAGGGGCGAGATAAAGCCGATGCTACGCGGGGATGCCAGTCAAACCAAGCGGTGTAGGGCCTATCGCCAAATGGCATCCCAGACTTGCTCGTTTGTCCAACCCTGAACCCACGCTAACGTGCCTTTTCGTGATTGAAGCACACAAACGATAAGAGGCAGCATCGCGATAGTTTGCAGAGTCGATTTGTGCACAACCACCCCTCCGGCGTTTCACCCCCCTTGCAGGCCGACATAGAAACGACCCGCAAGGTGCAGGCGGTAGCCAAAGTTTTAGGCATCGCCCTGCATGATCGCATCGTCATCGGCAGGAAAGGCCACGCCAGCTTCGGGAGCCTGCGGCTGATCTGACGCGCGACGGCGCCACTACAACACCGTGCGCCCGCACTCCTCGCTGCAATACCGGCCACCGGCGCCGGAAACCATCTTGCCGCGTCCTGTCGGTCCCGCCTACGCTACGCTCCGGCGCGCCCGACAGGACGCATCACACGGGCCGAATCTCCCTCAGACCGTGGATCACCTATAGGGG
>JBDZUM010000208.1:0-2884 GCA_040255215.1 Rhodospirillaceae bacterium
CTGTTCGTTCCGATACTCGACTTCATACGGCCGTGGATGGGTTTGGCGGAGATCGACGCCAGACTGCGCGTCGCCGCGAGCAAGGACGTCGCGGACATGGAGAAGGAGGATCGAACCAGCCCGCTCAGCGCCGGCCTGGCGGTCGCAATGCTCCTGGTGCTGCTGACGCCCGTTTTCTATGAGTGGGAACTCACCGGCGAGCGGCTCTTTCTCTACGCCGTCGTGGAATCCCTCGCCGTCGCCGCCTTCGTTGCGTTCGCGGCCGCCTGGCTCGCCGGGGTGCGGCGCAATCTCGAGGCCTTCGCGCGGCGAATCGAGGCGGAACGCGAAGCGATGGCCGCAGCCGGCCAGACCTCCGTCCTCAGTCGTTGAACGGATCGCGGATCAGGATGGTGTCGTCGCGGTCGGGACTGGTCGACAGCAGGGTCACCGGCGCCTCGATCAGTTCCTCGATGCGGCGCACGTACTTGTTGGCCTGGCCGGGGAGCTGCGTATAGGAACGCGCGCCGCGGGTGGTGTCGCTCCAGCCCTTCATCGTCTCGTAGACCGGTTCGACCCGCGCCTGAAGGGCTGTGGCCGCCGGCAGGTAGTCGATGGTCTTGCCGTCGAGCTTGTAGGACGTGCAGATCTTCAGCTCCTCGAAGCCGTCGAGCACGTCGAGCTTGGTCAGCGCGATGCCGTCGATGCCGCCGAACTTGATCGCCTGGCGCACCATCACCGCGTCGAACCAGCCGCAGCGCCGCTTGCGCCCGGTATTGGTGCCGAACTCGTGGCCGCGCTGGCCCAAGGTCTCGCCGATCTCGTTGTCCTGCTCGGTCGGGAACGGCCCGGCGCCGACTCGCGTCGTATAGGCCTTGGTGATGCCCAGCACGTAGCCGATCGCCGCCGGCGAGATGCCCGATCCGGCCGCCGCATGGCCGGCCAGCGTGTTCGACGAGGTGACGTAGGGATAGGTGCCGTGGTCGACGTCGAGCATGGCTGCCTGCGCGCCCTCGAACAGGATGCGCTTGCCGGCCTTGCGCAGGCTGTCGAGCGTACGCCACGTGGCGTCGACGAAGGGCAGGATCTTCGGCGCGATCTCCTTGAGCTGGGCGATCAGCCCCCGGCCGTCGATTTCCTCCAGGCCGAAGCCGCGGCGCAGCGTGTTGTGGTGCGCCAGCAGCATGCCGACTCGCTCCTCCAGCGCGTCGATGTCGGCCAGGTCGGCGGCGCGGATGGCGCGGCGGCCGGCGCGATCCTCGTAGGCCGGGCCGATGCCGCGCATGGTCGTGCCGATGCGCTGGGTCTGCTCGCGGGCGCGGTCGAGCTCGCGATGCACCGGCAGGATCAGCGTGGCGTTCTCCGCCACCTTCAGCGTCTCCGGCGTGATGCTGACGCCCTGCTTGCGGACCTTCTCGATTTCCTCGAGCAGCGCCCAGGGATCGACCACCACGCCCGAGCCGATGATCGAGACCTTGCCCGGCCGCACCACGCCCGAAGGCAGCAGCGCCAGCTTGTAGGTGTTGTTGCCGATCACCAGCGTATGGCCGGCATTGTGCCCGCCCTGGAAGCGCACCACGACCTCGGCCCGTTCGGCCAGCCAGTCGACGATCTTGCCCTTGCCCTCGTCGCCCCATTGCGAGCCGACGACCGCGACGTTCGCCATGTCCCTACTTCTCCTGTTGCGCCAGCGCCACGACCGCGCCGTCCATCAGCGCGTGGGTGCAGCCGATGCGTTTGGCTTCCGCCTTGAAGTCGCCGCCGGCGTCGAGCGCGGTGACGGTGACGAATCCCTCCTGTTGCAGGCGCTGGCGATCGGCGATCGGCGTGCCGGCCGGCAGCAGCAGCCGGCGTTTGGCCGGCGGCGGCTTGACCGCCTGCAGGATGGTGTCGAGGTAGAGCGTGAAGCCGGTCGCCGCCTCGCCCTCGCGCGTCACGTAACGCCCGCCGCGCCCCAGCTCGCCGCGCACACCGAGCGCGAAGAGCGTGAACGACACGCCGGTATGATATTCGAAGCCGCGATACTCGACCGGATCGACGGTCAGCTTGAGCGTCGGATCGGCGCGCCGCAGCCGCGCCACCACCTCGCCCAGCCGCCGCGCCTCCGCGCGCGCGGCCTCCGGCAGGTCGAGGGCCGCGATCTTCGCCACCACCGCGTCGGCCGGGCCGACCATGCGCAGCAGCGCCACGAACAGCGCCATCGCCCTGGGATCGCTTTCGCCCAGCAGCGCCCGCACGCCCGCCTCGTCCTTGCGCTCGAGCGCATCGTGCAGGCGGGGAAACTTGTCGTCGGCGACGCCCGAGCCCGAGCCGACCGCCGCCAGCAGGGTCGGCAGGTTGAGATCGACCGACAGGTTCTCGATGCCCAGCGAACGCAGCGCCAGCGCCGACAGCAGCACCGCCTCGACGTCGGCCTCAGCCGAATCGGTGCCGATAAGCTCGGCGCCGATCTGCGCGAACTGCCGTTCGGGGCGCAGCTGCGAGCCCTTCACCCGCAGCACCTGTCCGGCATAGGACAGGCGCAGCGGCCGGCCGACGTCGCGCAGCCGGCTGGCGGCGATGCGAGCGATCTGCAGGGTCATGTCGGCGCGCACGCCCAGCATGCGCTGCGACACCGGGTCCATCAGCCGGAAGGTCTGCGACGCCATCTGCTGGCCGGCGCCGGCCAGCAGCGACTGCTCGAACTCGACCAGCGGCGGCTTGACCCGGTCGTAGCCATTGGCCGCCAGCCGCGCCATGAGCTGCTCGATGACGCTGGCTTCCAGCGCCGCCTCGGGCGGCAGCATGTCGCCCAGGCCGGCCGGCAGCAGGCCCTTGTGCTCGTTGTCGTTCATGGCTGGATTGCCCCTGTTCCCGGGGCCCTTAGGTAGCCAATTTGCGCCGGTGGGGCAAAGGGTAAGTCTGG
>JBDZUM010000106.1:0-2963 GCA_040255215.1 Rhodospirillaceae bacterium
CGGCGCGGCAACCACGAAGTGATGATGCGCGGCACCTTCGCCAATATCCGCATCAGGAACGAAATGGTGCCCGGCGTCGAAGGCGGCGTGACCAAGTACGTGCCGAGCGGCCAGGTGATGCCGATCTACGACGCCGCAATGAAGTACAAGCAGGCTGGCACGCCGCTGGTCGTCGTCGCCGGCAAGGAATACGGCACCGGCTCCTCGCGCGACTGGGCCGCCAAGGGCACCGTGCTGCTGGGCGTCAAGGCGGTGCTGGTCGAGAGCTTCGAGCGCATCCATCGCTCGAATCTGGTCGGCATGGGCGTCATGCCGCTGATCTTCAAGGACGGCATGACGCGCAAGTCGCTCAATCTCGACGGCAGCGAGACTTTCGACATCACCGGCTTCGCGGGCGGCATCAAGCCGCGCATGGATGTTGGCGTCACCATCGGGCGCAAGGACGGCTCCAAGCAGAGCATCACCGTCACCTGCGGCATCTTCACGGTCGACGAGGTCGAGTATTTCCGCAACGGCGGCATCCTGCACTACGTGCTGCGCAACCTGGCGAAGGCGGCGTAACCTTGCGACGAACCAGCGCAAGGGGCGGCTTCGGCCGCCCTTCGTGTTTGTGCATGCGGCCTTCTGCTTTTGCGTCACCTCGGCCTCGGCGTTGGCGTGCGGACGGCATTTTTCGGCCGCAAAGCCTCGCCACGATCCTTGCAACCGGGAGGTGGCTCATGAAGAGGCTGGCAACGATTTCGACGGTTCTGGCGTTGGTTCTGGCGGCGCCGATGGCATTGGCGCAGACCGCCGAGAAGCCGCGGCAGGTGACGGTTATCGGCGATGCGGAGGTGAGGGTGGCGCCCGATCGGGCCGTTATCGTGCTGGGCATGGTCAGCGACAGCCGCGATCTCGCCAAGGCGCAGAGCGAGAACGCCGAGAAGATTTCCCAGGCCCTGGCGATGCTGGCGCGGCAGGGCATCGAGAAGCGGCACGTGCAGACCGATTTCCTGCGCGTCGAGCCGCGCTTCGAAAAGAACTACGGCACCGGGCCGGCTTCCTACCTGGTGCGGCGCGACATCGTGGTCACGGTGACCGATCTCGCCAAGCTCGAGACGCTGATCGAGGAGGCGCTGAAGCTCGGCATCAATTCCGCCAGCCGTTTCACCTTGCAGACTTCGGAATTGCGCAAGCATCGCGACGCGGCCCGCCTGCTGGCGGTGCAGGCGGCGAAGGAGAAGGCGGCGCTGCTGGCGCAGGCGCTCGGCGCCTCGATCGGGCCGGTGCAGGCGATCCAGGAATATGGCGTGCCGGCTCCGATGGGCACGCGCTATGGCGGGGCGCAGAACGTGTCGCAGGAAGCGGCGGGCGGCGACGCGCAGCCGGTTTTCTCCGGCGGCGAAATCGCGGTGCGGGCGTCGGTCTCCGTAAGCTTCGCCCTGCAATAGCAGCGGGTCGCGGCGCATCGACAAGCGAGGCGATGCGAGGCAGATTCGGCCTCCCGCCTTCAGATCGAGCGCCAGCCATGAAAGTTTCCGAAGCCGTTCTCTCGCGCCACTCCATGCGCGTGTTCCACGACAGGCCGGTGCCGCATGAGGCGCTGCACCGGCTGCTCGACGTCGGACGCTACGCTGCCTCCAACGGCAACGTGCAGCCGTGGAAGGTCTATGTGACCAGCGGCGCAGCGCGTCGTCGCCTGTCGGCGGCGATCCTCAAGGCAATCGACAGCGGCGAGGAAGGCGGGCCGGCGGAATACGACGTCTATCCGCGCGTCTTCACCCAGCCCTACGACGCGCGCCGCAAGAAGGTCGGCAAGGATCTCTACACGCTGCTCAACGTGCCCAAGGGCGACGCCGCCGGCATGGCGACGCAGTTCAGGAAGAACTTCGAGTTCTTCGGCGCCCCGGTCGGCATGATCCTCACCATCGATCGTGGCATGGGCAACGGCCAGTGGATCGACAGCGGCATCTTCCTCGGCACGCTGATGCTGCTGGCGCGCGAGGAGGGGCTGCACACCTGCCCGCAGGCGGCCTTTGCCCGATTCCAGCGGATCGTCCGTCGCGAACTGTCGATACCCGACAACGAGGTTGTGCTCTGCGGCTTGGCAGTAGGCTATGCAGATTCTGCAGAGGTCCCGAACAACCTCGTCACGGATCGCGCGCCGGTCGAGGAATTCTCAATATTTATAGACAGTTAAGAGACAACGCGACGTTCATGAAGTCTCTGTTGCAGCGCAGCAATTTGCTTGACTAAGTCAAGTAAGCTGCCATATTAGCCCCGGTTGCAGCGCACAAAGACACGAAGTCGTCGAGTACCTGCCTGCAGCCGGGAAGGGGCGCCCTAACCCAAAGGAGGTTAGGTTATGCAGCCATACACTGAGTTCGAGAACGAGTGGGTTTCTGAAGTCCCGCTCACCCCCGCCGGCCATATCGACGTCGTCGCGGTGGAAGCCGCCGCCAGGCGCGCCCGCGCCCGGATGCTGGGGACCGTGTTCGCCCGCCTGTTCGGTTCGTGGAAACGCCGCGCGCAAGCCGCGACGGTGCAGCGCGAACTCGATCGTGCGGCGCTGGGGATGGGCAAGTAGCCCGTCCGACTTTCACTCGTTCGTCGTGAAGGAGAATCACCATGGCCACACTGGCACATGATCGCATCGTCATAGCCGCGCCGCGCGCGCGTGCCGAAAGCGGCGCGCTCGATCGGCTGAAGGCCACCCTGGCCCTGTGGGCCCGTCGCATCGAAGAGCGCGAGGCCCTGGCCAGCTTCGGCTGGCGCGAAATGAAGGATATCGCGCTCAGCGAATCCGACCTGCAGCGCGAAATCGCCAAGCCGTTCTGGCGCGCCTGAAATCGGCATCCGATCGGTAGCGTAGTTGAGTTTCCGGGGTCGGCGCGTATCTGTCGGCCGCATCCGGAGAGCGTGGCAGCGCCCGGGGCCGCAAGGCTCCGGGCGTTTGCATGTCAGGTTTCTTCCAGCTTCGGCGA
>JBDZUM010000106.1:3063-15086 GCA_040255215.1 Rhodospirillaceae bacterium
CGGCAGCGTCAGGCCAAGCCCGATCGTCGCCGCGACCATTCCCCGCCACCACAATCGCCTCATGGACCACCACCGCATCGACTTAACTCGCCACAGGTGATCTGAGCCGGCGATTGCGGCGGCATGGCGGCGATTGCCCGTTTGGCAGGCGTCCGCGGCATTGCGGCATTCCAGCCCTGCGACTTTGGCGCTGGTTTGCATCTCGCGCATCGCTAAATTCCTGATCATGACACCTCCGCCTGCCGCTGCGGCTACCGCTTCCCTCGACATGACCGATACCGCGTCCCGCCGCTTCCGCGTGCTGCTGCCGGTGCTGGCGATGCTGACGGCCTTCGCGCCGCTGTCGATCGACATGTACCTGCCGAGCTTCCCGATGCTGACCGGCGCCTTCGGCACCGATGCCAGCCGCGTTCAGCTCACCCTCTCGGCCTTCCTGCTGGGCTTCGGCCTGTCGCCGCTGGTCTATGGCCCGCTGGCCGACCGTTTCGGCCGTCGCCCGACCCTGATGGTGGCGGCGACCCTCTATATCGGCGCCTCAGCGCTTTGCGCCATGGCGACCGAGATCGACCAGTTGATCGCCCTTCGCTTCCTGCAGGCGCTGGGCGCCGGCGGCGCGCCGGTGATCGTGCGCGCCATCATCCGCGACCTCTACAGCCACAACGAAGCGGCCCGCACCATGTCGCTGATGATGGTGATCGTCGGCGCCGCACCAATGCTGGCGCCGCTGATTGGCGGCTTCATGCTGGTCGAATTCGGCTGGCGCTCGATCTTCTGGCTGCTGTCCGGCTTCGGCCTGGTCTGCCTCGGCCTGATCCTGCTGGCGCTGCGCGAGAGCCTGCCGCCGCAGTTCCGTCGGCCCATCGCCGTGCGCTCGACGCTGGGCGGTTATTTCTCGCTGCTGACCAATGCGCGCTATCTCGGCTTCGTGCTGACCGGCAGCCTGCTGTTCGCCGGCATGTTCGCCTATCTGTCGGGCTCGCCCTTCGTTTTCATCGATCTGTTCGGCGTCTCCGAGCGCTTCTACGGCGTGCTGTTCGCGGTCAACGTCATGGGCATGGTGCTGACCGCCACGGTCAATTCGCGGCTGGTGCGCCGCTACGGGCCGCGCAAGATGCTGCGTGCCGGCGTCGTCGTCGTCGCGCTGACCGGCGTCGCGCTGCTGGCGGTTGGCCTGACCGGCTTCGGCGGGTTGGCCGGGGTGATGATCAGCCTGTTCCCGCTGTTCTGTGCGCTCAGCCTGGTGGCGCCCAACGCCACGGCCTCGGCGCTACAGGATTTCCCGCACATGGCCGGCACCGCCTCGGCGCTGGCTGGCTCGCTGCAGTTCGGTCTCGGCGCGTTGAGCGGCGCGCTGGTCGGCGTCTGGCACGACGGCACGCCGCTGCCGATGATGGTCACGGTCGGCCTGTGCGCCCTGGCCAGCGCCGCCATTTACCTTGGTCTGGTGGTCCGGCGCGAGCGCCGGACGGCTGTCCAGGCAGGCTGACGCAGCGCGGAAATCCCGCGACATTCTTCAGGTCGCGCAGGCCTCACCGATCCTTGATTTGCCCGCGATGATGGCGCGATCCTAGCGTCATGGGCATGAACCGCACGACGCTTCTCCATCGAACGCTGGCCATGCTGCCGGCTCTGCTGCTGGGCGCGGCGCTGGCATTTCAGGGCGCCGCCGCGTCGGCGCAGTCGCGGCCGGTGACGGTGATCGAGCTCTTCACCTCGCAGGGCTGTTCGTCCTGCCCGCCCAGCGACGCCTTTCTTGGCGAACTGAGCAAGCGGCCCGACATCGTGGCGCTGTCGTATCACGTCGACTACTGGGACTATATCGGCTGGCAGGATCCGTTTGCGACGCCGGAATTCACCGAGCGCCAGCGCGGCTACTCTCGCAGCCTGCGCCAGCGTTACGTCTACACGCCCGAGATGGTGGTGCATGGCCGCGGCCACGCTTCGGGCATCGACCGCTCCGACATCTACGGCCTGATATCCGAAGCGCAGAAGCCGGAATGGCCGCGCATGACGCCGAGGATCGTCGATCGCGGCGCCGAGGGCGTCGTCGTCAGCATGCCCGAGTTCCGCGCTGCCGAGCCCTGCGAGGTGTGGCTGGTGACCTACGATCCCGAGCATCGCACCAAGGTGCTGCGCGGCGAGAACCGCGGCCGCGATCTGTCCAACTACAACGTCGTGCGCTCGCTGCATCTGCTGACGCGCTGGGACGGCAGCGCCGCCGAGTGGAAGATAGGCGCCGACAGGCTGGGCGCGGCCAAAGGCGTGGCCATCCTGGTGCAGCATCCCAATCTCGGGCCGATGATGGGCGCGGCGGCGCTGACGCGGACCGCGACCAACTGAGGCGCGGCGGCGGTTTTTTTGCACAGGACGGCCGATTGAGCCCTTGCCAAGCGCGGCAAGGCACCCAATGAATCCACGATGAACGAGTTTCCGTTCCCGGCGCGCGCCGACGCGGCGGGATCGCGCCTGATCGCCGTTCTCGGGCCCACCAACACCGGCAAGACCTATCTCGCCATCGAGCGCATGCTGGGCCATGCCTCGGGCATGATCGGCTTTCCCCTGCGCCTGCTGGCGCGGGAGAACTACGATCGTGTCGTGCGGCTGGTCGGCGCGTCGAAAGTGGCGCTGATCACGGGCGAGGAAAAGATCATCCCGCCCAACCCGTCCTATTTCTTCTGCACCGTCGAATCGATGCCGCTGGAGCGGCCTGTGCGCTTTCTCGCCATCGACGAGATCCAGATGGCGGCCGATCCCGAGCGCGGCCATTTCTTCACCGACCGGCTGCTGCACGCCCGCGGCATGGACGAGACCATGCTGCTGGGCGCCGATACGATCCGCCCGCTGCTGGCCCGGCTGACGCCCGACGCCGAGTACATCGGCCGCACGCGCTTTTCGACCCTAAGCTACACCGGACCGAAAAAGCTGACCCGTCTGCCGCGGCGTTCGGCCGTGGTCGGTTTCTCGGCGGCCGAGGTCTACGGCATCGCCGAGCTGATCCGCCGCCAGCGCGGCGGCGCGGCGGTGGTGATGGGCGCGCTCAGCCCGCGCACCCGCAACGCCCAGGTCGCCATGTTCCAGGAAGGCGAGGTCGATTACATCGTCGCCACCGACGCCATCGGCATGGGGCTGAACATGGACGTCAACCACGTCGCCTTCGCCTCGGTGACCAAGTTCGACGGCCGTTCGATGCGCGCCTTGAGCGCCTCGGAGCTGGGCCAGATCGCCGGCCGCGCCGGTCGCCACATGAACGACGGCACCTTCGGCACGACGGCGGAGACCGGCCCGCTCGAACCGGCGAT
The DNA here is from genome assembly GCA_040255215.1 of Rhodospirillaceae bacterium. GTDB lineage: Bacteria > Pseudomonadota > Alphaproteobacteria > Reyranellales > JAQSWP01 > JAQSWP01. The sequence goes on from JBDZUM010000106.1 coordinate 6,363, forward strand.
GGTCGAGCAGATCGAGAACCACCGTTTCGATCCGCTCAAGGCCCTGGTATGGCGCAACGACCGGCTCGACTTCGCCTCGGTCGCTCGCCTGCTCGAATCGCTGGCCGAGCCGCCGCCGCTGGCCGGGCTGCAGCGCGCCCGCGACGCCGACGACGTGCTGGCGCTGGCCGCCCTGGCGCAGCAGCCCGACATCGTCGCCGCCGCCGGCTCGCGCCAGCGCATGCGCCTGCTGTGGGACGTCTGCCAGGTGCCCGATTTCCGCAAGACCATGAGCGAGGACCACACGCGGCTGCTGGGGCAGGTGTATCGCTACCTCACCGGCGGCGACGAAAGGCTGCCGGCGGACTGGGTCGACCGCCAGATCCGGCGGCTGGAGCGTTTCGATGGCGATATCGACACGTTGATGTCGCGCATTGCCCATACGCGCACATGGACATACATTTCCCACCGGTCGGGGTGGCTCGACGACGCGCTGGCGTGGCAGGAACGCACGCGGGCGCTGGAAGACCGATTGTCGGACGCCCTGCACGAACGCCTGATGCAGCGTTTCGTCGACCGGCGCACGGCACTCTTGGTGAGACGACTGAAGGATCAGGAGGACTTCATGGCCTCTGTCGACGCCGACAACGGCGAAGTGCATGCCGAAGGCGAGTTCCTCGGGCGCATCGAGGGCTTCCGCTTCGTGCCCGACATGGCCGCCAATCACGGCGACCAGCGCGCGGTGATGAGTGCTGCCCTGCGCGTGCTGCGTCAGGACATGCCCGCCCGCCTGCAGCGCTATGCCGAGGCGCCCGATGCCGAATTCGAGATCACGCCCGACCTGCGCATCGCCTGGAAGGGCGGCGCGGTGGCGCGCCTGCTGCCGGGCGACGACATCCTGGCGCCCAAGATCGAGGTGCTGCCGTCCGACCTGCTCGACGGGCCGGGCCGCGAGACCGTGCGCCAGCGCGCCGCCACCTGGCTCACGGGCCTGATCGCGAAGCACCTGGGCGAACTCGTGCAGGGGCGCGACGGCGACATCGCGCCGGCCGCGCGCGGCATCATGTTCCAGCTTGCCGAGCGGCTCGGCGTCATGCCGCGCCAGCCGGTCGACGAACAGCTCGCCGCGCTGGACGAGGTTTCGCGCAAGGTGCTGGGGCGGCTGGGCGTGCGGGTCGGCATCTACACGCTCTACCTGCCCACCATGCTGAAGCCGGCCGCGATCCGCGTGCGCGCCATGCTGTTCGCCGTGGCCCGCGGCCTGCCGGCGGTGCCGACCCTGCCGGTCGAAGGCCGTACCTCGGTCGATCTCGGCCGCGGCGACGATCGCGATTTCCTGGCCGCCATCGGCTATCTGCCGCTGGGTCCGCTGGCGATCCGCGCCGACATGGTCGAGCGCCTCGCCGCCAGCGCCCGCAAGGCGGTGCGCGATTCGCGCGAGGCGCACGAGCGCGCCGTCAAGCAAGCGCGGGCCGCCGAAGCGGCGAGCGCTGCCGCTCAGGCCAATGACGCTGCCAATGCCGATGCCGAGGCCGGTGCGACGGGTGCGGAAGCCAAGGCGCTGGACGGCATCGTCGTCGACGCCACCTTGCTCGACGATGGCGCGGCGGCCGAAATCGCCGCGCAGGTGAGCGACGAGGCCGCCGTCGTTTCCAGCGGCGGCGACGAGGCGGTGATGATCGGCGATACCGCGCCGCCGCCGCCGCCCGCTGTCGATCCATCGGCCGTCGATCCATCGGCCGTCGAGCCGGCGCCCGCCGAAGCCCAGAACACCGAAGAGCAGAACGCCGAAGCCTCAGTCGCTGCAGCGGATGCTTCGCCAGCGGAGCCAGTTCCGGGCGAAGCCGATGCGGCAGCGACAGCCGCGACGGAAGCGCCGCCCGCCGCCGAAGCGGCGCCCGCGCCGCTGCCGCCGGGACATTTCCGCATCAGCCCCGAGATGATGTCGTATGTCGGCTGCTCGGAACCCGAGATGACGGCGATCCTGCGCGATCTTGGCTATCGCGTGCATGGCGCGCCGGGCGGCGAGGGGCCGAGCAGCTTCTCGATGCGCCCGCGCCACCAGCGGCATCAGCGCGGCGAGCATCGTGGGGAGCATCGTGGCGAGGGCCGTGGAGAAGGTCGCGGCGAAGGTCGCGGTGGGCCGCCGCGCGAGAACGAGCACCGCCGTCAGCGCCGGCCGCGGCGCGACCGGCAGGGCGATGGCGCGGCGCAGACTGCCGCTGCCCCTGGTCAGCCCGCCGCCGATGCGGCAGCGCCCGAGGCCGGTGCGGCGCCGCGTGGCGAGCGTCCGCCGCGCGACCGGCAGGAGAACCGGCGCGATCGTCGCCCCGAGGGTGGCAAGCGCGACGAGAATCGCGCCGGTCCGCGCCGCGAGGATCGTGGCGAGGATCGTCGCAACGAGCGGCGCGATGACAGGCGCAACGACCGGCGCGAGGATCGTCGCGGCGGGCGGCCGGATCGCGGCCGCGGCGGCGGCGCCGATTCGGTGGTGGCCTCGACCGGGCCGGCTGCCGAATCGCCCTTCGCCAAGCTGAAGGACCTCGGCCTCTTCAAGTGAGACCGCTTCGGATCATGTCGCGGCGATGAACGGCGAGAAGCAGCCGACGCTGCGGCTCGACAAGTTCCTCTGGCATGCCCGCTTCTTCAAGACGCGCAGCCAGGCCGCCGCTTTCGTCGATCGCGGCCGTCTGCGGCTCGATGGCGTGCCGGTGTCGCGGGCGCATCAGCCGGTGCGGGTCGGCAGCGTGCTGACCTTCCCGCTCGGTCCCCGCATCCGCGTCGTCCGGGTGCTGGCGCTGGGCGTGCGTCGCGGCCCCGCGACCGAAGCGCGCACGCTTTACGAGGATCTCGCCGTAGCGGGAGAAAGCCGGCCGGAGGCCGAAAAAGCCCCTGAAACGGGCATGGAATAGCCCCCGGCCGCTTGCTTGCCATCGAGCGGACGCTTGGTTAGAAGGTGGCGGCGACGGCCGGCGGCCGTCGCGTGTCAGAGGATGTTGCGATGACCTACGTGGTGACCGAGGCCTGCATCAAGTGCAAGTACATGGACTGCGTCGAGGTGTGCCCGGTCGACTGTTTCTACGAAGGCGAGAACATGCTGGTCATCAACCCCGACGAGTGCATCGATTGCGGGGTGTGCGAGCCGGAATGCCCGGCCGAGGCGATCTTCCCCGATACCGATGGCGATCTGGAGAAGTGGCTGGAGGTCAATCGCGACTACGCCAGCCAGTGGCCGAATATCACCCGCAAGGCGCCCGCGCCGGACGACGCTGATGAATTTAAGGGCGTTCCCGACAAGTTCGAGAAGTACTTCTCGCCCAATCCCGGCAAGCGCTGACAAAATACTGAAAAACCACAACATATTGTGGTTTGCAGCCGTCACATGACTGCCCCCGCGACGCAACAAACGCGGGACTCTTACCGCCGACTGTGGTATAAATAACCCAGTACGAGGAAAGGCGCGTTCGCGCCCGCCCAGGCCCTTCTCGGGGCCACTTCAGAACAGTGATGGCCGACACGCCGCAAAATGCGGCGCGGGAAGCTTTTGCTGTCAGCCTGCCGGGAAACGGGCCCGGCGGCGAAGGATCGTTCGGGCGGCGCGGGCGTTCACGCTACAGAGGGATGGTATGAAAATGACCAAGGACATGCGTTTCGAGCCGGGCGATTTCGTGGTTTATCCCTCGCACGGCGTCGGCCGCGTCGTGGACGTTGAGCACCGCACGATCGGTGGCGACAAGCTCGAGCTTTTCGTCATTTCCTTCGAAAAGGACCGCATGACGCTGCGCGTGCCGCTGACCAAGGCCAAGACCTCGGGTCTGCGCAAGCTGTCGTCGAAGAAGATCATGGAAACCGCGCTGACGACGCTCAAGGGCCGCAGCCGCGTGTCGCGCGCCATGTGGAACCGCCGCGCCCAGGAATACGAGGCCAAGATCAATTCCGGCGATCCGGTGTCGATCGCCGAAGTCGTGCGCGACCTGCATCGCAATGCCGGCCAGCCGGACCAGTCCTACTCCGAGCGCCAGATCTACGAGGCGGCGCTGGACCGGCTGGCGCGCGAACTGGCCGCGGTCGAGCGCATCGACAAGGAAGCGGCGACGCAGAAGCTGACCCAGGTGCTGAAAGCCGCCTAGGTCGCATTTCCTTCCACAAGCCATTAGGCGGGCGTGGTTGCCGCGGCAACCCGACCCGCCTAAAATTTTTCTGCTGCATACGCCATTAGTGCGGTCCCGACGTCGGCCGCCATCAATCCTTAGAGTTCACGCGACGGCTTCATGGCCGACAACGACATCTTCGCCCGCATCCACGCTCCACGGCGAATCTGGGCCATCGGTTCGGCCCATGGCGAGGTCGAGCGTCTGCGCGACATCCATCGCATCGTCCTGTCGCAGTTCGAGGACGGCGACCGGCTGGTCTATCTCGGCAATTTCATGGGCCGCGGCCGGCACGTGCGCGCCGCCATCGACGAGATCCTGCGCGCCCGCCGCAAGCTGCTGGCGCGCCCGGGCATGTTCGTCGAGGACATCGTCTTTCTGCGCGGCTCGCAGGAGGAGATGTGGCAGAAGGTCATGCAGCTGCAATTCGCGCCCAACCCGCGCGAGGTGTTGCCCTGGGTGATCAATCAGGGCGTCGGCGCCACCATCGAAGCCTATGGCGGCAGTCTCGACGAGGGCATGAAGGCTGTGCGCGATGGCGCCGTCAGCATCACGCGCTGGACCAACGCGCTGCGCGCCTCGCTGCGCAACGCCACCGGCCATGGCGAGTTGATGAGCAGCCTGCGCCATGCCGCGCTGAGCGACGACGGGCGGGTGCTGCTGGTCAATGCCGGCATCGACGTGTCGCGGCCGCTGACGGCGCAATCCGACAGTTTCTGGTGGGGCGGCACGGAGTTCGCCGCCATCACCTCGCCCTATGGCGAGGTCGGCCGCATCGTGCGCGGCTTCGACCGGGCCAATGGCGGGCCGGGCGAAACCGATTTCACGGTAACGCTCGATGGCGGCTGCGGCCGCGGCGGCAAGCTGCTGGCCGGACTGCTGGGCGGCGACGGTGCGGTGCTGGCGATCTACGAAGCCTGATCCGGCGCGGCCAGCCGCTTCGCTACTGCACGATCTTGACCTGCTGCCCCACGACCATCCCGTCGTTGTTGTCGAGGCCGTTCAGCACGCGGAAGCGCTCGACCTTGAAGTCGGGATAGGGCAGGCGGGCAGCGAGGCTCTGTACGGTATCGCCGGCGCGCACCGGAACGACGCGGATGCGGTAGGGACGCAGCCCGGCCGCTTCATTCTCCGAAAGTCGATGGAAACTCTGCGCCGTGCGCTCGAAGCCCCCGCGCGTGCGCTCGCCGGCGCCGACCGGCGCCAGGAACATGAAGCGATAGATCGTGCTGGCGTCGTAGCGCAGCGCCACCACCGTTCCCTCGACGGGCCGGCCACTGACCCGGCCGCGCACCCTGCCTTCGGCCGCCTCGAAACCGTTGATGGTGGTGCGGCGTATGTTGGCGACGCCGTTATTGGTCGAGCGCGAGAGATACTCCGACATCGACAGGCCCTGGTTGGGCGCGCCGTCGAACACGATCAGCGAGCCGTCGGGATTCTGCGCGATGACGCTGTCGGCGCGGTTGAACAGGCGATAGCCCGCCGGCACCTCGAAACCGAAGCCGAGCTGGGGATGGACGAAGCGCTGGCCGCGGGCGAAGCCCTGCGCCGGGCTGTCGCCGTAGATCAGCCCGTCGACCGCCGCCAGATAGGCCTGGCGGTCGGTGCGCGAGCCGGTGGCGCCGCTGGCCTTGGCCTCGCGCGCCGCCCGCGCCACCCGCTCGGGCGTGCGCGGATGGGTCGACATGATGTTGTAGCGATCGACCTGGCCCGGCTGGCCCATCATCGCCGCTTCCAGCCGGCTCTGCGCGTCCATGCGGTCGAGGAAATCGCCGGCCGCCGCCACGTCGTAGCCACCGCGGCCGATATAGCGGATGCCCAGCGTATCGGCCTCGAACTCCTGGTCGCGCGAATAGCCGGCGACCAGCGCCTGGCCGGTGCCGGCCGAGGCGTTGGCCAGTTCGCCGCTGCCGGTCACGACGCCGACCAGCACGCCCAGCAGGCCGGCGCCGACCGCCGCCGTCTGCCGCTGGGCGGCGTGGCGGGCGGTGACATGGCCCATCTCGTGGCCCAGCACGGAGGCGAGCTCGGCCTCGCTCTGGGCCAGCGCCAGCAAACCGCGCGTGACGTAGACGTAGCCGCCGGGCAGGGCGAAGGCGTTGACGATCGGGCTGTCGAGCACCGTGAAGGTCCATTGCGCGTTCGGCAGTTCGGTGCGCGGCACCAGGGACTGGCCGACGCGGGTGACGTATGACTGAACCTTCTCGTCCTCATAGCGGCCGAACTCGGCCAGGATCTGCGGATGCATCTCCGCGCCGGCGCGCTGTTCCTCCTGCGGCGACACCAGGCTGACCATCGGCCGGCCGGTGGCGGGGTTGGTGGTGCAGCCCGACAGCGCCAGCGCCGACAGCGCGGCGAGCAACGAAATCTTCAGCATCCGCATGGTGGTCATGGGTCCAGCACCTCGATCTGTTGCGGGTGGGTGACGTCGACGAAGGGGCCGTTATAGCGCCGCAGCCAGCCGCGCACGCGGATCCGCCGATCCTTGAGTGCAGCAAGCTCGATGCCCGAAGCGGCGAATGCCGCCAGTGCGGGCCGCTCGATGCGGGCGGTGAAGTCGCTGCGCCAGTCGGCTGCGGTGTTGAGATACACCGTGCCGCGCACGCGCGCGACCTCGACCACCCGCGCCTCGACGATCTGGAACCGGTCGAGGCCGGCTGCCGCAGTCTCCGGCGTCAATATGGCGAAATAAGGCAGCGCCCACAGGCCGCGACCGGCGGCCCGCGCCTCGGCCTCCAGCGCCAGCATTTCCGCCGCTTTCTCCGGCGCGTCGGGCCGTGTCCACACGCGCACCAGCCCGGCGCGCAGCAATTCGCCCTGAACCCATCGGCCATCGCCGTCGTTGACGTGGCTCAACATGGCACCGTGCCGATCGCGCCGGTCGGGCGTTGCCGGCACAAGGGCGCGATCGCGCACCAGCGCATCGAGCGCGGCTTTCGCCTGTGCCGCCGCCTGCCGCTCCTCCGTCCGTCTTGCATCGGGTGCGACGATGCCGGCCAGGCGCAGGACCTGGCCATCCGCCAGCTTCAGCGACTGCCCGTCGATGACCGCCGCGCCGCGCAGCGGGGACGAAGCATTCTGGGCGCGCGGCGTTTGCGCCGGCGCCAGCAGAGCCAGGATCAACAGGCCGGCAGATGCAACGCTTCGGAACGCCATGCTAGGATCGGTCACCCAGTGCGAAGTCGGTTGAGGGACATGCCGCGGTCGGAAACAGTATTGCGCAGCGAATTGTTCGGCGATATCCAGCCTTACGCCAGCGGTACGCTGCCCGTCGATGGCATCCATACGCTGTATTGGGAGCAATCGGGCAATCCGGACGGCGTGCCGGTCGTGTTCCTGCATGGCGGGCCGGGCGCCGGCGCCGCTGCCGTGCATCGCCGCTTCTTCGATCCCGAATTCTACCGTGTGGTGATTTTCGACCAGCGCGGCGCGGGGCGGTCGACGCCGCTGGGGTCGCTGGCCGCCAACACCACCCAGGACCTGATCGCCGATATCGAGCGCCTGCGTCGTCATCTGGGCATCGAACGCTGGCTGGTGTTCGGCGGTTCCTGGGGCTCGACCCTGTCGCTGGCCTATGGCGTCGCCTATCCCGAGCGCTGCCTGGGTTTCGTGCTGCGCGGCATCTTCCTCGGCGCCAGGTCGGAGATCGACTGGTTCCTGCAAGGCATGCGGGCGGTGTTTCCCGAGGCCTGGCAGGAATTCATCGGCTTCCTGCCGCAAGACGAGCGCGCCGACGTGCTGAGCAGCTATTACCGGCGGCTGACCAGCGAGGATCCGGCCGTGCATCTGCCGGCGGCGCGGGTGTGGAGCCGCTACGAGGCGGCGTGCTCGACCTTGCATCCCAATCCCCGCGCCGTGCTCGAAGCCGATGGCGGCAATTTCGCCCTCGCCCTGGCCCGCATCGAGGCGCACTACTTCATGCACGACTGCTTCCTGCCCGAGGGCTGGGCGGCGCGCGGCGTCGAACGCATCCGCCATTTGCCGACGACCATCGTGCAGGGCCGCTACGACATCGTCTGTCCGCCGGTCACGGCCGATGCGCTGGCGCGGATCTGGCCGGAAGCCGACTACGTGGTGGTGCCCGATGCCGGGCATTCGGCGCTCGAACCGGGCATTCGCGCCGCGCTGGTGACCAGCACAGAGCGCTTCCGCCTCGGCTGGCGCGGCATCGATCCCATCGCGCCGCAATTTCCCTGGCAGGCCTGAGACGGCGTGCGCGCGCCGCAAGCCAGCGCCGCGCCGCTCCGCGCTTTCCGTCTCGGTTTCCTGGCGCTGTGCATCGGCGCCATTGCCGTGCTTTTGTTTGCCGGCCTGCATGACGATGCGAGCCGCTGGGCTTTCGCCAATCGCTGCGACGGGCGCGATGCGATGACCTACTATTTCGCCGCGCTGGCGTCTTTGCAGGACATCAGCCCTTACGATCTGCAGACCATCAGTGCCCGCTTCCACGTCGACGCGCTGTTCGTCTATCCGCTCTTCGTTCTGCCGCTGTTCTATCCGCTGCTGGCCTTCGAGCCCGACACGGCGCTGCTGGTGCTGGCGCTGCTGCGCCTTGTTTGCCTTGGCGGTGTGCTGACGCTGTGGGCGCGATTGC
>JBDZUM010000107.1:0-12967 GCA_040255215.1 Rhodospirillaceae bacterium
CGGGCCGCATCTACGAGGGCAAGGTCGCCAAGCTGATGGACTTCGGCGCGTTCGTCACCATCTCGCCCGGCAAGGACGGCCTGGTGCACGTGTCGCAGATCTCCAACGACCGCGTCGAGAAGGTCAGCGACGTGCTCAAGGAAGGCGACATCGTCAAGGTCAAGGTGCTCGAGGTCGACAAGCAGGGTCGCATCCGCCTGTCCATGAAGGCCGTGGCCGAAGGCGAGGGCGCGTCGGAGTAATCCGCACGCTTCGCGCCAGCGCTGGTCGCACGACGGAAAGCGGGCTTCGGCCCGCTTTCTTTTTTTTCGCGGGCGGCCGCGTCAAATGTGATGGACGTCGCAAATTTCCCCATATCAATGACGTAATCGGTTTCAGTCTCCGAGGTCATTTTCCCGATTGGTAGCTGTGCTACGGTATTCCCAAGCAGCCCAAAAATGCATGGCGAGGTCGCTTCAGGGGAGCGGCCGCAACCGGAACCGGGGATGCAGCAGGGACGTGTGGCGCTGGCGCTCGTAGGAGACGCCGCGCAGGGGAGTGCGGATTCAATGCGGGCGAAGCGCGACCTCGGTCTCGAGGGGCTCGTGCTGCTTGCGCAATTCCATGGCATCGCTGCCGACGCGGCGCAGCTTGCGCACGAGTCGGGGCGTGGTGGCGAACCGTTCGACGAAACGGCGCTGTTGCTCGCTGCCCGCAAGCTCGGGCTGAAGGCGAAGGTCTCCATGCAACCGGCAGGGCGCATCGCCTCGGCGAGCCTGCCTGCCTTGGCCTTGCTCCCCGATGGTGGCGCATTCATTGTCGCGCGCGCCAATGCCGACGGCGTACTCATCCATGACATCGCCGAAGGGCGCCCGCGTCCGGTGTCCTTCGCGGAATTCGAGTCGTCGTACGGCGGACGCCTGCTGCAGCTGGCGTCGCGCGCCTCCGTGCTCGGTGAACTGGCGCGCTTCGACTTCAGCTGGTTCATCCCCGCGATCGTCAAGTACCGCAAGCTGCTGCTCGAAGTCGTGCTGGTTTCGTTCTTCCTGCAGATGTTCGCGCTGGTGACGCCATTGTTCTACCAGGTCGTGATGGACAAGGTGCTGGTGCACCGGGGGCTCACGACGCTCGATGTCGTCGGCGTCGCGCTGGTATCGATCGCGGTGTTCAATGCGGTGCTGGCGGGCCTGCGTACCTACGTGTTCGCCCACACCACCAGCAAGATCGACGTAGAACTGGGCGCGCGCCTGTTCCGGCACATCCTCGCGCTGCCGCTGGCCTACTTCGAGACGCGCCGCGTCGGCGACACGATCGCCCGCGTGCGGGAGCTGGAGAACATCCGCAGCTTCCTGACCGGCCAGGCGCTGACCCTGGTGCTCGACCTGGTATTCACCGTCGTGTTCCTCGCGGTCATGTGCTTCTACAGCCTGTGGCTGACCCTGATCGTGGTCCTGTCGTTGCCGCTCTACGCGGGGATTTCCGCGACGATCACGCCGGTGCTGCGGCGGCGGCTCAACGAGAAATTCGCCCGTGGCGCCGACAACCAGGCCTTCCTGGTCGAGACCGTGAACGGCATCGGCACCGTCAAGGCGATGGCGGTCGATCCGCGCGCAACCCGGACCTGGGACAACCAGCTCGCCGGGTACGTCAGCGCCGGCTTCGGCGTCGCCAAGGTCGCGGCCATCGGCCAGCAGGGCGTGCAGCTCGTGCAGCGGCTGGTGAGCATCGGCATCCTGTTCTGGGGCGCGAAGCTTGTGATCGAGGGTGAGCTGTCGATCGGCCAGCTGATCGCGTTCAACATGCTCGCCGGCCAGGTCGCGGCGCCGATCGTGCGGCTGGCGCAGCTCTGGCAGGACTTCCAGCAGGTCGGCATCTCCGTCGAGCGGCTGGGCGACATCCTCAACACGCGTACCGAGGTGCCAGGCAGCCGCATGGCGCTGCCGGCGATCCGCGGCCGGGTGACTTTCGAGCGCGTGTCGTTCCGCTATCGCGCTGACGGCGCCGAAGTACTGAGCGGCATCGACCTGGACATCGCGCCCGGCCAGATCATCGGCATCGTCGGACGTTCGGGCTCCGGGAAGAGCACGCTCACCAAGCTCGTGCAACGCTTGTACGTGCCCGAGCGCGGCCGTGTGCTGGTCGACGGGCACGACCTCGCGCTTGCCGATCCCGCGTGGCTGCGGCGGCAGCTCGGCGTCGTACTGCAGGAGAACTTCCTGTTCAACCGCAGCGTGCGTGAGAACATCGCGCTGGCCGACCCCGGAATGCCGCTGCAACGTGTCATCCAGGCGGCGACGCTGGCGGGCGCGCACGAATTCATCATGGAACTGCCCGAGGGGTACGACACGAAGGTCGGCGAGCAGGGCGCCGGCCTGTCTGGCGGGCAGCGCCAGCGCATCGCGATCGCGCGCGCGCTGATCTCCGATCCGCGGATCCTGATCCTGGACGAGGCGACCAGCGCGCTCGACTACGAGTCCGAGCACGCGGTCATGTCGAACATGCAGTCGATCTGCAAGGGCCGCACGGTGTTGATCATCGCGCACCGGTTGTCCACGGTGCGGATCGCCGACCGCATCGTGGTGGTCGACAAGGGACGGATCGTGGAAACGGGCAGCCACGCGGAACTCATGGACTTGCCGGGCGGGCAATACGCTGCGCTGCAGCGGTTGCAGGGAGGTGCGTCGTGAGGGCCTCGGCTGGGCACTGGCTCGGCGGGCTGCGCGACTTCCTCGCGCGGTACGCTGCCGTCTTCCGCGCAGCGTGGTCCGCGCGCACCGAGATGGAGCCACCTGCGCGTACGGCGGACGAGGTCGCGTTCCTGCCGGCGCACCTGGAGCTTGTGGAAACGCCGGTGTCGCCGACCGCGCGCTGGACGATGCGCATCGTCATTGCGATGTTCTGCGTCGCGCTGCTGTGGTCGGTGTTCGGCCAGCTCGACATCGTCGCGGTGGCGCAGGGCAAGACGGTCGCGGGTTCGCGGACCAAGCTGATCCAGCCGTCGGAAACCGCGGTGGTGAAGCGGATCCTGGTGCAGGACGGACAGCGGGTGCGCAAGGGCGACCTGTTGGTCGAGCTGGACGCCACGCAGGCCGCCGCCGATTACGCGAAGGCCGGTGAAGCCTGGGCCGCCGCCAGACTGGCGGAACTGCGTTTCGCGGCGTTGGCGGCTGCCTTGCAGGACGGCTCGCCACCCGCGCTTGCGTCCGATGCGGCGCTGGCGCCGGAGAGCCTGGCAGCGTCGCAGCGCCTGGTGGCCAGCCAGTTCGACGCCTACCAGGCCAAGCGCCGCAACCTGCAGGCCGCCATCGAGCAACGGGAAGCCGAGCTCGCGTCGGCCCGGGCCCTCATCGGGCCGCTCCAGGACAACGCGCGCATCGCCACGGCCCGCGCGCAGGACTATGGCCGCCTGGTGAAGGACCAGTACGTCGGCCGACACGAATACCTGCAGCGCGAACAGGAGCGAATCGAGGCCGACCGCGACCTGGCCGAACAGCGAAACCGGGTGCCGCAGATTTCTGCCGCGCTGGAGGCCGCCCGAGACGAGCTAGCATCGCTCGAGGCCGACATGCGCCAGCAGACGCTCGACGGCTTAAGGCAGGCGCAGGCCGAAGCCGCGCAATACGCCCCGGAAGTCACAAGCACGCGCCATCGCGATGCCTTGATGCAGCTGCGCTCGCCGGTGGACGGCACCGTGCAGCAGCTCGCGATCCACACCATCGGCGGCGTGGTCACGCCGGCGCAGCCGCTGCTGGCGGTCGTGCCGGGCGGCGACGCGCTGGAAATCGAGGCGACCGTGCTCAACCGCGACATCGGCTTCGTGCGCCCCGGCCAGCGGGCGACCGTCAAGATCGAGAGTTTTCCCTATACGCGCTACGGCTACCTGGAAGGCGAGGTGCTGAGCGTGTCGCACGATGCCGCGCAGGACGAGAAGCTGGGGCTGGTGTTCCCGGCGCGGGTGCGGCTGCGAAAGGCGAGTCTCGAAATCGACGGGGCACTGGTGTCGCTGACGCCGGGCATGAGCCTGAGCGTGGAGATCAAGACGGGGAAGCGGCGGGTGATCGATTACCTGCTGAGCCCGTTGCAGCAGCATGGCGGCGAGGCGTTCCGCGAAAGATGATCCCGGCCGGTGCCGGCATTCCTGGAGGAGAAGCGACGTGAATGCGGGAGTTGCGTTTTTGGCCTACACGGCCATTGCCGGATTCCTCGGCTTGGCGAACAGGCTTTACATGGCCGGATTCCTCCTGTCGAGCGAGTCGATCAACCATCCGAGCGTGGCTGTTCGCTATTGGTACCGATATTGCGTCTTCAGCCTTTCGTACTTTCTTTCGCTCATTTTTTCACTGGCACTGTTCAGCCCGTTATTCGCGTACCTGAAGCGGACATTGGGCACGGTCCCGGGGTATGTGCTGCCTTTGTGCTGTCTGCCTCTTGCCCTGCTCATTTACTGGCTGGACTGCCGGATCTCGTTGTGGTCGGACGGTCGCAAGAAGGCGGCGCGAGACGCCTTCCTGCGTTCCAGCCAGATGCCATCGAACTCTGCTACATATCGCTCTTAATTTCTGGAATGGAGTTCTGTTCATGGGCTTGAAGATCTTTCTGGGTTATCTCCTCATTTCAGGGTTCTTGGGCATGGCAAATTGCCTCTACATGGCCGGGTTCTTGTTGTCGACCGAGTCGATCGACAGCCCAAAACGATCCGTACGCTATTGGTACAGGTACTGTGTCTTCAGTTTCAGCTATCTGCTTTCAGCCATCTTTTCCCTGGCTTTGTACGCTCCACTCCTGTCTCCGTTCGAACGGGTATTCGGCCCGATTCCGCGGTGGGCGGTGCCTCTTTCCTTCTTGCCCATCGCGGTCCTTCTCTACTGGGGCGACCGTCGGATGTCCGTTTGGGCAGATGGCCGAAAGCGGCGGGCGAGGGAATACCTTCGCCGATCAGGGCGGTGATGTGCTGAGCAACTTCTGTAATCTTGAGCCACTGAAAATCTAAGGAAAGATGATGACCACCATCGACGACAAGACCATTTACCTGATTCTCGGGGATACCAGCGACGACGAGCTGCCGGAGGCGCCACAGTCGGATACGGCAAACCGCTCCGCAACATAGGCTTTCGTATGGCTCTTCAGGGACTTTCTGGAGGAAGAAAGTCCGAACGTTACCGAGGAGGGCCTGAAGGTCTTGTCGAACTCGGCATTGAAGGATTTGGCCTCCCGGATCGAAGAAGGAATGAAGGACGACCCGGAGAGGGCGGAGCAATACGCCAAGATCAACGACTACGAGCGCATCGCTCTCAAGTGGAAAGATTTCGCGTTGGCGTCTGGCAACGAAGACGCGGCGGATGTGGCGACCTATTGCGATGCGATCGTGGCACAGAAGCAGGAGGCGGTGGCCTTGCTGCAGGACGCCGCCGTCGATTCCACCAATGCCATGCGGGCCATGAAGATCCTCGGTAAGGGCGCTGCTCATATCGTGACCGCCCTCGAAGTTGCGGATGCCATCCAGGATGGTTCTACGGACCCGGAAGGCGCCGCGTCGAAGCTGGTTGGAATCGCGATCGGTGGTGCAGCCGGCACACTGATGCTCAAAGCGCTCGGGGGGCTGGCTTTCATCGCGGGCCTGCCCATTGACGCGATGGTCGCCCTCGGGCTCACGGCCGTCGTAGGCGCCTATGCCGCCGCCAAACTCGGTGAATGGGTGTGGGACGAGTTCGTGGCGGACCGGATCTGGGATGCTCTAGAAACCCATGGAATGAAAGACGAAGTTAAGGAAATGATTTCGTCGGTAGGCCGCGTGGTTGGTGCCGTCCTGCCATGGGATCCAGAGTCTCCGCCATACAGGACACAGCTCATCCAGGGCGGAACTGCCATCGCAACGAACGAGAAGCAGAATGTCGTATCGGGCAACGATGGTAACAACGAGATCGACATGCTGCATGGCAGGACGGTCGCCTTCGGCAAAGGCGGCGACGATGCGTATTACGTTACATCGACCGCAAAAGGGAATCAGGTCATCTCCGACCAGGACGGAAACAACAGCCTGTACTTCGGCATAGAGAACGTCGCGCAACTCGAGCTGAAAAAGTACGGGGACAATGTTTACCAGTCCGCCGGCGGACTCTATACGTTGACCGTCGTCCACGAGGGTGACAAGGCCCATCTGATTGTCAGGAACAAGGGATACGACGCGGGCGTAACGGTCCTGGACTGGACCAACGGCGATTTCGGCATTTTTCTTCCGGGTATTCCCGTGCCCGTCGAGACACAGGCGCTGACCAGCGAAGACGACGCATTCGGCCAAGCTGGCACCAATGCTGGTGACGATGCGTTCAGCGGCATGTCGGGCAACGACGGCCTGGAGGGCGGCTTCGGCAACGACGTCCTGGATGGCGGGGACGGCGCGGATCTCGTGCTTGGCGGCCCGGGCGACGACCGCCTCTACGGCGGCGACGGCAACGACCTGATCAGCGACAACGCGGGCATCTTCGACCTGCGCGACCTGAACCAGCAGGAGCAGCAGGCGCAGGACGACGCGGTCGCGCAGCTCGGAAGCGCGGTCCTCGCGCGGGGCTCGGACTGGTACATCTACCGGGCCGACGGCGCAGCGGCCACCGGTGACGCCACCATCGACAAGGATTACCTGCGCGTCGGGATACCGAGCGGTGCGCAAAGCCCCGATCCCAACGTCACGCCCGGAGGCGACGACATCATCGATGCGGGCGCGGGGTCCGACATCGTGTTCGGCGGCGAAGGCGACGACCAGATCCAGGGCGGCACCGGTAACGATGCCATCGACGGCGGCCACGACAACGACGTCATCTACGGCGGCGACGGCAACGACCGCATCGACGGCGACACGGAACTCGACGATCCGGCCCCGGTCGCCGCGACGGCCGACATCAACGGCAACGACATGATCGACGGCGGCGCGGGCGCCGACACGATCCGCGGCGGCGGCGGCGACGACGTCATCTTCGGCGGCACCGAGAACGACATCCTGATCGGCCGTGGCCGCGACACGCCGGCCGACGCCGGCGACACGGACAGCGACTACATGGATGGCGGCGCGGGCGACGACCAGCTCGCCGGCAACGACGGGGATGACGTCCTCATCGGCGGCGACGGCTCCGACGTCATGCGCGGCGACGACGCCATGGCCGGTACCAGGCAGGGCAGCGACCACTTGGATGGCGGCGCCGGTCAGGATTACCTGTACGGCGACGGCGGTGGCGACGTGCTGCTCGGCGGCGACGACGCGGATCAGCTGGTCGGCGACAACACCGACGTCGACGGCAGCCTGCACGGCGCCGACCTGATCGACGGTGGCGCAGGCAACGACGTCGTCTTCGGCCTGGGTGGAGCCGACACGATCTTCGGCGGCGACGGCGCCGACCAGATTCTCGGCGACGCCGATACGACCCTGCTGGCTGCGCAGTTCCATGGCGCCGATGCGATCTACGGCGATGGCGGCAACGACGTGATCTGGGGCAACGGCGGGGATGACACGCTCGACGGCGGCGCCGACGACGATCAGCTCAGCGGCGGCGATGGTTCCGACCACATCTCCGGTGGCACCGGTGCCGACCATCTGTACGGCGATGCCGGCAACGACAGCCTGGCGGGCGACGATGGCGACGACGTCCTCCAGGGTGCGGATGGCAACGACAGCCTGAACGGTGGCACCGGACTCGACGGCCTCTTCGGCGAAGGCGGTGACGACGTCCTCCATGGCGGCGACGGCAACGACGAATTGCATGGCGGCGATGGCGCCGACCGGCTGTACGCGGACCGCGGCAACGACATGCTGTGGGGCGATGCCGGCAACGACACGCTGACTGGTGGCGCCGGCGACAACAAGTTGATGGGCGGTGCGGGCGACGACCTCTACCTGTTCGATGCCGGCTGGGGCACGGACCGGATCATCGGCTCCGATGCCGCCGACGCGGGCCAGGACATCATCCGCTTCGGCGCCGCGGTGGATCCCGCGACGTTGACGCTGGACATCGATGCGGCGGGCAACCTCGTCATCTCCAGCGCCGACGGCGATTCGCTGACGGTGGCAGGCTATTTCCGGGTCGGCGAGGCGGCGCCGAGGATCGAGTTCGGCGATGGCACGGCATGGCTGCCCGCGGACATCGCAGCCCGCTTCACCCCCCCGGGCCAGGGATACTCGGGTACCCCTGGACTCGACAAGATCGTCGGCGGCTCCACAGCGGACCAGATGGACGGCGGCCTTGGCGGTGACATCGTCCTGGGTGGCGACGGGGACGACGTCATCTACGGTGGCCTGGAGGAGGATGACGGATTTTCAACGGACAACGACGTCCTGGTCGGTGGGCGAGGCAACGATGAGATCCATGGTCAGGAGGGCGACGACAAGATCGAAGGCAACGACGGTGACGACCGGCTTTTCGGTGGCGGCGGCGCCGACACGGTGTCCGGAGGCGCCGGCGACGACCAGATCAGCGCCGGGGGCCTGTACAGCGTCGGCTCCTACCTGCTCGAAGAGGGCTCGGACGATGTGGTTGACGGAGGCGCGGGTAACGACACGTTGTCGGCCGGGTTGGGTACCAACCTCTATCTCTTCGATCCGGGCTTCGGGAACGACGTCATCAACCTGACGGAAAAGCCGAGCGGATCGCCCAGCGGAACCCAGGCGGAACGGGCGATCCTCAAGTTCGGTGCCGGTATAAGCGCCAGCGATTTGACCCTGGTCATGTCCGGTGACGACCTGGTCATTTCGGCGGGAGCGGATTCGATCACGGTCGCAGGCTTCAACAAGAGGGGCGAGGCTGTCATCGGCATTGCCTTCGTCGATGGGAGCGTACTCAGTGCCGATCAGCTGAAGGTCCTGACGACCAGGATCGGCGACGACACCGGCGGCCCGATGTCCGGCTCCGATGGGGACGATTCCCTCTATGGCAACGGTGGCGATGACGTCATAGACGGTGGCGCGGGCAACGATACGATCGACGGAGGCTCCGGCAACGACAGGTTGTCGGGAGGTGTGGGCGATGACACCTACGCGTACGGTGGGGTTGGCGGAAACGACACTATCTTCGGGCCAGCCGACGGATTCGACAGCATGCAACTCGATGGCTCGATCAGTTCATCTGGCGTCACGTTCTTTACGGAAGGGGATGATCTGTATGTGATGCTGGGGGTCGGCGGGCACTACATGCGCATCTTCGGCCAGAGCGATGTCGATACCGGCCTCTACCAGGTCGACCAGATCCAGTTCTCGGACGGAACCACCATCGACGCCGCAACGATGCTTGGCATGGCGCAGGAGAAGACGTTCGACCTGAGCTTCAGCTCATCGCAGGCGAACAGCACCATCTACGGCAACGAATACTCCAACGACATGTACGCGAAGGCCGATAACGTCATCGCCGATGGCGGCGGGGGCGACGACAATTACTGGAATCCGATGACAGAAGGATGGATTGTCCCGGTCGAAGGTAGGAACGCGGGCAACGATACCGTGTATACGCAGGGGTACAGTTTCATCCTGCCGGACAATGTCGAGAATATCGTGGCGCTCTATAACTGGGAGCGCAAGTCAACGCCAAGGACGTTCATCGGCAACGAGCTGGATAATGTCATCGACGCCAGTGGTATCGGCAACTCCATTGCGGACAATCGGCTTGACGGCGGAGAAGGCGCTGATGTGATGATCGGCAGCCGCATGCCGGACACGTTTGTCGTGGATAACGCCGGCGACCAGGTGATTGAAACTTCTGCCTCGAGCGAAAACGATACGGTGGAGAGCTCCATCAGTTTTTCGATCGCAGGCAACGATTTGATCGAAAACCTCGTGCTGACCGGCGCTGGGAACATCTTCGGTATCGGTAATGCAAGCGCCAACACGATCGACGGCTATTCGTCTGCCGGGGCGAATGTGCTCTCGGGAGGGGCCGGAGACGACCTTTATCTGGTTGGCAGGGGCGACACCGTATCGGAGTCCACTGGCCAAGGCGTGGACACGGTGGAGTTCCAGATAGGGAAGGGTGACGGAACGGCCCTCGTGCTCGACGCCAACGTGGAGAATGGCATCCTGACGGATGGCGTTGTCGACCCGGGCCTCGATGGAAATGCCGGGGACAACGGGTTGCAAGGCAATTCCCGCGACAACGTCATCCACGGCCGCGGCGGGGACGACACCATTCACGGCGGTGGCGGGCGCGATGCGATATACGGGGATGAGGGCAACGATACGCTCGTCGGAAACGATGGGGCGTCCGACCTCCTCGACGGTGGTTCTGGCTCCGATGTAATGAGCGGTCTGGGAGGGAACGACACCTACTACGTCGATGCGGCGTCCGACCAGATCGTGGAGGATGTCGGCAAGGGGACGGATCAGGTGTTCAGCGCAGGAGACTACGCTCTCGCCGCGAACGTGGAAAACCTCAGTCTGCTGGGGTCCGCGGGCGCTGCGTCGGCGAGCGGCAATGCGGCGGACAACATCATTGTTGGCAATGACGCGGCGAACGTCATTGACGGCGGGGCAGGAAACGATCGTCTTTCCGGCGGCGGCGGCGGCGACGTCTACCGTTACGAGCTTGGCGACGGAAACGACGTCATCGTGGAGTCCTTGGTGGATGGCGACGACGTCGACAAGATCCAGTTTGGACTAGGCATCTCGGTGGGGGATGTTTCATTCGATCGTGATGGCACATCCATGACGGCACAGGTGGCCGGATCCACCATCCGCTGGGACATGAGCGATGGTGGATCCACCATCGAGGAACTGGTTTTCGCCGACGGCTCGGTGGTCGTTCCAGATCAGATATTCAATGATCCGCCACAGGCAAATGCGTGGCTGGATTGGCAGGAATTCGTCGAGGGGGACGATGTTTCCATCGTGCTACCCCCGGATATGTTCATCGACGGGGTCGGGGATACCTTCACTGTCACGGTCGACCTTCCGGATTGGCTGGCCTACGACCCTGCATCTTCCACCATCAGTGGCCATGCGTCGGCGGAAGACAACGGCCTACATACGGTTACGTTGATTGCCACCGATTCGCTCGGTCAGACAGCGGAGAACAGTTTCGATGTCCTGGTCCGCAGTCAGGTCTGGGGTACCGGTGGTGCAGACGACCTGCAGGCAAGCGAGGCGAAGCTCGAGGTCATCTATGGGCTCGATGGAAACGATGTGCTCAACAGCAGCGGAGGCTTCGATCTCCTGGTGGGCGGCGCCGGCGATGACGTCTACATGATCAATGTGCCGCCGGGCGAAGGCCCAAAGGACTGGGGAGATGTCCCGGACGTGCTGGAGGCCGAAGGCGAAGGCGATGATGAGGTCATATCGCTCACGAATTTTTCGCTTTACGACAATGTCGAGCGCCTTACGCTCGCAGGCGATGGCGACATCTACGGAGAAGGAAACGACCAGGACAACTGGATCGCAGGCAATGCTGGCGATAACGAGATTTATGGCGCGGGAGGCAATGACACGATCTCCGGAGGCGCTGGCAGCAACTATCTCGAGGGCGGGGAGGGTGACGACGTCTACCTGTACGAGGGTGGGAACGACGTCGTCGACAACTACGAAGGTGGGTTCGATGGGGTCGCATTCGCGGAAGGGGTGGACGTGTCCCGGTTGGACTTCCGGCGCGATGCCGAAGACAACCTGCTGATCACGTTGGACGGCGATGCGTCCAGACAGATTCTCGTACTGGAGCAGTACGTCGATGGGTCGGACAGTGGCATCGACTATGTTCGTTTTGCCGACGGAACGGTGCTGGGCATCGATGCCATCAACGATCTCGTCGACGCTGGTTCTCCCTTTATCCTGTCCGTTGATGGTTCGGATGATTCGGAGGATCTGACAGGCACCTCGGGTCGGGACGCTATTCGTGGATTCGGAGGCGACGATTACCTCGTAGGCATGCAGGGTGGGGACATCCTGGAAGGCGGCGATGGAGACGATCGGCTCGAAGGGGGTGGTCCCATCGAGATCGGCTCGGGCGATGACATTCTTGATGGTGGCAACGGCGACGACGAGCTCTACGGCGCAGACGGAAACGACTCCCTGAAGGGTGGCGCCGACCGCGATTACCTCAGCGGCGAGGACGGGGACGATTCCCTGGCCGGCGGTGCGGGCGAAGACTACCTGGCCGGGGGAAGCGGTTCGGATACCTATCTTTTCGGTCGGGGTGATGGGTTCGATGTCGTCGGTGAGTTTGGCGGAGATGGTCCGGCCGCCCTCGCCCCGGCGAGTGAAGTGGACATCGTCACGTTCCTGCAGGGAGTCGACTTCGACCAGGTCTGGTTCCGTCGGCCCGGAGACACCTACGATCTCGAATGCACCATTATCGGGACTGCCGATACGCTGGTCGTGGAAGGATTCTTCGAGGATGCTTCGCGGCAAGTAGAAGCGTTCCATGCCGGCAACCGGGTGCTCGATCTGGCTGGGCTTCAGGTACTGCTCGACGCAATGTCGCCGTTCATGCCTCCCGAGCTGGGACAGACCGAACTTCCCGCCGAGTACAGGAATGCGCTGCAGTCCGCACTCGAATCGGCCTGGCAGAGCGACGGCACGGGCGCCATTGCAGGTGATGGCTCCGACAACACGCTGAGTGGCGCTGATGGCGCTGACGTCCTGGACGGCCAAGGCGGCAACGACCGGATGTACGGCCAGGGCGGCGACGACACGCTGTCCGGCGGCGAGGGCAACGACGTGCTGGTGGGCGGCACCGGTGCCGACGCGATGGCCGGAGGCGTGGGCAACGACACGTACTACGTGGACGATGCCGGCGACACGGTGGCCGAGTCTGCGGAGGAAGGCACCGACGCGGTGAGCAGCACGGTGACTTTTGTCCTGGGCGCGAACGTCGAGAACCTGACGCTGGCGGGCACCGATGCCATCGACGGCACCGGCAACGACCTGGCCAACACGCTGTCGGCGAACGACGCGGCCAACGTCCTGACCGGCCAAGGCGGCAACGACCGGATGTACGGCCAGGGCGGCGACGACACGCTGTCC
>JBDZUM010000107.1:13067-15042 GCA_040255215.1 Rhodospirillaceae bacterium
CGCTGGCGGGCACCGATGCCATCGACGGCACCGGCAACGACCTGGCCAACACGCTTACGGGCAATGCCGCTGCAAATGTCCTATTCGGCGAGGCGGGTGACGATCGTCTTTACGGAAAGGAAGGCAGCGACACCTACGTAATGGCTCGAGGTGGCGGCAGCGACATGGTTGTCGAATCGGATGGCGGGATGGGAGATAGCGACGTCGCCAGATTCATGTCCGGTGTTGCCCACGATCAACTGTGGTTCGCAAGGTCAGGCAACAACCTCGTGGTCTCCATCATCGGCACTTCGGATCGCATGGTGGTCGCCAACTGGTTCCTCGGTCAGCAATACCAGATCGAGACATTCCGGACCGACGACGGTGACCGCGTACTGCAAGCTTCCGATGTGCAGTCGCTGGTGGACGCGATGTCCCAGGTTGCTGCGCCGGTAGCGGGGCAGGAAACATTGACGGAAGCGCAGCATGCCGCGCTGGATGCCGTGATCGACGCCGCGTGGGGTAGCGGCGGCGACGGCACTCAGGGGCTGCAACCACAAGGGGCGGTCATGTCGCTGGCGTATCTGGAGCAGGATGCTGGATTCGTCAATGCTGGCCAGGGCATTCGTATCGGAGAGCCAGACCCCAATGGCCGCTCCGGGCCGGCGTGGCCATCGGGCGGGCATGGCGGTGGAGGAGCGCATCACCTTCCCGGCGGGGTTCTGGTGTCTACCCCCGATGATGGCGGTGCCGCGCACAGCCCTCTGGCGGAGCTGCGTCAGCAGCTCGATCGGCTTGTCCAGGCGATGGCCTCACACTCGCAGCAGGGGCAGGTGATGGATTGGATGCGAAGCGCGCCCACGCTGCAGTTCCCCGAACTGGAGGCCGGGATGGCCAGGCCAAAGGTGCTGGAAGAGACGACGCTGCGGTGATCATGGTCAACCGCCGGGCCGGCGTGTCCGGCCCGGCGGCCCTCGGTAGCGCGTGCTGCCCAGTCTCGGGAAGCACATGGTCCGATGGGGCGGAGTGTGCGCGGGTGGCGGACGGAAACCGGGCTGGTGCTTTGCGCAGGCAATGCTAGGCGTGAACCTCGGGGGCGGGCGCCGGGGTTCCGGCCGAATGGCGCTTCCGCGCCTCCACCCACAGGCCCAGCGCGACGCCGACGGCGGCCA
This sequence comes from Rhodospirillaceae bacterium, assembly GCA_040255215.1. Taxonomy (GTDB): domain Bacteria; phylum Pseudomonadota; class Alphaproteobacteria; order Reyranellales; family JAQSWP01; genus JAQSWP01. The sequence continues at coordinate 14,219 of JBDZUM010000107.1, forward strand.
TCGTCGCGAGGTATTGCGCCGGGGCCATGGGCTCGCGGCGCATCGCCAGCGTCAGCAGCACCGGCGTCGCGCCGCCGCAGAGGGCGTAGGCGACGTTGTACGAGAACGAGAGGCCGCTGAACCGGATCGGCGCCGGGAAGGCGGCGACCGCGATCGACGGCACCATCGCGGTGATGCCCACGCCGAGGCCGGCGAGCGCGTACAGCGGGAACAGCAGCGAGGGCTCGCGCGTCCCCGTCGTGTACAGCAGCCAGAACGCGGCGCCCGCGAGCAGGCTCCAGCCCGCGAGCACGCGGCCCTCGCCGTAACGGTCGGCGAGCGATCCCGCGACGAGGTTGCCGAGCATGGCGCACAGGATCGCGACGCTGTTGGCGGCGAGCGCCGTCGTGCGCGGCACGCCCTGCTGCTGCAGGAAGGTCGGCATCATCAGGATCGCGACGATCACCGCGGCGGTCAGCAGCCAGGTCAGCAGCATCGCCAGCGCGACTTCGGTCGCATGCGAGCGAAGCACCGTCTTCAGCGGCAGTTCCGCGGCCAGCGCGCGGCGCTCGCGCAGCTCGGCGAATACCGGCGTTTCGTGCAGGCGGCGGCGCACCCACAACGCGCCGAAGCCGAATACGCCACCCACGAGGAACGGGATGCGCCAGCCCCACGCGAGCAGTTGGGCCTCGTCGAGCAGCGCCGAGAGGCCCGCGGCCACCAGCGCGCCGACCAGGATGCCGGCCAGCAGGCCCGCGGAGAGCGTGCCGCAGGCGAGGCTGCGGTGCCGCGGCGACACGTGCTCGCTGACGAACACCCACGCGCCCGGCGCCTCGCCGCCGATC
>JBDZUM010000108.1:0-3923 GCA_040255215.1 Rhodospirillaceae bacterium
GCACCGTCGAAGGCCGCGTACGCCACGCGCCGGTCGCCTTCGACGATCGCCGCCGCCCGAGGTTTCCGTCGCGCCCAGCGCGAGATGGCATCGGCGACGTTGAGCGACATGCCAGAGGCCCATCGCCGATCGTCATGGTCCAACTTTTCGCTTAAAGGCATGGTCGTTGGTCGAACCGATCGCGGATGGTCCAAATAGGCGTTGCGGGCTCGCGCGTCGCGACCAGCCACGCCGTTATCGTCGCCGTCAACGGCGAACGAGATTTCGACAATAATTCAAAGGCGACGTGAATCCTACGTCGTCGACGATTTTAGAAGCAAAGTAGATGCGCGATGATTTCACAATGAAACTCTTCGTCGTAAATCCGAGCCATCGGCGGCGCGATCATCGCGTCTTCGGTCTGGTTTCGCCGGAGGTTTCGGTCAGCGTCCCTGCATCGATGCCGAGGGCGATGCCTGCGCCGAACACCATAAGGCGGATTCGGCAGGCTTCGCGATCCGCCGTCGCATCGCCCGTCGAGGGGAGCTCTATCGACACGAGCGGCCTCGATCCAGAACCGTCATCGATGGCGATCGAGCATTTCTCGCCGTGGCGCCTTGCAGTGAGAATCGGATCGCCGGGTCGGCGCAGCGACGTTTGCGCGCCCCCGGGCGTCGAGTCCATCCACATGATCCGCCCTTCCGGCATGTCAGCAACGGCCAGCGCGGCCCTGCTGTCTTCGACATCAATGACGACGGCCTCGTCGACGGTGGCGCAAAGCAACCTCGCCGTCTCACTGGCGTCCACGCTCATGCCTGAGGCGGGCGCGACGTCGTCCGCCATCAAAAACACGCCGACCTTGCAGCGCTCGAGCGCCAGCCCGTCCTGAACAATCGCCGCCTCGGTCGCCTGCAGGATGGCCGCTGTCGGGCGCGGATGGCGGAGAATTGTCCGCCCGCGATCGACTTCGCCGATGCCCTCGCGTCGGATTGAACGGCCGGCGACTTCGAGGCGGCCGCCCGTCGCGATGCCGACCCGATGGCCGGCACGCGACAGCAGGCTTTCGATTCCCGCCGCGATCGCCTCGGCGCCCCGCTGGCCCAGCAGAACGACCGTATCGATCCGCCCCGTCTCCCCGCCGGGAAAAAGCGCCTGCAGCAGCATCGGATAGGCCGGGATTCCAGCCCGCTGCGTTCCGGCCATGGCCGGCATCGGGTTGACTTCGGTAAAGGCCCCGCCGGTCTCGTGGAACGGACGGGAAATATCCGTCGTGATGTAGTCGACGCCGGCGACGTCGAGGCCGACCGCTTCCGTGGCAAGGAGCGCCGCATCGATATTCTCCGGGTGCGTCCCTGCCGTGACGTTCTCCAGCATGTGGTCAGGCTTGTTGCGCCACCACGCTCGCAACACGATGCGCTCGCCGGCAGGCAACTCGTCGTCCAATACGTATCCGGCTGCCCGGATCCGATCCACCACCTCCTCGTCGAGGATGATCTTGCGTCTTGCAATGGTCGCCGTGCCGACAGGTTCCGCTTCGAGGAGCTGGCGCACGGTCGATGTGCCGTCGCCTTCGATGATCGGCGGCGTCGTGCGCACCACGCCAATCAGGCGCCCGCGGATGAAGGTGAAGCGGTGATCGAAGCCGGCAAGATGCTGCTCGACCTGCAGCGGGCCATGCACACGGCTGCTGCGATAGGCCTCGCGCAGCTCGGTTTCGCCGGCGATGCCGATATGGACCCCGACCCCCATGTCCATGCCCACCGGCTTGATAACGACCGGATACCCGAGCCGGCGCCCGACGGCCACGGCCTGTTCCTCCGTTTCCACGCTGCCCTGGCGCGGGACGGGAAGTCCCAGTTCGTGCAGCAGATGCGCGCCGAGCGGCTTGAAGGACGAAAGCCGATAGGCGGTGTCGCCGGTCTCGTCGGTGAGCGAATTGCGGAATCGCTGCCGCATGTGTCCCTGGCCGAGCTGGACGACGGGTATGTTCTGCGCCAGCCGGAACCAGGGAATGCCGCGCCGGTCGGCCTCGAGCAGCAGCAGCCGCGTTTCGATGGTCGGCACCAAATTCGTCGCCGCAGTCCTGAATTCCTCGATCGACGCGGCAAGGGATCCTTCGAAGTCAGCACTGCCTGAAAGCGCAGCGTCGCAGATCCCGACGGCATGATCGCCGGCGAGCATTCCAAGGCGCGAATGGCGGCATTCGTAGGCGACGACCAGGCGACCGGTCTGCGCCTCTCTCGTTGCGCGCGATTGCCAGGCGCTGCAGACGAATTGTCGTTGCAGCACCAGCGCCAGCTCGGCCATGAACGCGCCGACGCTTGAAGCGTTCGACCGTCCGGTCGGCATCGGCGTCATTCTTGCCGGCGTGAACGGATTGTCGAGCGAAGCAATGGCCTTGTTGACGGCGCTCACGGCCTTGTTCAGTCGCGATGGATCGATATCCCCCGTATCGCTGCCCAGGTCGACGACGAGGCTGATCGCGGGCACGGGCAGAAGGCAGTTCGCTCCCTGATATGTCCGCCTGTCGACGATTCTCATGTGCTCGTGCCCCAACGCCGTCGGCAGTCACGATAGTCCGGCGACGCCCTAGCGCGCCACGAAAGGATCGCCGCGGGCGACGACGGCCGCATCGCGACAGAGTTGCAAGAAGCCATCGATGATCGCGCCTGCACGATCGCTACCCCGTGTTGCGCTGGCGGATGAATGTGAATTACACAACCAGCATCATTCGGGGGTCGACATGGGATCGCACGCAAACAATCGCAGCCTGATATCGCGTCGCGGCGCTCTCGGAGCCGGCATGGCGCTCGGCCTGACGGCCGTCATGCGACCGACGAGAGCGCGCGCTGCCGAGAAATGGCGACATGGCATCGTTCAGGCAAAGGGCGATTCCGGCTTCATCTTCATGGCGCGGGACAAGGGCTTCCTCGAACGCCGCGGCATCGCCGTAGAGTTTCTCGAATTCAAGGGCGGCAAGGACGTCGCCCGCGCGCTTCTGGCGGGCGAACTCGACAGCGCCGATCTGCAGGCCGTCGAAACCCTGCAGGCGGCGGAAAAAGGCGCCGAGTTGCGCTTCGTCGGCTCCACCATAATCGGTTACCCCTACGCACTCTATGTAAGGCCCGACATCGGCGAATGGGCGCAACTCGCCGACAAGAAGTTCGGCATCTCGGCGCCCGGCTCGACGCCGCACGTAATGGCGCTGGCGATGCTGCGCGCGCGCGGCATCGACGCCAGCAAGGTCCAGTTCATGAACGCCGGCGGCAGCGCCAGCCGCATCAAGGCGCTGGCGGCCGGCCGGCTCGATGCGGTTCCGGCCTCCAGCGAGTTCATGCCGATGGCCGAAGAGCTTGGCGTCAAGGTCATGATCCATTCGCGCGACATCGTTCCGGAGTTTCCCCGCTTCTTCGTCGTCGCCAGCCAGGCGACGCTGCGCGAACGATCCGACGCGGCGATCCGTTTCCTCGCCGGTTACATGGAAGGGCTGCGCTACTGCGCCGACAATCGCGACGCGACGATCGCCCTGTCGTCGAAGATCGACGGCGGATCGGAAGGCGAGCGCTACGCCTCGATATACGACGAGGTCGTCGGCGGCAAACTGCTCTCCCTCAACATGGAAATTCCCGCCGACCGGATCGTCTGGGTGCGCGATCTGATGGTCGAGCTCGGCGAACTCGGCACGCGCGTGCCCGTCGAGCCGCTGGTGGACGGCAGCTATCGCGACGCCGCGCTGAAGCTCGCCGGCCGACGCTGAAGCGAACGGGACGGATCATGACAGCAATGGCGGGATCGAGCGCCCGGGCGGCGCTGCGTGTGCGCAATCTCGCCATGCACTATCCTCTGCCCGATGGCTCGCGCAGGTCGGCGCTGAGCGGACTTTCCTTCGACGTCGAGCCTGGAGATTTCATAGCGGTGATCGGCCAGAGCGGTTGCGGCAAGAC
>JBDZUM010000108.1:4023-14951 GCA_040255215.1 Rhodospirillaceae bacterium
GGCGATCTGCGGCCGCATCAGCTCTCCGGCGGCATGCGCCAGCGGGTCGGCCTGGCGCGCGCCCTGGCAACCGATCCCGACATCCTGCTGATGGACGAACCCTTCGGCGCTCTCGATGCCTGCACGCGCGGCGACCTGCAGGTCGAGCTCAACCGGCTGCACGAGGAATCGGGCAAGACGGTGATATTCGTGACGCACGACGTCGACGAGGCCGCCGCTCTCGCGGATCGGATCGTGGTGCTGAGCCCGTCGGGAACAATGGCATGCAGCATCGACACGCGCTTGCCGCGCCCGCGCGGCGATCTCGAGCGTCTGCGCGCGACGGCGGCGTTCGCCGAAATCCGTCTCCGCACTTCGCGAATGCTGCGGCCGGCGATGGCCGCGAGCCAGAATTGAATCCGTCGATGGTCTCGCTCCTGAAGCGCTGGCGTCTGCCCCTGCTCTCCTTCGCCATCGCCATGGTGCTGTGGGAGATCGTCGGCCGTGGCGGCAATCCGCTGATGTCTTCCTATCCGTCGGCGGTCGCTGCGGCCTTCGCCAGCGACATCGCCAACGGCCAGTTGCTGCGCGCGATCGGCCAGAGCCTGCCCTCGCTGCTGCTGGGCTACGCGATCGCCGTGGCGATCGGCATTCCCCTCGGCATTCTGCTGGGGCGCTCCCGTCGCGCCGAAGCCATGCTGGGATTCTATTTCATGGCGCTCGACGCCTCTCCCATCATCGCTTTCGTGCCGCTGTTCATCCTCTGGTTCGGTCTGGGCGTGACGGTGAAGGTCGCCATGGTCGCCGTTTTCTGCGTCACGCCGGTGGTGATCAATTCCTGGCGCGGCGTGCGGGGCGTTCCCGCGACGCTGATCGACGTCGGCAACAGCTTTGGCGCCAGCAAGTCGCAGATCGCGCTGAAGATCGTGCTTCCGGCTTCCCTGCCCTCGATCCTGACCGGTCTGCGCCTCGCCATCGGCCGCGCCATCATCGCGACCGCGGTGGCGGAAATCTTCACGGCGCTGTCCGGACTGGGCGGCCTGCTGCTGCGACGCTCTGAAAGCTACGACACCGCCGGATCGCTCGTGCCCGCACTGGTGCTGATGGCCATGGGCATTCTGTTCACCGGACTGCTGGCGCTGATCGAACGCCGCCTTCTGTCCTGGTTCTATGACCAGGCCGACCGCTAGGGAGTCCGGGCTTGGAAGAAAACCTTGCCGATCTTCTCGCCGCGCGCGCCGCGGCAATGCCGCAGACCGTCGCCGTCATCCATCGCGATTTCTCGCTGACGCTGGCCGCTTTGGACCGCGCCGTGTGGAGCATGACGCGGAAGATCGACGAGGCGGGCCTCAAACCGGGCGATACGGTCGGTCTGGAGGTGAAGGATTCCCTGCTGCATTTGATCGCGACCTTTGCAATGGCCCGTCGCGGCGTCGTCCAGCTCGCCGTTTCCACCGATGCTTCCGCGGCCAGCCAGAACGACGAACTCCTGCACAGGGTAGGCGCCACTACCGTATTGTCGGACCGGCAAAGCCACGGCGATCCGATCGTCCATCGTATAGCCATCGATCTCGAAGACGTGCTGGCCGGCGATGGCGATCCCGATCCGACGCTGCGGGCGGACGGCGGCGATCGGCCGCTGCTGATCAAATCCTCGTCCGGCACGACCGGGAGACCGAAACTGATTGGCGCCAGCCATGCCGGCATGATTGCGTCGATCGGGCGCGAGCGGGCGAGCGTCGGCTATCTGGTCGACGAACGCTACATGACTTCGGTCGCCCTGCAATTCGATGCGCCCAAGCGCCGCTACCTCGCCTGCATCGTATCGGGCTCGACTGCCGTCATGCCGCCCGCCCCCCTCTCTCTCGAGGGACTGCTGGACCTGTTCGATCGGCACGATATCCGCCATTTCTCCTGCGTTCCGCGCCAGGCCGACGACATTGCCGCAGCACTGCCGCCAGGGCGGCAACGCCTGCCGAACATGCGGTGCTTCCGGCTCAGCGCGGCGCCCTCCGACGGGAGGCTGCTGGAATTGTTGCGCGAGCGGATCTGCTCGAATATCGCCATCAGCTACGGCTGCACCGAGCTTGGACCGATGACCTTCGCCGGACCGCAGGTCACGGCACGGCGTTCGCAATCGGTCGGCCGGCCCATGCCCGGCATCGCCGTCGAGATCGTCTCGGCGAGCGGCCAACCAGTCCCGGCCGGCGGGACAGGCATCGTTCGCATTCGCGCCGAAGGCATGCCGGATCGCTATTTCGACGATCCGGAAGCGAGCGCACGGCACTTCGGGAACGGCTGGTTCCATCCCGGCGATCTTGGCGTCATGTCGGTCGACGGCGAACTGACCTTGATGGGCCGGGCCGACGACATGATGATCTTCGACGGCATCAATATCGCGCCGAAGGAGATAGAATTGGCGTTGCAGACCTATCCCGGCGTGCGGGAAGTCGCCGCCTTTCCTCTGCGCTCGCGCAAGTCGTACCAGATGCCGGCCGCCGCCGTGGTCCTCGAACAAGGCGCCGATCTGAACGAACTGATCCGCTTCGCCAAGGCGAAACTCGCCAGCCGTGCCCCTATTCTGATCATCGCGGTCAACGACATGCCTCGCAACCAGGGCGGCAAGATCGTGAAACGCGTTCTGTCCGAACTCGCCGAGCAGCATATCGAAAGCACGACTGGGCGGCAGCTCTAGGGTCCTCGAATGAACCACCGCGAGTTCTTCGGCTGCAGGCATCCCATTCTGTCGGTGGCGATGAACCGCGTGTCCGACGTCGCTCTCGCCGTCGCCGTGCACAAGGCCGGCGCCTTTCCCAGCATCTCGTCTTTCAACTTCTACCGCGACGGCGCGCTGGATTGTCGCTGGCTGGAAACCGAACTCGACCGCTTTTGCGACGTGACCGGCTCGAGCGATGTGCTGCTCAGCCTGTCGCCGGCCGATTTCCTGACCAAGCGAATGGAGATGCTGCTGGCGCGGCGGCGATTTCGATTCGTAGAGCTGTTCAACTGGCATTCGGATGAAACCGCCTGGAACGAGGTCAAGGCGCGCATTGCCTTTCTGCGGCGATGGCACGAGGTTCGCACCATCTTCAAAATTCATCGCGCCAGCGATGCCATCGATCTCGACCTGCCGACCATCGTTTTCAAGGGCAATGAGGGCGCCGGCCGCACCGTCCCCGATGCCGGCTCGCTCGAAGAGAATTTCCAGCTTCTGCGCCGGGCGCGGCCGGCCATGGGCGTCATTCCCTCCGGCGGCATTTCGACTGCCGACGAAGTCCGGCGCTATATCGGCCAGGGCGCGCTGGCCGTTGGCATCGGCACCCTGTTCGCCGCGTCGGAGGAGAGTTGCATCTCGCGCGAAACCAAGCAGCGCATGATCGAGGCGGGGGCCGCCGATATCAGGCGGTTCGGCCGCTTCAACCATCGCGGCCTGATGTTCGGTGGCGTGGGCGCCGACGACGACAACAACACCCGGTCGCTCCTGCATGGCATCGCCGATCCTGCCGCCGGATCGGTATTCGTCGGCGGCGGCATCGATCGCGTGACCGCCATCCTCCCCGTGCGCGAGATCGTCGCCATGCTGGTGGAGGGGCTGCCCGATGCGCCCTGATGCAAGCCGCCCTGCCGTTTAGCTCGCCATTTCCTGCTCTATTCGCCACGATCCCGCCGGCGAGCACGTGCCGAGCTCCCGTATCGCCGTAACGACCTTGACCAGCCCGACCCCGCTCGAGCCTTTGACGGCGACAAGGTCGGATGGCCGCAGCAGGCCGGCCACCGCCGCCCGCGCCGCGGCGGCATCAGGAAAATGTTTCCTGGCCCTGGTCGGCATATCCCGGCCGGCGAGTTGCGCGTAGTCGCCAACCGTCATCAACAGGTCTATTCCGGCGCGGCCGATGGGCGCCGCCAGCGCCGCATGGCTGCTCTCCGATTGCGAGCCAAGTTCGAGCATGTCCCCAATTATCAGGACCTTGCGTCCGGCGTTGCGCCGGCCCATCGCATCGAGCAATGCCGTGACGGAATCAGGCGCGGCGTTGAAGCTGTCGTCGATCAATTCGACGACGCCGCCGGGAATGGCTAGTCGGAATCGTTCCGACCGCTGCGCGCTTGGCATCGCATCGGCCAGAGCGCCCATCGCGATATCCATGTCGAGACCCGCCACGCTGGCGACGCCGGCGGCGAACATGGCGCTGCCGACGAAATGCCGCCCCGGAAGCGGCAACTGGAACCTGTATGGATGGCCGAACACCGATATCGTTCCTTCGCTCGCGATGCCATCGAAGTGCAGGTCGGCGACATGGATATCGTCTTGCGGCCGGAATCCGACCGTAATCAGCCGAGACAGATTCTTGCCGCGCGCCAGCGCATGCCAGGCTTCGTTCTTCTCGATGATGCTGCTGTGCAGAAGGCCGACGCGCTCGCCGTCGAGATGGTCGAACAGCGACAGCTTTTCCCGCGCGACGTCGTCGGGGCCGCGATAGTTCTCAACATGCGACAACCCGACATTGGTGACGATCGCGATCTGCGGCCGCACGACACGGGCATGATTCATATGGCCGCTTTCGGTCGCTCCGACTTCGACGACGCAGAAATCGCTGTCCAGCGGCAGATTGGCCATGGTCTGGCATATGCCGGCGATCGAGTTGCGGTTGCCGACGGTCTTGAACGCCGACCGCTGCCTTGCCAGCACGTGATGCACGAGGTCCTTGGTCGTCGTCTTGCCGACGCTGCCGGTGATCGCGACGACCGTACCGTCGAACTGCGATCGTGCGTATCGGCCCATGGCGACCAGCGCGCCAACGGTCGGCTCGGGCGCGGCGTCCGGACCGGCCGCCAGGCGCAGGATCGGCGCAGCGACCGGAAAATGCGCATGCGGCAGATTGGTGAAGGCGGCGGTGGCGCCGCGCCGGACGGCCGCCATGATCGCCGCCTCCTCGTTGGGCCAGCGGCCCAGCCGCCAGAGATTGTAGGCGCAGGGAACGAACAGCGAGCCAGGCGAGCATTCGTCGGGGTTGAGCCGCACCGCATCGATGGTGAACGACGGCGCGCCGGCGGGCGCGGGCGAGCCCAGCGCTTCGTAGATCGACTTCGACGTCCAGATCATGACGAATGAAGGCTTTCGCGAATTGGCTTACAGTCGGCCCGATAGTGCATTTCGTCGTTCGATGGCGCCATACGCATAATCGAGTGGGACGACCGAAGCCCGGAAGCGACATGACCGATCCGAACTCAATCGCAGCTGAGATGGCGCGCCAGCCGGGCGGCCCCATCAGCTTCGGCCATCTCGCCTATCGCGAAGCCACGGTCGCCGATCTGGTGATGCTGCCCAACGGCCAGTTCCTGCAGCCCGATGCCGCGCGCGCCTTCCTCGAACTCTCGATTGGCGCTGCCGCCGACGGCGTCCATCTGATTCCGAAATCGGGCTTCCGCACCCGCCGCTTCCAGCGCGATCTCTTCCTGTTCGTGGCCAAACGGGACGGCCTGACGGTCGAGCAGACCGTGCGGCGGGTCGCCCTGCCCGGCTATTCCGAACATCATACCGGCTTCGCCATCGACATCGATCGCGGACCATTCGAGGACCGGCGGCCGAAATTCGAAGAGACGCGCGCGTATGGCTGGCTGTCGCGTCACGCCGCCTCTTTCGGCTTCCGCAACTCCTTCCCGCGCGACAACGTCTTCGGCGTCGCCTTCGAGCCCTGGCACTGGCGATGGGAGGGCTCGCCGGCAGCCCGCGCCCGCTTCCGGGCGCATGCCGCGCTCGAGGCGCGCTGTCGCGGCGATGTTGGCGCCGTGTCGGCAATCCGATCGTTCGGCAACGCCGTCGCGCTCACGGCCAACGGCGCATTCGCGGATATGGAAAGGATACTGGCCGATCACCAGCGCGATTGCTCGTAGACGCCCCATTGCCGCCCGTCGGGGCCGGCATCCCGTCTTTGCGGCCGACAAAGACAGTGTAAGCTCGACCCTTCGATAAGGAGTGCCAGAATGACCAGCGCCAACGTAAAGCCCGCCGCGTCGCAGCCGGCCGTCACCATCGCACGCGACGGCGAAATCGCCATCGTGACGCTCAACCTTGCAAGCCAGCGCAACCCGCTCAATCCCGAGCTGGTGAGCGGGCTGTTCGCGGCGCTCGACGAGGTGGAGAGGGACCAGGCGACGCGCGCCGTCGTTCTGACCGGGGCAGGCAGCGTTTTCTGCGCCGGCGCGCAGCTTGGCGTCGTCCTCCACCCCGACGGGCTGGAAGGCGAACACCAGTTCCAGATCCTGCGCGATTGCTTTCGCCTGTCGCAACGCATCCGCGAGCTCGATCTGCCGGTGATCGCGGCGGTCAACGGCCCGGCTGTCGGCGGCGGCGCGGCGCTGGCCCTGGCCTGCGATCTCGCCATCGCCGCCCCCACCGCCAGCTACTATTTCGCCTTTGGCCGCGTCGGAGCAGCCGGCTGCGACATGGGCGCCGCCTATTTCCTGCCGCGCCTGGTCGGCACGATGCGCGCCAAGCACTGGCTGCTGAGCGGCGCCACGGTCGACGCGCAGGCCGGCAAGGAAGCGGGGTTGTTTCTCGACGTCTGTCCGAAGGAAGAGCTGCTGGCCCGCGCCTGCGAAATCGGCAAGCAGATCGCGCAGAATTCGCCGCGCCGCGCCACCGCCGCGACCAAATTCACGGTTACCCGCGCCGAGGAAGTCGATTTCCAGACCTGCATCAACTACGACACCTACGTGCAGACCTTCATGTTCACCCTCGACGAGCACAAACAGCGGCTCGGCAAGCTGATGAGCGAGCGGAAAATCGGGAAATAGCAGGTGCTGGCGCGCGCCCCGGCGTGGCATTGGCGTCCCCACGGGGATTCGAACCCCGGTTTGCGCCGTGAGAGGGCGCCGTCCTAGGCCTCTAGACGATGGGGACAGAGGCGCTGAGAGCCCGCTAAATAGTCCATGCCCGGCCCCCGATCAAGCGGCCATTTTCGCCGCCGGCGGGCACCGTGCCCGGCCCGGCGGTCAGCCGCCGGACAGGCGGAAAACGCCGGCCAGGAACTCCGCCACCGCCTGGTTCGAGCGCGCCCGCACCCTGGGATCGGCGCTGATGACGTAGCCCTCCGAACCGACGCACAGCGCCAGCATCAGCTTGCGCGTGGTCGGGTCGCTCATGCCGACGCCCAGCAAGCCGCTGCGCACTTCCAGGTCGCGATCGACGCGAAAGCGGCACTCGTTGAGCTGGCGGCCGATGCGCCGGCTGCCGGTCCAGCCGCCGTCCCATTGATGGGCGGCGCCCTCGAACACCACCGTCCGCACCTTCGAGCCGCCGGCGCGCAGCTGGTCGGCCAGCGCGCCGCAGCGCTTGGGATCGATCAGCTCGTCGCCGCTGCCCCAGGCCAGCAGCAGCGGCGCGCCCGTCGTCCGCGGCTCGTCGAACTCGGTGATGCAGGGACCGTAGAAGCCGATATGCCCGGCAAAACGCGTGCGGCCGAGACCGAACAGCGTCGACAGCCGCTCGGCGATGGCGGCGTTGGCCGCGAACACCGAGCTCATGGCGCCGTAGGAAAAGCCCCACAGCGCCACGCGGCTGGCGTCGATTTCCGGCCGCGCCTTGAGCCAGGCCAGCGTGGCGTAGGCATCGGTCAGCGCCATGGTCTCGGTGATCTCGATCACGCGGTCGACGAAGCTGGTCGCCAGATCGCGCCGCGCGCCGAACACGTCGACCACCACCGCCCCGATGCCCATCGCCGCCAATTGACCGGCATAGGTGTGCTCGCGCGCCTGCATCACCCCGCCGGCGCCGTGCAGCAACACCACCGCCGGCGCCCTCTTCCCCGTATCGGCGCCGACCGGCGGGTAATAGGCCAGCCGCGCCCTGGCCTTGGGCGCATCACGACCGATGGCGCTGGGTACGAAGGGACTGTAGCTGTCGAGAACGATCTGACGCGCCTCGACCTCGGGACGCTCGGGCCAGACGGCCGCCAGCTTCGGGCTGGCGGCGCCAAGAGCGGGCAACAGCAATGCGACGATTCCCGCCGCCAGCGCCAGTGCTCGCATCGCTCCCTCCCTGTTCAGGCCGCCGCGCCCTTGGCCATGGCACTGGCGACGGCAAGAAACTTTTCGACATGCGCCGGATCGGTGCTGAAGGCGGTAACCAGCCGCAAGCCGATCTCGCCAGCGCCCGCTTCCGGCGTCGGCCATTCGTAGAAGGCGAATCCGGCTTCTTCGAGGCGCGTCTTCATGGCGACCGGCATGACCGGAAACACCTCGTTGGCCTGCACCGGATAGAGCAGCCGCACCCCTTGCAGCCGCGTCAGTCCCTCGCCCAGCCGCGCCGCCATGGCGTTGCTGTGCGAGGCGTTGCGCAGCCACAGATCGCCGGCCAGATAGGCTTCGAGCTGGGCGCTGAGAAAGCGCATCTTGGAAAAGAGATGCCCGGCCCGCTTGCGGCGGAACGGCAGCGACTGCGCCAGCTCCCGGTCGAACACCACCACCGCCTCGGCCGCCAGCGCGCCGTTCTTGGTGGCGCCGAAGCTGAGAATGTCGACGCCGGCACGCCAGGTCAGGTCGGCCGGGCTGGCGTTGCGGCCGGCCAGCGCGTTGGCGAAGCGCGCCCCATCCATGTGCAGCCCAACCTTGTGCCGGCGGCAGACTTCGCCGATGGCGCCAATCTCGCTCGCGCCATAGACCGTGCCGCATTCGCTGGCCTGCGTAATCGACACCGCCGCCGCCTGCGCGTGATGCACGACGCCGGCGCCCGAGGCCGCCAGCGCCTGGTCGAGCGCCACCGCCTCCAGCTTGCCGTCCGTGCCCGGAAGCGGCATCAGCTTGGCGCCGCCGCTGAAGAATTCCGGCGCGCCGCATTCGTCCTGCTGCACATGCGCCATTTCGTGGCAGAACACCGCGCCCCAGGGCGGCGTCATCGCCGCCAGCGCCAGCGAATTGGCCGAGGTGCCGGTCGCCACGGCGAAGAAATCGACCTCGCGCTCGAAGATCTCGTTCAGCCTGGCGCCGACGCCGCGCGTGATCTCCTCGTTGCCGTAGGGCATCACGTTGGGCAGTTCGTTGACGCGCGCCAGCGCCTCCATGATCGCCGGATGGGCGCCGGCGGTATTGTCGCTGCAGAAATTCATTTGCCCTCCTGGGCGTTGCGCGGCGGCACCTGCACGCCAGGCAGCGGCGGCAGCACCGTCGCCGGCGCTCCCTCCTCGCCCGTCGCGAGCTTCAGCGTGCCGATCAGCGCGCCGGTGTTGAGATCGATGACGATAAGCTGCTGCGTCTGGTCCTCGAGGATCAGCCTCAGAACGAGCCGGTCGCCGCCGGCGCTGAAATCGCTCAGCCGGGCGCCTTCGGGAATGGCCAGCGTCTGCTCGCCGAAATTTGGGGTGAATTGCTGCGGCAGGCTCTCGCCCAGCGGCGGCAGGGGAATGGGCTTGGGCGGCGGTTCCGGCTGCTCGGCCTGGACCGGCTCCGGCCGCGGCGCGGTGATGCGGGTTGCGATGATATAGATCAGCGCGCCGAACCCCAGCACGAGGACGACGCCCATCACGATCACCAGGGTCTTGAGCAAACGCATCTATTCGGTCCAGTCTCGTTCAATGACAGCACAGCCGGCCGCGGGCACGCAACGCCACCGCCTGATCGTGGCGCCCGAGCGCGCTGGCGAGCGGCTCGACCGCTATCTCGCCGACGTGCTCGCCGCGACGGGCGAAGCGCTTTCCCGCAGCCGCCTGAAAAGCCTGATCGAGGCCGGCCAGGTCAGCGCCGGAACGCCCCTGCAGCCCGTACGCGAGCCCTCCCGCAAGGTCAAGCCGGGCGAACCGATCGAAATCCTCGTGCCGCCCAGCGCCCCCGCCATCCCTGAACCGCAGGAGATGGGCTTGAAGGTTCTGCACGAGGACGAGGACCTTATCGTCATCGACAAGCCGGCCGGGCTGGTGGTGCATCCCGCACCCGGCAACCCCGACCACACCTTAGTCAACGCCCTGCTGGCCCATTGCGGCGACAGCCTGTCCGGTATCGGCGGCGTGCGCCGGCCGGGCATCGTTCACCGGCTCGACAAGGACACCAGCGGCGTGATGGTGGCGGCCAAGACCGATGCCGCGCATCAGGCCCTGTCGGCCGCCTTCGCCCGTCACGATATCGACCGGGCCTACAAGGCGCTGGTCTGGGGCGCGCCGATGCCGGCGACCGGAAAGATCGAAGGCAATATCGGCCGCTCGCCGCTCAACCGGAAGAAGATGGCCGTGGTCGCCCGGGGCGGCAAGAAAGCGCTAACCGGCTACCGCATTCTGGCGCGCTTCGGCCCCGCCAACACGCCACTAGCCAGCCTGGTCGAGTGCACCCTGTTCACCGGGCGCACCCATCAGGTCCGGGTCCACATGGCCAGCAAGGGCCATCCGCTGATCGGCGATCCGCTTTACGGCCGGGCGCGAAAAAAGCCCAAGGGATGGGACGAGGAGGTCGCCCTGCTGAACCGGTATCCGCGCCAGGCGTTGCATGCTTACAGGCTGGGTTTCACGCATCCGCGCAGCGGCGAAAAACTGCAGTTCGCCTCGGAATTACCTAGCGATATCAATGAACTGATACACGCCCTCGTGGCCCGCGCCTGAGCCGTCGCAGATTTGCCGCAATTACCCAACTGAATAGGTCAGGAATAATTGACAAGGCACCTTAAGAGGCCGTATTTTGGCAGTCGCTGAAGTCGAGTGCTAACGGCTCTTCAAGCGGAAGCTGCCCATTTGGGGGCTCCAAACGAGGGAGAGGCTGAAGATGAGTACCGCCACCTTACCGGCGATTCCTGCCCTGAGTCCGGAGGGCAACCTATCCAGATACCTGCAGCAGATTCGCAAGTTCCCGATGCTGGAGCCTGCGGAGGAATACATGCTGGCCAAGCGCTGGCGTGAACATGGTGACGTCGACGCCGCGCACAAGCTGGTCACCAGCCATTTGCGCCTGGTCGCGAAGATCGCCATGGG
>JBDZUM010000109.1:0-14931 GCA_040255215.1 Rhodospirillaceae bacterium
AAGGTCTGGGATCTCTTCGTTCGCACGTTCCATTGGTCGCTCGCCGTGCTGTTCGTCGTCGCCTATGTCAGCGAAGGCGAGCCGCTGTGGCTGCACAGCTGGGCGGGCTATTTCATCGCTGCGCTGATTCTCGTCCGGATCGTCTGGGGGTTCGTCGGGCCGAGCCACGCGCGCTTTGCCGACTTCATCTACGGCCCGGCGCGCATCGTGCGCTATCTCGTCGGGCTGGCGACCGGCAGCGCCAGGCGCTATCTCGGCCACAGCCCGGCTGGCGGGGCCATGGTGATTGCGCTGCTGCTGTCGCTGCTGGCGACGACCGGTACCGGCATGGCGCTGCACGCCGTCAGAAACGGCGCCGGTCCGCTGGCTTTCGCCATTCCTGTCCAGACCGCGACGGGGGATGTGCGCCTGCGCGAGGATGGCCGCGTCAGAAAGCCGCGCAAGCCCGGCCACGACATCGAGGAGATCCACGAACTGTTCGCGAATCTCACCCTGGTGCTGGTGTTCCTGCATCTGGGTGGCGTGCTGGCGGCATCGCTGGCGCACCGCGAGAATCTGGTGCGCGCCATGGTCGACGGACGCAAGCGGCCGCTATCCGAAAAATAGATGTGGGGAACGCCGGCTACGCGCCTGCCGTTCGAGTCTTGACCGAAATGGGGCAGGACGCGTCTTGAACCTGCCCGAATCGCCGCCTAAATCGCTTGGCTTCGCAGGGCGCGGTCCCTGAATACCGATACCAATCGGAGGTTTCCCCATGGCTCGATTGCTACGCAGCCTGCCGCTTCTCGTCATTCTTCTTGCCGGTGCGCCGATAATGGCGCTGCAGCCGGCGCTGGCCCAGGACAGGACCCCGCTGGTCGATCCGGCGCATCTGCCGTCGCTGTCCGGGCTGGTGAAGACGGTGACGCCGGCAGTCGTCAACATTTCCGTCGTCACCACCATGCGGGTGGAAGAGAACCCGCTCTATCGCGATCCCTTCTTCCGCCGCTTCTTCAACCTGCCGGACAACCCGCAGCCGCAGCAGCGGCAGGCCGCCGGATCGGGCGTCATCGTCGACGCCAAGCGCGGTTACGTGATGACCAACAATCACGTCGTCGCCCGCGCCGACAAGATCGCCGTGACGCTGAAGGACGGCCGCACGCTCAACGGCAAGCTGGTCGGCACCGATCCCGGCACCGATATCGCCATCGTGCAGATCCCGGCCGAGAACCTGACGGCGCTGCCGCTGGGCGAATCCTCCAAGCTGGAGGTCGGCGACTATGTGGTGGCGATCGGCAATCCCTTCGGCCTCGGCCAGACCGTGACCAGCGGCATCGTCAGCGCGCTGGGCCGCTCGGGTCTCAGCGTCGAAGGCTACGAGGACTTCATCCAGACCGACGCGTCGATCAACCCGGGCAATTCCGGCGGCGCGCTGGTCGATCTGCGCGGCCGGCTGATCGGCATCAACACCGCGATCATCGCGCCGGCCGGCGGCAATGTCGGCATCGGCTTCGCCGTGCCGATCGACATGGCGCGTTCGGTGTTCGAACAGATCGTCGAATACGGCAAGGTGCAGCGCGGCCGCGTCGGCGTGCAGGTGCAGGACGTCACCTCCGACATCGCCAATGCCATCGGTCTCGATCACCCGACCGGGGCGCTGATCGCCAAGGTCGAGGCGGGTTCGCCGGCCTCGCGCGCCGGGCTGAAGCAGGGCGACGTGGTGCTCGAGGTCAACGGCGTGCCGGTGCGCAACTCGAGCGACCTGCGCAACCGCATCGGTCTGGTCCGCGTCGGCGACAGCGTCGAACTGACCTACCGGCGCGGCGAACAGCAGCGCAGCACCGAGGTCAAGGTCGCCGCGCTGCCGACGCCCGAACGCAACTGAACGAAAAAAGGAGCCGCGGCATCGTCCGCGGCTCCGTCGTTCCGAGCGATGCGAAAATCAAGGATCGCGGCTGAGGCTGCGATCGGCGAGCGCCTTGAGATAGGCGTTCCAGACGTCGTCCTGGCGACGGCCCAGCTCGTGCAGGTAGGCCCAGGAATAGATGCCGGTGTCGTGCTTGTCGTCGAACAGGATGCGGATGGCGTAATTGCCGACTTCCTCGACGCCGGAAATCTTCACATAGCGCCGGCCGGCGACGATGGTCTTGCGCCCACCATGGCCCTGCACTTCGGCCGACGGGCTCTCCACGCGCAGCAACTCGGCGGGATAGGAGAAGTTGCTGCCGTCGGTGAAATCGATCTCAAGCCGTGCGGCCGATTTGAACAGCCGGATTTCGGCCGGCCACGGTCCATCGCCGCTATTGGCGGAATTCACGGTGCCTGCCATTGCCTTCAGCCCTGATCTAGCGGCCGCGCCTCGTCCGGCAGCATGATGGGAATGCCGTCGCGCACCGGATAGGCGAGGCCGGCGCTTTCGCTGACCAGCTCCATGCGCTGCGCGTCGAAGCGCAGCGGCCCCTTGGTCAGCGGGCAGACCAGGATCTCAAGCAGCTTCGGATCGAGGCCGGAGGCCGTTGCCGCGTTGCGTTCGTCGCTCTGGCTGTTCATGTGCGGAATGTTTCAGTTTGGGCCGCCAGCGTCAATCGGCGGCGCGCAGATCAGTGACGCGGCGTGCCGGTCGCCTGCTCGCCGGCAAGGGCGGCCGATTCCAGCAGGCCGATCAGCAGTTTGGCGCGGCGCGTGCCGTCTTCGGCCTCGAGCAGCGCCTGTTTCTCGGCGGCGTCGAAGGGCGCCACCATGCTGACGGTGCTGACCAGCGCTGCATCGTCGATCTGCTCCAGCGCGTTCCAGTCGGTCGAAAGATCGTTGGCGGCGAAATAGCGCTTCAGCGCCGCCAGCAGGCGCGGCCGGTCGAGCGCGATTTCGTCTTCCTCCATATCGGCGCGGAAGCGCGAATAGTCGGCGCGCACCAGACGATAGCCGCCGCCCGCCAGAGGCAATTCCTCGACGATGTCGAAACGGCACTGACCGGCCAGGGTCAGCAGCACCCGCCCGTCGCCGGTCTCGCTGAAGCTGACGATGCGTCCGACGCAGCCGACCGGGTGCACCGGCGGCGGCGCGTCGCCTTCGCTGAGCCCGTCGCCGGCGAAGCCGCCCGGCCTGACCGGCTGCACCATGCCGATCAGCCGGTCGCGTCCCAGCGCCTCCGACACCATGGCGAGATAGCGCGGCTCGAAGATGTTGAGCGGCAGGCGCGCGCCGGGCAGCAGCAGCACGCCGGCGAGCGGGAAGATCGGCAGGCTGGTCGGCAGCGCCTGGAAGCTGGTGGCGAAGGGATTGCGGGTCGGGGCGGTATCGCTCAACGCCGGTTCCGTGCCGTCGGGTCGGGGAATCAGGAGAACAGGATCGACGACAGCCGCTTGCGCGCGTCGACCGTCAGCGGATCCATCGGCCCCAGCGCCTCGAAATACTTCACCAGTTGCTTGCGCGCGGCCTCGTCGTTCCACTTGCGATCGCGGCGCACGATCTCCAGCAGCTCGTCGACCGCCGCCTCGCGCTGGCCGCCGGCGTAGAGCGCTGTCGCCAGATCGAAACGCGCCTGATGGTTCTTCGGGTCGGCGTCGACCTTGGCGCGCAGCTCCGTCTCCGGTCCGGCCTTCTGCGCCTGCTCGGCCAGTTCGATGGCGGCGCGGGCGGCGACGATCTCGGCGTGGTTGGCGTGCTCCTTGGGCGCGGTCTCGAGCGTCTGCCTGGCGCGGGCGATGTCGCCCGCCTTGAGGTAGCAGCGCGTCATGCCGCCGATCGCCTCGGGATTGGCGGGATCGTGCTGCAGCACCTCGGCGAAGATCTGCGAGGCGGTCATCATGTCGCCGCTCTCCAGCGCCTTCTTCGCTTCGGCCAGCACCTCGGCCAGCTCGGCCGCCTCGCCGGCGCCGCCGGTCGCCTGCACCAGCTTGGCGACGAACTCCTTGAGCTGGCTTTCGGGCAGCGCGCCCATGAAGCCGTCGACCGGGCGGCCCTGGAAGAAGGCGTAGACGGTCGGGATCGACTGGATGCGCAACTGCTGCGCCAGCGCCTGATTCTCGTCGATGTTGATCTTGACGAGCTTGACGGCGCCCTTGGCCTCCCGCACCGCCTTTTCCAGCACGGGCGTCAATTGCTTGCAGGGCCCGCACCAGGGAGCCCAGAAGTCGACGATGACCGGCCGATCGCGCGAAGCGTCGAGCACGTCCTTGGCGAAATTGGCGGTCGAACTGTCGACGATGTCGCCGCCGGCTTGGGGGGCCTGCTTCTGGCCGAAAAGCGCTTCCATGGATCCTCGAGACGGGCAGAAAACCACGATTACATGAGCCCCGAACATGGGCTTTCCGGCCAGCGGTGGCAAGCCCGCCGGCCCGATCAGCGAGCAGGGCGGCTACCCGGTCGCCTCGACCGGGGCCGGCGGATCGAACACCGCCGGCGGATGGCCGCAGGCGCGCAGGAACGCCACCAGATCGTCCGGCTGCAGGGCCGTGGTCATGGTGTTGACCAGCGGATGGCAATGGACCGTGCCGCCCTGCAGGATGGCGCGGTCCAGCCACACCGCGACGCGGCCGGCGTTATCGTTGATGGCGGCGAAGGGCGTCACCGCGCCAGGTAGCACCCCGAGATGGCGCAGCAGGCGCTCGGCGCTGCCGAAGGACAGCTTGCCGGCGCCGAGCACGCCGGCCAGCGCCTTGAGATCGACGCGGCGGTCTTCTTGCAGCACGACGAGGAACATGTTCTCGCGCCGATCGCGCAGAAACAGGTTCTTGATATGCGTGCCCGGCAGATCGCCGCGCAGCGCCTTGGAATCCTCGACAGTGAACAGCGGCGGGTGGTTGATCGTGCGGTGGACGATGCCCAGCGCGTCGAGGCGCGCCAGAAGCTGGTCGGGCGATGTCGGCAAGGCCGGGTGGTCGGTCATGGCGCCGCAGCCTAGACGTGGCCACGCGACGAAAAAAGAGGGCGTCCGGCGGCGCTCGGCCGCAGGACGCCCTTGAGGTTTCCCTTTGGGCCCCCGGTCAGCGGCCCAGAGGGAGCGATAGATCGAAATGGTAGCCGAGATAGGCGCGGATCCAGTCGGTATGCGTGCCTTCGATGCGTTCGTGCCGGTAGCCGAGACCAAGCTCGAAACCGCCGCCGATCTCCCGGGCGACGTTGAACCCGGCCATCCAGTCGGTGAAGTCCGGGCCGTCGACGTTGGGGACGCTGACGTCGCGGCGCGAATAGGCCACCGCGATGTTCCATTTCTCCAGTTCTAGGGTCAGCCCGGCGGTCAGGCTGGAGGCGCCGGTCGTGCCGCCGTCGAAATTCCAGAAGCGCACGTACTCGACCAGCGGCGTCAGTGCCGCGCCGTCGTCGAACTCGATGCGGTAGCCGATGGCGAAGGCGGCGGCGGTTTCGTCCTTGAGCTCGGTGCGGCCGCGCGACAGGTGGCGAACGCCCAGGTGGTAGAACAGGCCCGGCGCAGCATCGAAGCCGCCACCGTCGAGCGTCGCCGAGAAACTGTCCGGCTTGCCCGTATTGCCAAGACCGCCGTCGCGGCGGCGCAGATGGGAGATGCGCCCGGCACGCTCATCGTCGGCATCGGGCGAGGCGAACAGCGAGCGGTGCAGGAAGGTGGTGTCGACGAAGAACGCCGCCGCATTGAGCTCGTGCTGGCCGAAGCCCGCCGTCATCAGGCGCAGCGTGCCGCCGATGCCGATCATCTCCGTGGTTTCGTACTCCTCGGAGAATTCCTCGATCAGCAGTTCCGGCAGGCGCGCCCAGGCGACGCCGAAGGTCGGGTTGAACTTGCCGGCATAGAAGCCGAAAGCGCCCGCGTCGTAGTCGAGATAGAGCTGCTCCACGAAGAGGCCGGTGCCGCTGATGTAGCGATCACGGCCCGGCCGCGCATCGCGGACCGATTCGACCTTGAGCGTGCTCTGCAGCGAAAGTTCGGGAATGAGGTAGAAGCCGAAATTGGCGTCGCCGTGCAGATTGGCGTCGAGCCGCTCGTTCTCATCCAGATCCGACTGCGGAAACACGTCGAAGCGCAGCTCGAAGTGTCCATCGGCGACGAATTTCGGATAGTCCTGCGCCATGGCCGGCGCGGCCTGCAGTCCGGTTGCCCCGATCGCTGTCGCCAGCGCCAGGGCGCAGTTCGCCCCTGCGATTTTTCGCATTTTCCGTTTCTCCCCTTTGTGGTGCGACGTGGTCGGCTGTGCGGCCCTAGTTGCGGGCCATGCCCGCCTGCAGCGTCGACGCGTTGTGCTCGAACATCTTCACGTAGCTGTCGGCCGGGCCGCCCGGCGGCGACAGCGCGTCGGAATAGAGTTCGCCGCCCGGCGTGACGCCGGCATCGCGGGCGATCTGCTCGATCAGGCGCGGATTGCTCATGTTCTCGATGAACAGCGCCTTCACCTTCTCCTTGCGGATCTGCTCGATGAGGGCTGCGATCTGGCGCGCCGTCGGTTCGCTCTCGGTCGACATCCCCGTCGCCGGGATGAACTCTATGCCATAGGCATGGCCGAAATAGCCGAAGGCGTCGTGCGAGGTGATGGCACGGCGCCGGTCTGCCGGAATGGCGTCGAATGCCGCGCGCAGGCGCGTGTCGAGATCGTGCAGACGCTGCTTGTAGGCGGCGGCGCGCTGCGCGTAGTAGGTCGAGCCGGCCGGGTCGGCGGCGGCGAGGCCTTTGGCGATGTTGTCGACGTAGATCTGGCCGTTGGCGAGGTCCTGCCAAGCGTGCGGGTCGTTCACCGTCTCGGCCGGCTTGGCCTTCTTGCGGGTTGAGCCGGCGCCGTGGCTGTGCCCGTGGCCATGGCCGTGGTCGTGGCCGTCCTCCATCGTCATCGGCGTTACGCCCGAGGAGGCAACGACGAGCCGACCCTTGAAGCCGGAGGAGCGCCGCAACCGGTCGATCCAGCCTTCGAAGCCCAGGCCGTTGACCAGCAGCACGTCGGCCTGCGCCACGCCGCGGGCATGCGCCGGCGTCGGCTGGAAGACATGCGCATCGCCGTCCGGCCCGACCAGCGTATCCACCTGGACGCGCTCGCCGCCGACCTCGCGGGCCATGTCGGCCAGGATGGTGAAGCTGGCCACCAGTTTGACTTTCTGCTGGGCAGCAGCGGTGGACACGGCGGCGAAGCCGAGGGTCAATCCGAACAGCAAAGCCGCAAACCAGGCGGGACGGGTCATCGGTCGGTTCCTTGGACAGGCATGGCGGGCCGGTCGGGCCGGCGTGCGATGAAAGGAACGTTATAATATAACATTTCGAGGATCAAGCCGGTTTCTGGGCGGATTTTCCGCCCGGAACAGCGCTTGCAAAGGCAATCGGCCTGACTATTATGCGCGGGCTTTCGCGGGCGTAGCTCAGGGGTAGAGCACAACCTTGCCAAGGTTGGGGTCGAGGGTTCGAATCCCTTCGCCCGCTCCAATTCTTCAGAAAAATCTCTTCGAAGAGTTGCGAGCGGCCGCCGCCGGCGGCCTTCGCCGACAAGCGCAAATTCGCCATTCTTCCGCGCCAGTCTCTGCAATCATCGCAATTCCGCGATCTGCCGGAGCCAAGAGTGATCCGTCTCCTGCGCCATCTCGCCATAGCCTTCGTGCTGCTGTTCGTCGCGCCGATCGCGGTGGCGGCCGGCATGCACTGGGCCGGTCCCGACGATAGCGACTGGCGCAGCGCCAGCCGGGCCAGCACCGGTCTGCTGCCCGAGCCGCAGGCGGCGCCGCAGGCCATGGTGCGCGTCTTCGCCGCCCGCACGGTGCGCTGGCGCGGCATCTTCGCCAGCCATTGCTGGATCGTCTTCAAGGAGCAGGGCGCCACCACCTATCAGCGCTACGACTACACTGGCTGGGGCGAGCCGGTGCGGGTCAACGGCTATGCGCCGGACGGGCGCTGGTTCGGCCGCGATCCCGAGCTGGTGCTGGCGGTCGATGGCGAATTGGCGCAGCAGGCGATCCCCAAGCTGCGCGCGGCGATCGATGCCTATGAGTGGCGCGCCCGCGGCGACTATCGCGCCTGGCCGGGGCCGAATTCGAACACGTTCGTCGCCGCCGTGCTGTCGGCCGCGCCAGAGCTGCGCGCGGCCCTGCCGACCACCGCCATCGGCAAGGATTTTCCCTATGACGGGCGCTGGCTGGCGGCGACGCCGTCGGGCACCGGCCTGCGGTTCAGCCTCGGCGGCTATGGCGGCTTCACGCTGGGCTGGCATGAAGGCATCGAGATCAACCTGCTGGGCGCGGTGGCCGGTCTCGACCTGCGTCGGCCCGCGATCAGTCTCCCGGCGCTGGGGCGGATCGGTCTGCCGCGCGATCCTTCCGCCCCGCAATAGTCGCTGCGAGGAGGCCAAGGCAGAGCGCGCCCAGCGTCCACACCTCCGGCGCGCCCATCGTCTTCAGCGTCAGCAGTCCGATGACGAGCCACGCCATCGGCAGCACGAGCAGCAGCCGACGCCGCGACGGCCGCAACAGCACGATCATCGCGGCCGTGAAAAGCGCGGTAGCGTCTGGCGAGATGCCGATCAGTTCCGCTTCCCGCCATGGTCGCCCGAAGACGACAGCCTGCAGCGGATAGAGAATCACGCAGGCGATGGCGACACCGCGCGCCAGCAAGGTGCCGGCGCGCGATGGGCTATCCGACTTGAACCCGCCGGCCGCACCGGAGAAAAGCAATAAAGCGGCCTGCATCGCGAAGCCGGCGGCGAACCACGGCGCGATCCAGTTGATCGCGGCGTAACTGCGCCAGTGGAACAGCCAGGCCGAACCCGCGCACAGGACGGCCAGGCCGATCAAGACGATGCGGCCGCGCCGGGGCGTCGAAATGCTGGAAAGCCACAGCAGCGCCGCCGCCAGCGCATGCAGCAGCACCGGCAGCGGCATCGCCGCCTCGTTGATCAGGGCGAACTGGCGAAAATAGGTCTGCGGCGAGAACAGCAGGAAGTCGGAGAGCGCGTAGGAACTCCACCCCTCCATCACAGCGCCGCCATCATAGCGCCGCGACGTAATCGGCCATGCGCTGTCGCGTGGCCTCGTCGGGCAGCGGCCCGGACGCCGCCGCCAGATTCTCGCGCACGTGATCGACGCGCGTGGTGGCGGGAATGGCGCAGACGATGGCGGGGTGCGAGACGATGAACTTGAGCACGAACTGCGCCCAGCTCGCCGCGCCGATATCGGCCGACCATGGCGGCAGTTCCTTGTCCGCCAGCGCGCGCAACAGCGCCTTCTCGCGGAACGGCCGGTTGGCGATCACGGCAATGCCGCGTTCCCGGGCCAGCGGCAGGATGCGTCGTTCGACCTCGCGGTCGAGCACGTTGTAGGTCACCTGGACGAAGTCGAGCGGCTCGCGCTCCATGATCCGCACGAACTCGTCGTGGCGCCGGCCTTCCGACGTCGTGATCCCGACATAGCGCAGCCGCCCCTCGCGCTTCATCGCCTGCAGGCGCGGCAGATGTTCCTGCCAGGCGAGGAGGTTGTGCACCTGCATGAGGTCGAAGCGCTGCACGCCCCATTCGCGGCGCGATTCCTCGATCTGCTGCGGGCCGCCTTCCGTCGACGAGGTCCATACCTTTTCGGCAGAGAACACGGCGTCCTGCCGTCCCAGCTTGCGCAGCCCGTAGCCCACCGTGTCCTGCGAGGAAGCGTACATGGGCGAGGAATCGATCATGCGGCCGCCGCCCTCGAAGAAGGCCCGCATGACGGCGGCACTGGCGTCGAGCGCGGCGGGGTCCCTGCCGACATTGAAAGTGATCCAGGTGCCCAAGCCGACCAGCGGCATCTGCTCACCGCTGGAGGGTATCGCACGCGTCAGCGGCGCCGCGACGGCGCGCGTTCGGCTTGCTGCCAGCGCGCCAAATCCGAGCGCGCCGCCCAGCAGCGCACGCCGGCCGAGATGGGGGAATCGCTCCAGGCTGTGGGTCATGGCCGGTCTCCTCGATCCTTACGCGTTGGATCGTGAGGCGGGCTTGTGGCAATGCCGTGGCGCGGGTCAGAGCGCCTTGTCGGCCAGCAGGCGCCGCACGGCTTCCTGGGCTGCGGCCACCGCGAGATCGCGAAACTGCGCGCCGTCGCCGCCCTGGGCGGCGATCTCCGCGCGCCAGACCGGGCGTCCGGTGGCAAACGATACCAACTCGGCGTCATAGGTGTAGCGACCGCTGCCGGCGCCGGACCGCGTCTCGGTGGTGGTGACCACGTAATTGCCGATTTGCTGTTCGGTCTTGTAGGTCTGGGTCGGGAAATAGCGCATGCCGGCGATGGTGACGTTCCGTTCGGCCGGCCGTCCGCGCAATATCAGCAAGGCTTCGGCCTGCGCGCGGGCAAAAGCGGCATCGATCTCGGCCGGCGTCGGCGCCCGATCGCGCGGCAGCAGATCGTGTGCGCGCAACACCCGCAGCTCGCGGCCGGCGAGCAGGGCGGCCATTTCCGTTTCCGCGGCGAGACGCTCGTCGTAGGGCAGATTGGGCGCAGCGACGACGACGATGCGCCCCCGCGCCTGGCTTGCGAGGTAGGCAGGATCGGCAGTCGACGTCGAGGAGGTCTTGGTGACGCAGGCCGCGAGCAGGACGAACAGCGCTGCCGTCGCGCAGCGTCGAAGGGCGGGCATGATTACGATGGTACGAACTCCTGTGGCGAGGAAATTCGCCACAAGTCATGCGAGCAAACGCAGGATCGGTTGTCAACCGCCCGCCAGGCGCTCGGCCGGCAAGGCGCCATCGCCCGCCTCTTCCGCCGCTGCGAGCCGTGCGACGTAGAACCCGTATTGCGGCATATCGAGTTCGTCGCCGTCGAGGCGGCCGGCCGGCAGGCCCGGCAGCGAGAACTCGCGCTCGACAGGCGCCGGCAATCGCAGGCGGAAGCCGTCGCCGGTCAGGGCGCAGACCACCAGCAGCCGTTCCTGCTCGGATCTGCGTTCGAAAGCGACCAGACCGGGCTCGGTGGCGATGAAGGCGATGTCGCCGGTGATCAGGGTCGGGTGGCCGCGGCGCCAGCGCAAGAAGCCGCGGGTGAAGTTCAGCACCGATTTCGGGTCCGTTTCCTGCAGCGACACCGCCAGCGGCAGGTGCTCGGGCGCTACCGGCAGCCAGGGCTCGCCGGTCGAGAACCCGGCTTGCGGCAGCTCGGCATCCCACGGCATCGGCGTACGGCAGCCGTCGCGGCCGCGGAACTCGGGATAGAAATTGAGGCCGAACGGATCGCGCAGATGTTCCAGAGGCACCGTCGCCTCCGGCAGCGCCAGTTCCTCGCCCTGATAGAGGAAGACGGTGCCACGCAGGCTGCCCAGCAGAGCGATCAGAATCTTGGCGTAATCGGCCGGCGCCGCCTCGCCGCCCCAGCGCGTCACCGCCCGCGCCACGTCGTGATTGCTGAAGGCCCAGCTCGGCCAGCCATGGTGGCGGCCGTTGTGGAATGCCTGAAACGCGTCCGGCAGATAATGCGTGTCGAGTTGCGGCCCCAGCAAAGCGAAGCAATAGGCGCTGTGCAGCGGCGCGCCGGGACCGGCATATTCCTCCATCACCTTGAGACTGTTGTCGTCGGCGATCTCGGCCAGCAGCGCCACCTCGCCGAACTCGCGCGCCAGCGCCCGCAGGCGGCGCAGGAAGGGCAGCGTTTCCGGCCGCGACTTGTCGAACACGTGCATCTGGCGATTGTAGGGATTGGAAGGGCGCACGCCGTCGGTCGGCGGCGCGCCGGCCGGGCGCGGCGGATTGTTGCGCAGCTTGCGGTCGTGGGTCAGGAAGTTGCAGGCGTCGAGGCGGAAACCGTCGACGCCGCGTTCGAGCCAGAAGCGGCATTCCTCGAGCAGCGCGTTCTGCACTGCCTTGTTGTGCACGTTGAGATCGGGCTGGCCGGGCAGAAAGTTGTGCAGGTAGTACTGCTCGCGCCGCGGCTCCCATTGCCAGGCGGGGCCGCCGAACATCGACAGCCAGTTGTTGGGCGCGCTGCCGTCGCGCTTGGCGTCGGCCCAGACGTACCAGTCCGATTTGGGGTTGTCGCGGCTGCGTCGCGATTCGAGGAACCACGGATGGCGATGCGAGGTGTGGCTCAGCACCATGTCGATCATGACTTTCAGGCCGAGCTCGTGCGCCTGCGCCAGCAGGCGATCGAAATCGGTCAGCGTGCCGAAGATCGGATCGACGCCGCGATAGTCGGAAATGTCGTAGCCGAAATCCTCCATCGGCGACGTGAAGAAGGGCGAAATCCAGATCGCGTCGACGCCGAGAGAGGCGACATAGGGCAGTCGTTCGGCGATGCCCGGCAGATCGCCGATGCCATCGCCGTTGCTGTCGAGAAAGCTGCGCGGATAGATCTGGTAGATCACCGCGCCGCGCCACCACTCCATCAGAACTCCATTCGCCGGCGACTCGTTTCCATCCGTGACAGCCGCAACGTCCGACCCGTCATGCGGTTGCCTCTCGATTGTGTGCAGATGCGAAATCGCATCTGCAATGCAGTTAAAATCCTCTTATATATCAGAGGATTACGCCGCACATACCGCGTTTGCGCCGCGCTGGGGTGGACATCCATCGATGGCGGCAGCCATAGTGGCATCATCCAACAAGCGGCAAGAGGTCGCAAACACACACCATTCACTTGGCGGCGTGCGCGTCGCCATTTCACGCAGCGGAGGCCCAAACCGTGCCACAAGACGGCCCAGCCACGCAGTCCTTAACGGGTGCCAACCCCGAGCCCTTCGACCATGTGACCGTCATCGGCGGCGGCGCCTGGGGCACCGCGCTCGCCATGATCGCCGACAACGCCGAACGACAGGTCGCACTGTGGATCCGCGAGAGCGCGGCTGTCGAGCAGGTGCGGCGCGAACGGCGCAATCCGTTCCTGCCCCAGTTCCAGTTGCCGCCGTCGATCGCCGCGACGGACGATCTGGCCGGCGCGCTGGACGGCGCTGAACTCGTCCTGCTCGTCATTCCTTCGCAGTTCCTGCGCGCCATGGCGCGCGAGGTCGAGAGCCGCCTGCCCAAGGGCATCCCGGTCGTCGTGTGCAGCAAGGGCATCGAACTCGATACCGGCCTGCTGATGACGCAAGTCGTGGCGCAGGAAATGCCGGGGCGGCCGCAGGCCGTGCTCTCCGGTCCGAGTTTCGCGGAGGAGGCGGCCGCCGGCCAGCCGACGGCGGTGACCGTCGCCATCGATCCGGCGAGCGGCGGCGATCTTCTGACGCCCGACAATCTCGCCGCCCGCGTCGCCGTTACGCTGGGGACGCTGAGCTTCCGGCCCTACCTGTCCGACGACCAGACCGGCGTCGAGGTCGGCGGCGCGGTCAAGAACGTGCTGGCGATCGCCTGCGGCATCGCCGCCGGCCGCGGCCTTGGCGCCAACCCGCGCGCGGCCCTGATCACCCGCGGCCTGGCCGAGATCAAGCGTCTGGCGCTGGCGCTGGGCGGCAAGCCGGAGACCGTCACCGGCCTTGCCGGCATCGGCGATCTGGCGCTGACCTGCTCGAGCGAGCAATCGCGCAATTTCACTTTCGGCAAGGCGCTGGGCGAAGGACACAGCGTCGAGCAGGCGCTGGCGGGCAAGAGTGCGGTGGTCGAGGGCGTCGCCAATGCTCGGTCGGTCGCGGCGCTGGCCGAGCGTCTCGACGTCGAGATGCCGATCTGCGCCACAGTCGATGCCATATTGCATCGCGGGCTGCCGGTCGAGGAGGCGATCGCCGAATTGCTGAGCCGCCCGCTGCGCGCCGAACTTCGGGCGCTGGAAGAACGGGTCAAGCTGCCGCATCCGGCGGCGGAGCCGGCGGCGCCATGACCCAGCCCGGCCTGATCCTGGCGACGGATCTGGACGGGACGTTTCTCGGCGGTTCGGACAGTCAAAGGCGTCGCCTCTACGAGGCGATCTCGGCACGGCCCGACGCGCTGCTGGTGTTCGTTACCGGCCGCGATCTCGACTTCATCCGCGCGCTGATCGCCCAGCCAGGCATGCCGCGCCCGCATTACGTCGTCGGCGACGTCGGTACCACGGTGGTCGACGGCGAGTTCCAGCCGGTGGCCTCGGTGCAGGACGAAATCGCGCGGCGCTGGGACAACGCCAACGAACGCGTCGAGGCGATGCTGGCCGACGAGCCCGGGCTGCGCCGGCAGCCGACGCCATTCCACAACCGCGTCAGCTACTACTACGAACCGGCCGAGCTGCGGCCGGAAACGGTCGAGAAGATCGAGCGGGCCGGCTTCGATTGCCTGCTGTCGGCCGACACGTTCCTCGACGTGCTGCCGCGCGGCGTCGCCAAGGGGCCGACACTGATCCGCCTGCTTGAAACGCTCGATCTGCCGGCCGACGCGGTGCTGGTGGCGGGCGACACGCTCAACGATCTCTCCCTGTTCGAGACCCGCATGAAGGGCGTGGCGGTCGGCAATTCCGAGCCGAAGCTGCTCGATGCCATTGCCGGCTACCCGTGGGTCTACCGCAGCGCGCAGCCCGGCGCGGCCGGGATCTCGGACGCGCTACGCCATTTCGGCCTGGAAGGACAACAACAGCAATGACCCAGCCCACCCCCCAACCCACCGCCAAGAAGTCTTCGCTCGTCATCGTCTATCATCGCCAGCCCTACGAGGAGGCGGTAGAGAACGGGCGCACGGTCTATCGCGAGAACAAGAGCCCCAACGGCATCGTGCCGACGCTGAAGAGCTTCTTCGGCCGCATCGAGGCCGGGCAGGGCGCCTGGGTGGCGTGGAAGCAGATCAACGCCAAGCAGCAGGCCAAGTTCGAGCGCGTCGTGCAGATCGACGACAGCTACGGCAGCTACATGGTGTCGCGTCTGCCGCTGACGGCGGAACAGGTGCGCAGCTTCTACCACGTCACCTCCAAGGAGGCGCTGTGGCCGATCCTGCATTCCTTCCCCTGGTTGTTCCTCTACGAGAACGTCGACTGGGCGACCTTCAGGGAAGTGAACAAACTGTTCGCCGAGGCCGCCGCGGCCCAGGCCGAGGACGGCGCCCTGGTCTGGATCCACGACTATAATCTGTGGCTGGTGCCGCAATATCTGCGCGCGCTCAA
>JBDZUM010000110.1:0-14730 GCA_040255215.1 Rhodospirillaceae bacterium
GCGATCGCCATTTGCGCCAGCATCGGCGTTCTGGTCTGGCTGGGTCGCCTGCTGTCGCTGGAACTGATGGTGGCGCTTCTGTTCGTGTTAGTGCTGTTCGTTTTTTTCATCGGCGTTCGTATTGCGCTGGGTCTTGGACTGCTGGGGGTGGCCTGCCTCTATGCACTACTCCCTTTCCCGCTGCCGGCCACCATTGCCGAGCGCGCACTGACCTCGGTTGAATCTTTCTCTCTGACCGCGTTGCCAATGTTTGTGCTGATGGGCGGACTGCTGGTGCGTTCCGGAATCGCGACGGAGATGTTTGTGGCGTTGATGCGCCTGATCGGCCGCGTGCCAGGCGGCATCGCGCATGCCAGCGTCGGTGCGTGCACTCTATTCGCCGCCGTCTCCGGTTCTTCCGTCGCGACCGCCGCCACGATTGGCGGGATCGCCTGCCCGGAAATGATCCGCCACGGCTATTCGCCGCGGCTGGCCTATGGCTCGGTTGCCGCCGGAGGAACTCTCGGCATTCTCATTCCGCCCTCGGTGCCGCTAATCATCTACGGCACGCTCGCGGGCGTCTCGGTGTCGCAGCTCTTCATTGCCGGTATCGTTCCAGGCGTGCTGGTGGCCTTGGCATTCCTCGCCACCGTCTTCTTCTGGGCCATGCTGCGGCCCGGCGCCGCGCCGCGCGCCGAATCGTTCACCGCCAGGGAGAAACTCCTGGCACTCGCCGGCATGGCGCCGTTCGTCGCCATGATGGTTCTGATTTTGGGGTCGATGTATCTGGGCGTCGTCACGCCAACCGAAGCTGGTGCGGTCGGAGCCCTTCTGTCGCTGCTCATCTGCCTTGTGCGACGGCGCATGGACTGGCGGGGTTTCTGGGCCACGATATTGGAGACGCTGACCGTAACCGCCTTCATTCTCCTGATCATGTTCGGCGCCAGCCTGATGACTTATGTCTTCGACTATCTCCGCCTGGCGCAATCGCTGGTGGGCGCTGTGAAGTCGATGGATATGGCACCCGTTATGGTGTTGCTGGTCGTGGCCCTAATCTACATTCTGCTCGGCATGTTTTTGGATTCGATATCGCTCATCACCATGACCCTGCCTGTGGTCTTTCCGATGACGACGGCGATCGGATTCGATCCGATATGGCTCGGCATCATCCTGGTGGTGCTGGTGGAGATCGGCCTCATCACTCCGCCCGTTGGCATGAATCTCTTCGTGCTGCAAGGCGTCGGCAAGACTTCCATGAAGGAAATCGTTTATGGCGTCGTGCCGTTCTTCCTCGTCATGCTGCTCGCGATCCCACTGTTCTTCGCCTTGCCGGAGATCGTACTGTGGCTGCCCACTAACATGAAGTGAATGCCCTAAAGAGTATGGCATTGATATAGATCGTATTAACGCCATCACAGGTCGCGATTGTGTTAGCCTGCGCGGCGCAACCGCAAAGAGAGAAGGGTGCCTGCTTGTCCCGTATTCGCCCGAAGCCGTCGAAGATGGAAAGCGATGTGGTGGTCTGGCGGAACTCCGCCGACCAAGAGGAACAGAACAGCCGCAAACGGCGGCTGATCATCAAGACAGCGGCGAAGATCTTTGCCCGCGACGGCTACCAGAAGACAACAATAGACGCCATCGCCGCCGCCCTGCGCGTTACCAAACCAACCATCTACTATTACTTCGACAACAAGGAAGATCTCTACTTCCAAATCACCACGCTGGCGCTGCAGGACCTCGACCACACCATGTCGCTGAGCGAACGAGGCGGCGCGTCCGGCTTGGACAAACTACGTGAATTCTGTCTGATCTACGGCGAGTTCATCCTGACAGATGTCGGCGTCTGTATTAGCGCCATCAGCGACAAGAACCTCAGCCCAACATTTCGTCGCCGCTGGCGGACGCAGAAGAATCAGTTTGAACTCCGGATCCGCAATATTATTGAAGAGGGCCGTGCCGACGGCAGCCTGGCGATCGACGACCCGGTGATCTTTACCGCCTCCTTGTTCGGCGCCATGAACTGGGCACCCCAGTGGTTCAATCCGAAGGGGCGGCTTTCGGCGAAAGTTGTCGTTGCCGGGATATTCCAGGTCTTCGAACGGGCGATCAGAGCCTGACAAATTGAGCAGTTCGGATTGCCCTTTGTGCCCTGAAGATCCCGCGATTACATGGTCGAATGCAGGTGCAAGAGCGGGTTCGCGCACAGCCAGTTTGAATGCAGTTGTCGGTCCCCCCAATGGAAAGCGAGTTCCAAGTTTGCGCTTGTGCGTCAAGACACGGGCGGACGAGGCGTCGGCTACTCACCGCAGCCCCCTCATCCGGCGTGACCCGTCGCGGGTCGCCCGTTCAGCGAAAGCGGCGAAAATCTCGGAACACTCGCGCGGATGGGAGAAGGCAAGTCCATGGCGCGTATGGTTGAACACGTGCAGTTCACTGTTGGGGAGAAGTCGGTGCAGCTGCGAGACGTGCTCGACTTCCACGAAGGGGCTCGAATCGCCACACATCAGCAAGGCCGGCGTCGGCAGCCCCTCCAGCAGGGGCGCCAGATCGGTCGCCCGGACAAGCGGCGGAACCTGTTCGACGATCTCCTTGGGGGTCATGGCCTGCTGCTCCGTAAACCATGCCAACGCATCAGATACCACCGCATCCGGATGGAATCTCGCGGCCATCAATTCCTTTGACCAGTCCTGCATCCCCGAGCCGGTCCGCGCATAGGCGCTCCAACGGTCGATGACGCCGACCGCATCACCCCTGTGCGGCGTGGCGATGCAGGTGATGGAAATCAGCCGATTGCGGCGGGTGGCCGCGGCGTGCAATGAAACCGTGCCGCCGAAGGATTCGCCGACAAGGTGGAACCGGTCGACGCCGCTCGCATCCGCCACCGCCATGAGGTCCGATGTGAAGGTTTCCAGCGTCCAGTCGAATCCTGCTCCGGGTCGGCTCGATTCACCGAACCCGCGGAAATCGAAAAGCACAACGCGATACCGGCCGATCAGTCTCGGCAGCCATTCCAGCCACATCTCCGAGGTGGTTCCGATGCCGTGATGGAAGATCACGGTTTGCGGATCCTCGACCCAAGGCGGCGTCAGATCGATCGTACGATAGGCAACATGCCCCCCGGGGACGCCGATCTTCTCCATTCTTGCGCTCCGTATCTGCAAACTGGCCTACCCGACTCGGCAATCAGGCTTCTGCCGCTGCGGACTTCGACGAGGCTGGCCGATCAGAGCTCGATTCCCTGCGCCGCCAGATCGAGCCCGTAGACGCGACAGGCAGTCCCCATGAAAAGCGCCCGCTTTTCGTCCGCCGAAGCCCCCGTGGCCAGCCGCTTGAAGGCGTTCCACAGGACGGTCCAGCTGCAGGTCGCCTTGTCGACCGGAAAATTGCTCTCGAACATCGCCCGATCGTGGCCGAACGCCTCTATGCACGTTTCGACATACGGCTTCCAAGCGTCGGCAAGATTTTGCGAGCTCGGCGGCATTTCGCGCTGATGGAAATCGAAGCCCATCACATGCATTCCCATGCCGCCCAGCTTGACGTTCACGTTCGGGCAGGTCGCCAGTTCCCGCATCGATGCGCGCCACTCGACGAAGACCTCGTTGCGCCTGCCGACATAGGGACCGATCCCCGCCGGCCCGCCGATATGGTCGCAGATGATGGTCACGTCGGGGAAAGCCCGGGCCAGGTCGATGAGATCATCGATTTGCGTATGCAGAAGCCAGGCGTCGAAGGTCAGCCCCAGCCTGCCCAGCGACGCGAAACCTCGGCGGAACTCGGGATCGCGCAACAGGCCCGGCGGCGGATTGGCTGTCGTGGCTCTGATGCCGTCCTTATGCCACGCGGCAACATTGCGAATGCCGCGGAACCTCCCGCCACCGGCCGCAACATGGGCTTCGAGCGCGGCACCGGCGCGGTCTCCGAATCTCAGATCGACATTACCAATGATACCGGCGCAGACGCGCGCCGGCCCGTACTTGCCGCTGGCGCTCATTGCCGCAACGCCATTGGCGAATTCCGTTTCGCCGAGCGAACGACGGTCATCGGACCCATAGGGGCGGTAAAACTCGCGGCATTCGACGAACAGAGAAGCCACCAGGCGATGTCCGAGCGCCGCGTCCTCAAGAAATTCGCTCAGAAGATAGCGATGGCCCGGTGCATCAAGCAGGTGGTGGTGCGGATCGACGATCGGCAGGTCTGGTTCGAGCGCCGTCTCGCTCCGCCTGGAGATCCAGTCGGGGCGAACGGGATGGAAATCGTTCGACACGCGTTGCTCGGACGTTGCCTCGGTCATATTGCTCTCCCCACCCAAATCCTGAAACTGCGTGCGCCGACTATTCTTGGCGAGTAGCGCCGATTGCCTTGTCAGGGCCGAAAGCGCCGGCTCGGCCTAGTTCGTCGAGCTGACCGTTCTCGTAGCCAAGGAACTCGGCAAGGATCTGGCGCGTATGCTGACCAAGCAAGGGAGCCGCAACCGGATCAACAGGCGGCGTCGCGGAAAAGCGAAACGCTGGCGCAATGTTGGGAACGCGACCGGCAGTCGGATGCGGCACTTCACTTACGATCTCGCGCTCCGCCATTTCGACACTGGAAAACGCTTCGGCGACCGACCGCACGGGGCCGGCTGGCACGTTGGCACGTTGAAGAAGGGATACCCACTCGGCGCAGGTTCGGTCTGCGAAGATCGCATTCAGAACCGCTTCGAGCTCCTTCTTGTTCCGTGATCGATCCGGATTGGTGATAAACTGCGGATCCTCTGCCACATCGGGCCGCTGGAGAGCGTCGACAGCAAGCCTGCGAAAAAGGCGATCGTTGACGCAGCACAGATAGAACGGTCCATCGCTGGCCTCGAACAGCCCCACGGGTGCGGCTGCGTCGGGTGCCTGCCCGAACCTCTGGGGACTTTTGCCGCTCATCAGGTAGCTCATGCCGAACAAACTTGTCATGGCGACAGCGTTGTCGAACAGCGAGACTTCCACCTGTTGTCCGATGCCATGCTTTTCGCGGGCGACGAGGGCGGCAAGAATGGCATTGCTTCCCATGATTCCGGTCGCGATATCAATCATCGGTGGTCCCATGCGCACAGGCGGACGATCGACGAAACCGTTGAGTGACATCAGACCACTCTCAGCCTGCACAACCGGATCATACCCGGCTCGCCCGGCATAGGCACCGGTGCTGCCATAGGCAGAAATCGAACAATAGATCAGCCCGGGGTTGGTCGCCGCGACCTTTCCGTAACCGAGTCCGAGGCGCTCCATGACTCCGGACGTGAAGTTTTCGACGAGGATGTCAGCGCGCTTCACCAGTTCGAGCGCGATATCACGTCCGCCAGGACTGGAAAGGTCGAGCACCACGCTCTGCTTACCACGATTGAAGGCGAGATAGGCCGCCGTTTCGCCGCCCAGGCTCGACTGATTAATATGGCGGGAATCGTCACCGCCCGCCGGATTCTCGATCTTGATGACCCGGGCGCCCAGGTCAGCCAGGAACTGCGTGCAGAACGGACCAGCAATGACGCGCGTGAAATCGACTACCACAACCCCGGCCAATGCAACTGGCGCATCCGCGGGCCGCGGGCGGTATGCCGTCAAATGCGGTCTTTGATCGCCTGCGGTCATGTCTTTCATGCCGGTTCCGCAGTATTGCGGGCACCGCGTACCAGCCTGCCGGGCAGGTGTCCCGTCGGCTGATCGTCCCGAACCGTGGCGACGCCGGACACGATAGTCGTTCGATATCCCTGCGACCGCTGAATGAGGCGACGACCGCCGCTTGGAAGATCGTAGACGACTTCCGGCAGATGCAAACGCAGGCGCCCGAAATCGATGACGTTGATATCCGCCTTGTACCCGGGCGCGATGACGCCGCGATCGCGCAAACCGACGGCAAAGGCGGTATCACGAGTCTGTGCCTTTACAACCTTTTCCAGCGGCAATCTGGGGCCGCGTGCGCGATCGCGCGCCCAGTGCGTAAGCATGAAGGTCGGAAGGCTGGCATCGCAGATAAAGCCGCAATGCGCCCCGCCGTCTCCCAGGGACACCAGGGTGTTACCGTTCTCCAGCATGTCTCGGCATGCCTCGAGGTCGCCGAAGGCGTAGTTGAGGAACGGCCGGTACAGTATGGCGTGGCCATCGCGCTCCAGCAGCAGATCGTAGGCGAGGTCCGCCGGGTCGCGGTCCATGCGTTCGGCCATGGCCTTGATGCTGGTCTCCGGCGCCGGCTCGTAGTCCGGCGGATCGGCAAGGAAATAGAGCTTGGAGAAATCGAAAAGCCGATCCCGCTCCGCGGGGTCTCCCGGCTCCTCGGCAAGCAGGCGCCGGCGAAAATCCGGATCGCGCATGGTGCCGATCCGTTCGGCGAGCGGAAGGTTCTCGACCTCGGCCCACGAAGGATGGGTGCTGAACGGGTTCAGCGTCAGTTCGAGTCCGTAAAGCAGGCCTACCGCCCGGCCGCAGACCTGCGCCTTGAGATCCAGACCGTCCGCGACCGCTCCATCAATCAACCTAAGAGCCTTGCGCCACCTTTCCGGCGCGCGATCGGACTGGGCGAGCGAGATCGACATCGGCCGGCTGGAACTCTCGGAGAGCCGGCGCAGCATGTCGAATTCGCGCTCGTCGCCCGGATGATCGGTAATCACCTGCAGAACGCCGGCGCCGGCACCACCGATCGCCTTGGCGATTTCCATCAACTCGGCTTCGGACGCGTTCAAGGTCGGCGCCGGCTGGCCATCGCTGGTTTTATGCGCGAGTGTGCGCGACGTCGAGAACCCAAGCGCCCCGGCAAGAATTCCTTCACGCGCCAGTCGGGCCATTTCGCGTCGATCCTGCTCGGTGGCCTCCTCCCGATTCGCCCCTCTCTCGCCCATCACATAAATGCGCAGCGCCGAATGCGGCACCTGGGTGGCGACATCGACGTCGTAGTGGCGCGCTTCAAGCTCGTCGAGGTACTGCGGAAACGATTCCCAGTTCCACGTTAGCCCTTCGTTCAACACCGAGCCGGGGATGTCTTCGACGCCTTCCATCAGACGGATGAGCATGTCCCGCTGTTCGGGCTTGCAGGGCGCGAAGCCGACGCCACAATTGCCCATAAGCACCGTCGTTACGCCGTGGGCTGAGGACGGCGTCAGGTTGCTGCTCCAACTCGCCTGCCCATCATAGTGAGTATGGATGTCGACGAAGCCGGGTGTGACGATCATGCCATCGGCATCGATCACGTCGTCTGCGGGAGCCGTAACCTTCCCAACTGCAACGATGCGGTCATCGAGGATTTCGATATCCGCCCTGAACGGCAGCGCGCCGGTCCCATCAATGACCGTGCCGCCCCGGATCACCAATCGACGGCCCGCATCGTTTCGATCGATAGCGTTTTGAGGCGGTTGATTCTTGCTCATGATCCAGTTCTCCATAATTCACATATATGCTGTCATCTTTCTCATATATGAAATATACAAAATATTGTCGTCCGTCGCAAAGACTAATGCACGCCATCAACATAGAGCTATCTGATGCACCGCCCGGACCCATAGTTCGGCATTTCAGCTCTAATTACATATATGTGTGATTCTGTTTCATATATTAGTTATTCACGCTTGCCGGACCCAGAAATTCATCGGTACAGTTCACGAAATAATTAATCTGAGTGAGACAGGAGGAACGCATGAAAGACATCAGCCACCTTAACCGCCGGACACTGCTCGCTGGACTGGCAGTCGGTACTGTTGGACTGGCAGCGCCAAACATCGTCAGGGCGCAATCGAAGGTGGTGGTGCCTTTCGCCACCTGGGGAAGCCCGACGCATATCAACATCGTGACGTTCCTTGGGCCGCTCGAGGCAGCACTGAAGCGGGAAACCCAGGGCCGGATTACTGTACGCCACTACCCGGCAGGACAGCTGGCCCAGGATGTGGACATGCCAATCGCCATTCCGACCGGCAAGGTCAAGTTCGGCTGGATCACCGTGGCGAACTGGTCGGGTCTCATTCGCGATGCTGCCGCGCTGTCAATGCCGACAGCCCTGACGATGGAAACGGGCGCCAAGGCCACCGATATGCCTGGCGGTTTCAAAGAAGTTATGGACCGGCAGTTCCGCGCCAATGGCGCCACCTTGCTAGCCATAACCGATCTTGGCGCGCCAGCCATCATATCCTCGAAGAAGGCAATCCTGCCCGAGGACTTCAAGGGCCTGCGCACGCGCGCCCCGTCCGAAATGCATGCCGAACTCGTGAAAGTACTCGGCGGCTCTCCGGTCGCGATCCCGTTCGCCGAAGTCTATACCGCGCTCCAGCATGGCACGATCGATGCAGCCGTCGTCGGTTTCCAGGGCATCCAGTCGCAGCGCCTCTACGAAACCAGCAAGTTTGCCATTGTGCCTGCCTCGTTCACCGGACTGGCGCTGCAGGGCTTTGCCGCCAATCTCAAGTGGTGGGAGGAGCTTGACGCCAAGGACCGCGAGATCATCGCCAAGGCGATCCGCGAGGCCGAACTAAGCTGCCGCGCCGAAATGATCAAGGACCGAGCCGGGCTGGCCGACCAGTACCGCGCCAAGGGCATGACGGTCACCATGCTCAACGACTCGATGCCCGAGTTCGCCGCCTGGAAGAAGGCGACAGAACCCCTGCTCGCCAAGGGCGCTTCGTTCAGCAAGGAGATCATGGCGCCGTTCATCGCCGCCCAATCATAGACATGAGCGATGACACGGATGCAGCCCCCGAAGACAGCGAAAACGGACCGTTCTTTAGGCTGCTGAAATCGATAAGCGTCGCCGGCGCTGCAGCCGGCGGCGCCGCGCTGATTGCCATAACCCTGATCGTGGCCTACGACGTAGTCGCCCGGTTTATCGGCTATCCGACGTTGTGGGCCACCGAGATTGCCGGCTACCTGCTGATCGCCGTCGGCATTCTCGGCGCCGGAGAAGCGCTGCGGCGGAACGAACATTTCGCCATGACGCTGCTCATCGACGCCGTCCGTCCTTCGGTTCGGCTCTGGATGTCGCTGGTCGTTTGGGGGGCGCTGCTGCTGGTCGCTGCCGGGCTCGTTCTCGGCACGGCCGATCTGCTGGCGAACTCGCTTCGCTTCGGGCTGCGGTCATATACCATTCTGCGCTTCCCGCTTGCCATTCCCCAGGCGCTTCTGCTTGCCGGATTCGCAATCCTGACCGTTGCGTTGCTGGTGCGCGTCGTCGCCCTCCTTCGCCGCGTTCCCGCTTCCAAGGAGTAGTTCCGGCATGCTGGCGCTCGGCGTATTGCTGGCCTTCTTCGTGCTCGTCCTCATCGGCATGCCGATTTTCGCGGCGATGGGAATTGCCGCCCTGTCGGGAATGATCCTGCTCGGAGAAACCGACACGCCGCTGCTGAATCTCGGCCTGACCGTCTATCAGACATTCGGCAACTTCCTGCTCGTCGCGGTGCCGCTCTACATCTTCGCCGGTACGCTCATGGAAGTCGCCGGTCTCAACAAGAAGCTGTTCAATTTCGCGCGCGTCTGGTTCGGCCAGGTGCCGGGCGGCCTCGGCGTGGCGACAGTCGCCGCCTGCGGAATCTTCGCGGCCATCTCGGGTTCGTCCGTCGCCACCGCGGTAACCATCGGGCTCGTCGCCTACCCGGCCCTCGCCAAGGCGGGCTACAAGCCGCATTTCAGCGGTGCGCTAATCGCGGCAGGCGGCACGCTTGGAAT
Source organism: Rhodospirillaceae bacterium (assembly GCA_040255215.1). GTDB lineage: Bacteria > Pseudomonadota > Alphaproteobacteria > Reyranellales > JAQSWP01 > JAQSWP01. Next base: position 9,648 of record JBDZUM010000110.1, read on the forward strand.
CATGATTCCGCCCAGCATCGCAATGATCATCTTCGGCTTCCTGACCGAGCAGTCGATCGCCAAGCTGTTCGTCGCCGGCGCCCTGCCCGGGCTGATCCTCGCGTTTCTGATGTCAGCCTACACCATGCTGTTCTCGCGCATTTCGGACTCCACGGAACGCGCCACCTGGAGCGAAAAGCTTGCGGTCACGCGCGAATCGATATGGGTGCTACTGCTGCCGATCGGCGTCCTCGCCAGCATCTACAGCGGTCTGGCGACGCCCACGGAAGTGGCGGCTCTTGCGGTCGTCTACGTGATTGGCGTCGGCGTCGCCACCGGGGTGCTGCGGCTGCGACAGTTCCAGGAAGCGACGCTCAAGGCCACCCGAACCAGCGTCATGATCTTCATGATGATCGTCTTCGGCCAGGCCATGACCGAGTTCTTCACCCTGACCGGCCTGCCGCAGATGGCCGTCAACTTCGTCGCCGACTCGGGCCTGGGCTTCACCGCCATCATCCTGCTGATGACCCTGATCTACATTGTTTTGGGAACGTTCCTCGAGGCGACGTCGATGATCCTGGTTTCCGTGCCGATCACGTTTCCCGTCGCCCTGGCCATCGGCATGGACCCGCTCGCCTTCGCCGTCTTCATTGTGCTCGCCGTCGAAGCGGCCCAGATCACGCCGCCGATCGGCATCAATCTCTTCGCGCTCTCCGCCATCGGAAAGATCCATCTCGGACGTCTGTCCGCAAGCGTTCTTCCCTATGTCGCGATCATGATCGCGATGATGCTGGCGGTGGCCTTCTTCCCGCAGATCGCCACGTGGCTGCCGGGAACGATGGACTGAGGATTGGCTTGAGCGGATTCACGCGGTAGTGACAGAATCGCCCGCGATTCCGTCCGAACGTGGTTGCCTTCTAAGCCGGAAAGTACTTGGCGATCCCGCTGCGCATCGCCCTGACGATCTCACGCTCCTTGCTTTGCAAGCGCTCGACCGGACCACCAACGCATATGGCTATCGGGCGTCCGGTGCCCGTCGGCGGCACCATCGCGATCGCGCCGCTGCCCTGGATAAAGGTGCCGTAGGAGCGGGCGTAGGTTACGGCGCGCACTTCCCCGATGATGCCCAGCAGCTCGGCGAGATCGACCGGCGGACGATCGCCCCGCCGATTGATCCGTTTGACGAACTGGGCGATCTCGGCGTCGGTGTACCTGCTGAGAAGCGCCCAGCCGGCCCCCGATCCGCATAAGGGCCGAAGGTCGCCCGGACGAACGTTGAGCATGATCGGATAGATGCTCGGGATGGAATGGATGTATTGGACGTCGAGATCGTTCTGGATCGCAAGGATTGTCGTTTCTCCGGTCTGCGCATGCAGCTCCTCGATCAGCGCCATGACCCGCCCCTCCCCCACCAGGGCGCTGTGGAGATACTCCGAGATGATCGCCAACCGGATCGTGGGGAAATAGGTGCGCGAGCCGCGATCGAAGCTCAGATAACCCAGTTTCGCCATACTCTTCAGAAGTGCGATGGTGCTCGAAGCCGGATAGTTGAGGCGCTTGGCGAATTGCATTGCGGACATCGGCTGGCGGCTGTCGTTGAACGCCTCCAGCACCTCGAATACGCGCCCGACCGACTTGACGACGCCACGCTCGGCGCCGCCCGGGATTTCGACTGTCATGTTGAACTGCCGCCCAAAGGAAATTCTGCGGCGAACCTGCCGCTGCACGAAAGCCTAAAGCTTGGTGCACATATGTGCAATCCGTTGCTTCTGATAGGGCAGATCAGATCCGCGCATTCGGCTGCTCCCAAGCCCTTGACACTAGCGGGTCGAGGTTCCATCCCCCGTTTTGGTAGTAGGTTGGTTGCATCCTCAGGAACGAGAAATGAAACCGAGGCCTCACTGACTGATTGCGCCATGCAGGCGCTTGTCATTGTAGTATGTGCACCATGTGTCGATTAGATGCTGGTCGTTCTCAGGGCTCATGAACAAGTGAGCAATTTGGCGTTTGCGTCCGTAGAGAGCCGCGGTGAAGTTTTCGTTAGTCCGTGTTTTAGATCGCGCGAAGTCCTGTAAAGCGCCACTTTGTACTGGATCGGTCACTAGCAGAGCCCGGTCGCTCTTGTGCGCACTTTCTGCAAATCCGCTTATGCATTCAGAACGCAAGAGCCGACTGCATTTCTGTCAATTAGCCACACCGATCGATTAGCCATTCAAACAACCCCGCTTTCGTGGCGGCGGCCGCCAAGGTATCGCCGGTCCAAAGATGGATGTCCGGATCGCTCACGGCCATTTTCCCGCGCCGGCTGTGACATACGAAGAACAGCCGGTCCTGACTGCCATTCTCCCGGAAACGACTGACGTAGTCGTCCAACACAGCCTGACGGGCCTTCGACTTTACCTGGACCCAGGCGGTTTCACCGGTGGTGGGCTGCTGCAGCACGAGATCGACATCCTTTTGCGTGCCCCCAACGCGGGAGATGCGCTGCCAGCCGGAGCGGGCAAAGATCAGGTCGACCATGGTCTCAAACTCAGCCCAGTGCAGGCGGGCAATCATGCGGGCCGTCAGATCGAGCATGGTGGTGCGAAGCTGCACCGCCTCCTGGACCAGCGGCTCGTCCTCAGCGTTGATGCGGCGCAACAGATAGTCGCTGTCCTTAACCCCGCAAAGCGTCTGCCGATAGGCGCCCACCTGAGTCAGGCGCGTACTTAGTTCATCAACGCGCAAGGTACGGCCCTGAATGTCCGTGCAGCGCCAGGGCCCCATGGTCTTGCGAACCCGACTGCCATGCCTTTCGGTGTCCGGCCCAAGCCAGATAACTTCCGGTTCGGCGAATACCCACCACAGGCGGTCGTTACAGAAGGTAATCCAAAGACAATCGGCGCCCAGGGAATAGAAGTCGCGGATTTCGCGCACCGCGTCGCTTGCCTTGTTGGGCGCGCGCGCCTCGGCCCTGAGAATAGCCGTCGCCTGCTCCCAGTCCCCGCTCTGGCACAGCTCATGGGGGATGGTCTTGTATCCAAAGTGAATCTCATGGTGCTCGAACGAGGCCGGGGCCCAGCCATTGGCGGGCCCGAGCTTGATGTACCTGATGGCAGAGGCGGCGATTTTATCCATTTTTTCAATAGGTTTGGGCGTAATTCATGGTCCGACAGATGCCTCGGCCGGGGCACGAAGTCCAGTCAATTGAGACTCATAGTCTGTAGATCAATAAGCGACAAGACCGCTGGCTTACGGCATGGATATCCGCCGGCGGGTTGGCCTCAATCTGAAGCGATTGCGCGAGGAGCGCGGCAAGTCGCAGGAGGAGCTTGCCTTCGACTGCGACCTGCACCGGACCTATGTCAGCGGCGTTGAACGCGGGGTGCGCAATCCCACTGTTGTGGTCCTGCACAGGCTGGCCAGGGGCCTGAAGGTCGATATCGCCGAGTTCTTCCGGGCGAAGTAAGTGTCAGCAAGTCGATCGCAGAGAGTCTCGGCCTTGCCGTTGCGTTTCTGCAACAAAAAAGTTCTGCGTTGCAGGCAATTGGAACTTCTTCTTAATTTTTTGAAGCTTGTTTACAATCGACAAGTCGCGGATTGCGATCTGACTAGGCACGATCCGTCGACAGGCTGATTCTGCTTGAAACTTTCCCTTACTTCGATAGGTTTTGCTCATATTGATTTTCCCATCAAGCCGCCATGGGGCGGAAGTTGGGGCCCTGCTTTAAAGGGCTGAGGGATGACCGTCCATGGGGCCGGCTCTCTGCAGTTCCAAAGCCGGTGGATGACCGTCCTTGGGGCCGGCGTTATCTCGATGCCGCTGTAAGCCATCATGGGATGGATGCGGCGAAACCTCCTCAAATTCACACCAACTGCGCCCGCCACACCTGATTCTGTGGTGCTGGCCGCGCCATGAGGTTTTGCATCATGAGAGAATACAATTTGGTTTATCTCGATCCGGGCGCCCTGCTCACGCGCTCCCGCAACCCGCGTACCCACAGTCAAAAACAGATCAAGCAGATCGCCAACAGCATCAAGGAGTTTGGCTTCAACAACCCCGTGTTGATCGACGCCCAGTATCAGATCGTGGCCGGCCACGGGCGCGTCGCTGCGGCGAAGCTGCTGGGCCTGAGCTCCATTCCCACCATCTGCCTGCCGGATCTGCCGCCCGAGAAGCTGCGGGCCTACGTCATCGCCGATAACCGGCTGGCCGAGCTGGCCGGCTGGGGCGCCGCCATCCTGAAGACCGAGTTCGACGATCTGCTGCTGGCCGATTCCGAATTCGACCTCAGCGTCACCGGGTTCGAGATGGCCGAGATCGACCTGATGCTGCAGGAGATCAAGCCGCCTGACCTTGATCGCCGCCCAGCGCACCGGCCGACGCTGCTATGCGCTGGAGCTGGAACCAAAATACGTCGACACCATCATTCGCCTGTTTGAAGCCTATACCGGGCAGACGGTGCGCCATGCCGAGAGCGATCGAAGTTTCGATGAGCTTGCCGCCGACCGCCGGACGGAGAGCCGCCATGACTGAACCATACAAAACCGGTTACAAGCGGCCGCCGCTCAAGAGCCGGTTTCAGCCAGGGCAGTCGGGCAACCTAAAGGGGCGGCCACGGAAGGACGAAACCAAACTCAATCTCACCGCCATTATCGACGCTGTGCTGAAAGAGCTGGTGACGGTCAAGGAGAATGGACGCAGCGTTAAAATGAGCCGTCTTGAGGTCGTGGCCCGTAACTACATCCAGAAGGCCATGAGCGGCGATCTGCGCGCGCTGCGCGAACTGGCGAAACTGGCAAACCAGTCGGAAGTCCTGGTCGATCCGCCACATCAGGAACTGCCGCCGGTGCTGGTCGTGCCGGAAGTTTCTAAGTCGATCGAAGAGTGGGAAGCCGCAGCCCGCAAAACCTTAGAGTGGCAAAAGAAGCTGATTGCGGGCGAGCTCGACAAACCAAATTCACAATAGAACCAACAGCAATATGGGCCGCAGCTCAATCTGCGGCCCTTCTTGTTGGGCGCGTATTGCAGTGGACTTCCTGCCGCCGGCAAGCCTTGGTGCGGGCGGGAGGTTGATATGCCCGACGATCGACAGGAGCTGCTGGCGCAGCTGTTTGCAGCGCT
>JBDZUM010000111.1:0-2262 GCA_040255215.1 Rhodospirillaceae bacterium
CGGTCAGCAGCGGCCAGAGCGCGTCGGCGCCGTCGGCCGCCACCGCCCGGCCGATCTCCGTGGCCCAGGCCGTATCGCTGCCGAACTCATCGCGCCAGGCCCACAGACGGCGGGTGAAATGATGCAATCTGTGTTCGTAGGTGAACCCCATGGCGCCCAGAACCTGGTGCGCCATGGCGCAGATCCGGCCGGCATTGTCGCTGGCGCGCACTTTCGCGGCGGCAACCGGCAACGGGCCTGTCCCGGCCAGATCGGCTGCTGATTCGGCCGCCGACTGGACGGCAGCCACCTGCCCGGCGAGTTCCGCCAGCAACTGCTGGACGGCCTGGAAATTGCCGATCGGGCGCCCGAACTGTTTGCGCTCTCTCGAATAGGCCAGACAGATCTCCAGGCAGCGTGCGGCAGCGCCGGCCATCTGCTGCACGCGCATCAGTGCCGCCAGGGCATAAGCGTCCGACGCCGTCAGGTTTGTCGGCGCCGAAGCCAACACTGGAATGTCACCGCTATGGAAACGCCCTCTCGGCTCGCCGGCGCTGTTGTTGGCCGAAGACGCCACCGCCTTGGGATCGATCAGCACCACCCGCCCCTCGCCACCGGCCGTCCGGCCCAGCGCGACGATGCCTTTTGCGCTGGCGGCCCAGGGCGCTGCCGCGAGAGCGCCACTGGCGCGCCGCGAATCGCCGGCAAGCTGCAACGGCGTGGCGGAAAAGCCGACGCTCAGCGGGCCATCCGGAAGGTCGAGGCCGGCCAGTGCGCCAATATGGCGAGCCAGCGCCGTCTCCGCAGCGGGAGCCGGTACAGCATGGGCGCCCAGCAGACGCAGCACGGCGCAGAGATCGGCCAGCGAGCCGCCGACGCCGCCGGCGTCTTCCGGCACCGCGATCAACGTCAGGCCGGCCTCTTCGATCGCGGACCAGAGTTGTTCGGGCCATTCGCCTTTTTCGGCGCGATTGACCAGTTCCGGCGTGCAAAGGTCTGTCAGCAAACGGTCGGCGCTTTCCAGCATCATCGACCGGGATTCGGCATCGAGCGACATCGAGAGGATCCCTGATTCAGCGAAGTCCAAGACCGCGAGCGATGATGCCGCGGAGAATCTGCGTCGTGCCGCCCTGGATGGTGTAGGCCGGCGAAAGCATCGTCGCCTGACGCGCGATATCGAGAAAATCCTCGAGCTGCTCGCTCGAGGCGGCTTCGCTTTGCGCCAGCGTCCGGGCGATCTCGGGAAGTTCCTGCTGGAACGCGGTTCCGAGATCCTTGACGACGGAAGCCTCGGTGACCGGCATCTGGCCCTGCTGCAGCATCCCCGCCACCGACAGCGACATCTGCCGCAGATTCCACAGGCGCGACACCAGCCGTCCGATGGTTTCCGCCGCGCGCGGCGACGCCTGCCGGCCGATCAGCCGCACCAGTTCGCGCAGCACGTGGATATTGGTAAGGAACCGTTCCGGGCCGCTACGCTCGTAGGCGAGTTCGCTGGTCACCTGCTTCCAGCCGTCGCCTTCGTTGCCGAGCAGATTCTCCTGCGGCACGAAGACGTCGACGAAATTCACCTCGTTGAAATCGTGCTTGCCGGCGAGATTGACCACCGGCCGGATCGAAATGCCGGGCGACTTCAGATCGATGATGATCTGGCTCAGCCCGGCATGCCGCTCTTCCGTCTTGGCGCTGGTGCGGCACAGGGCGATCATGTAGTGACAGCGATGCGCGCCGGAAGTCCACAGCTTGGTGCCATTGATACGGAAGCCGCCCTCGACCGCTTCGGCGCGCGTACGCACCGAAGCCAGATCCGACCCCGAATCCGGTTCGCTCATGCCGATGCAGAAATAGCTCTCGCCGCGCGTGATCGGCGGCAGATACTTCTTCTTTTGCGCCTCGCTGCCGAAACGCAGAATCAATGGGCCGCTCTGCCGGTCGGCGATCCAGTGAGCCCCGGCCGGCGCGCCGTTGGCGAGCAACTCCTCGGTCAGGACGTAGCGTTCGAGCTGGGTACGGTCGTGCCCGCCATATTCCTTGGGCCAGGTCAGGCCGATCCAGCCCTTGGCGCCAAGTTGCTTGCTGAACTCCGGCGAAAAAGTACCCCAGCTCTTGAACCGTTCCGGGGCTTTGTCCTTGGGCACGACGTCGAGCAAGAAAGCACGGACCTCGCGGCGAAGCGCCTCGGCCTCGGGCGGCAGCACCAGGGGCGGAAAAGAAAGTATCGCAGACTGAACTGACATTCATTCACCTCTTGCGTCGGCGGACCCTATCACGTCAGATCGCGGC
>JBDZUM010000111.1:2362-14492 GCA_040255215.1 Rhodospirillaceae bacterium
GACAAGCTGATGGAGACGGCCAGGGCGCTGGCGCAGCGCATCGCCAGCAATCCGCCGCATGCGCTGCGCATGGCGAAGCGATTGCTGCGCGAAGGCGAACGCACGACGCTGCACACGCTGCTGGACATGTCGGCCTCGATGCAGGCTCTCGCCCACAAGACCGAGGACCACAAGGAAGCCATCGACGCGTTCCTCGAGAAAAGGAAGCCGGTTTTCCACGGCAAATGAGCCAGGACGACGAACGGCGGCCGGTGGCTGCCGCCAATCGGGCCTTCTACAAGGCGTTCGCCGAGCGCGACGTCGGGGCGATGGACAGGCTATGGGCGAGGAACTCGCCGGTGGCCTGCATCCACCCCGGCTGGCCGCCGATATTCCAGCGCGAACCCGTCATGGCGAGCTGGCGCGGCATCCTCGGCAATGAGGCGCAGGCAGAGGTGATCTGCTCCGACGAGCGCGTGCTGATCAACGGCGAAACCGCCATTGTGATCTGCACCGAATCGGTGGGCGACAGCCAGCTTGTCGCCACCAATATCTTCGTCCGCGAGGACGGCGCGTGGCGCATGATCCACCATCAGGCCGGACCGAGACCGACCGACACGCCGAAGAAAGCGACCGAGCCGGCCAAGCCGCGGCGTACGTTGCACTGAACGGGCTTCAACGCTTCCAGCGCTCCAATCGCCTGACCGCCTCCGCCATTTCCGCCGTCGAACCGGCGAAGGATATGCGCAAAGTGCCGTGGCCGCGCTGCCGATCGAAATCGAGACCGGGCGTGGTTGCCACGCCGGCTTCCACCAGCATGCGCCGGCAGAACTCGCGGCTGTCGTTGGTCAGGTGGGAAACGTCGGCGTAAAGATAGAATGCGCCATCCGGCGCCGTCAGCCGATCCAGCCCGGCGCGCGGCAATCCGCTGACCAGAAGATCGCGGTTCTCGCGATAGCGCCGGACGTGGCCGTCCAGTTCCTCGCGGCAGTCGAACGCCGCGATCGCCGCATGCTGCGACAGCGTCGGCGCCGAGATGAACATGTTCTGGGCCAGGCACTCGATAGCGCGCAGCATGTCGGCCGGAACCACCATCCAGCCAAGACGCCAGCCGGTCATCGAGAAATATTTCGAGAAACTGTTGATCACGATGGCGCTGTCGGATACCGCGGCTGCCGTCGTCGTCTCGCCCTCGAAGATGATGCCGTGATAGATCTCGTCGGAAATCAGGCGGATCCCATTGGCATCGCAGTATTGCGCCAGCGCCACCATCTCCTGGCGCGAAATCGTCGTGCCGGTCGGATTGGACGGGCTGGCGACGATCAGACCGGCGACAGGGCCGGCGGTTTTCAACAGTTCGACCGTCGGCTGGTATTTGTGCCCGGCGTCGGCAAGAAGATCGACGGGCTCGAAACCGAGCGCCGACAGGATGTTCCGGTACGCCGGATAGCCGGGCGCGGCCAGCGCCACGCGATCGCCGGCCTCGAACGCCGAAAGGAATGACAGCAGGAAAGCACCAGATGACCCTTGCGTCACTACGATGCGTTCCGCTGCGAGATCGAGTTCGTAAGCGTCGCGATAGTGCCGCGCGATGCGCTGGCGCAGCGCTGGAATACCCAGGGCGTCAACGTAGCCGATGCGATCGCGATCGAGCGCTGCCTTGGCCGCCTCGATCACGCCCTTCGGCGCACTGGTGCTCGGCTGCCCCACTTCGAGATGGACGACGTTCTCGCCCAGCACCTCGCGCTCGTAGGCGGCCCGCATCACGTCCATGACGATGAACGGCGAAACCGCTGCGGCCCGACGCGAAACCCTCAGCGGCATGGTTTCCTCCGACGCGTCATTCCGGCGCGCTGAGGCCAAGCCCATGGCCTCGCTCGTCGGCCACGACGGTGCAGGTGCTGCGCTTGGCATGAAGACCTTCGACGCAATAGACCGCACCGACCTGGCCCAGTACCGGAATCTGCTCGACGGCATGCCCACGGGCGCGCAGCGCATCGGCGGCACCCGGTTCGACGTAGACCTGGTCCGGAATCCCCGCATGCAGCACACGCGGCAAGCTGACGGCTTCCGGCAACGGCTTGCCGAGCAGAAGCGCATTGGCGGCCACCTCGGTCATCACGGCCGGACCCGATGTGCCGCCGGAAGCCGCGCTGGCATAGAAAAAATCACCGGTATTGGTGTTGGCGACGATCATCGGGCCGATCGCCGCCGGACCGCGACCGTTGATGCCGGGCGCCGGCGAGATCAGGACGCCGGTGCTGCCGGCGATCCTGGCGCCGCCGAAAAATCCATTTGTCGTAAACGAGCAGGCGACCGCATTGGCGAACCGGTCCACCGCCACGAGAGCGGCGGCCGGCGCGTCGTTCGGCCGCTGGCGCGGCGGCTGCGGCAATGTGGCGGCCGGCGTGACCTGATCGACGCGATAGCTGGAGAGCAGCGTGTCGATGCGGGTCGGCGACAGAACGGTTGCGGGATCGGCGACGAACACGTTTCGGCTGTCCAGCCAGTTGCTACGCTCGGCATAGGCGCGCTTGGACATTTCCGCCGCCACATGCGCCCTGTTGGCGTCGCCGCCGCTGCGATAGGCGTCGCGGCTTTCGAGCAGCGACCACATCTGGGCGCTGAGAACGCCGCCGCCAGCGGGCGGCGGTGCGAAATAGACCTTGTGATTGCCCCAGTTCAGCGTGATCGGCTCGCGCCATTCGGGCGTCTGGTCGCGCATGTCTTCGGTCGAGAGCTGTCCCCCGGCGCCCCGCACCGCCGCCACGTACTGGCGCGCCAACGGCCCGAGATAGAAATCTCCGGCACCACGCAATCTGATGCCGCCCAGCGTGACGGCAAGATCTTCCTGCACCCAGGGATCGCCCTCGCGCAACAGCGACCCGTCGGATCGCGAGAACACCCGCTTGGTCACGGCATCCTGCTGCACGGCCGCGGCCGCCACCTGCAGATCCGCGATGAGGGCACGCGGCGTGACCGTTCCCAGTCGGGCGAGACGCTCGGCTGGCGCGACGAGTTCCTCCCACCGTACCGCGCCGTACCGGGCATGCAGCGCCGCCATGCCGCGCACATTGCCCGGCACGCCGACGGGAACGCCGGCGCCACCGCCCGTGGAAGGCTTGGTCAGGAACATCAGCGCTTCGGTCTTGCGCGCCTTCGAATTGTGAACGAGGCAGGTGCCGCCGCCGCCAATGCTGGCGCTTGATGGCAAGGTCACCGCCATGGCGAAATAGGCGGCGACGGCAGCATCCGTTGCATTGCCGCCGATCGCCAGAATGTCGCGGCCGATCTCCGCCGCCCGCGGCGAATCGGCGATGACGCCGCCGTAAAAGCCCTGAACCAGTCCGAGCTTGCCCTCGGCCGGGCTGCCGTCACTGCAGCCAGCAAGGGCCGCCAGCGCGCCGCAGAGCGCCACAAAAGAGCCGGATTTTCGGGTCACGCCAGTTTGACGATCGGGGGATGCGGCACTAGGTTGATTGACGAGGCAAATCCGCATGATTTCATTCCGGCGAGTCGTTTCGGTACTGGCAGTTTCGGCCATGTTGCTGCCGACGATCGCGCTATGGCAGGGCGCCGTCGCGCAACAGGGCGGGAAGATATCACTAATCCGCGACGCCGAAATCGAAAATGCCATCCGCACCTATGCGACGCCGTTGTTCGAGGCGGCCGGGCTCGAACCCAGCGCCGTCAGCGTTCATATCGTAAACGATCCGGCGCTCAACGCCTTCGTCGCTGGCGGCCAGCGCCTGTTTCTCTTCTCCGGCCTGCTGATGCGAGCGGAGAGCGCCGGCCAGGTGCGCGGGGTCATCGCGCATGAGACCGGTCATATCGCCGGCGGCCATCTCGCGCGTACGCAGGAGGCGCTGGAGAACGCCACGATCGAGAATATCCTCGAAATGCTGCTGACCGCGGCGGCGATCGCCGGCTCGGCGGCAGGCGGCGCGCAGACCGGCACCAATCGCAGTGGCGGTCCGCCCGTCGGCATCGCCCAGCGCAGCCTGTTCTCCTATACGCGCGGCCAGGAACAGTCGGCGGACCAGGCCGCCGTCACCTTGCTCGATCGCATCGGACAATCGTCGCGCGGATTGCTCGAGTTCTCGGAGATTCTCCTGCAGCAGGAACTCGTCGCCGGGCTCCGGCCCGACCCGTATCTGCGCACCCACCCCCTGACGCAGGAGCGCGTCGCCTTCCTGCGCAGTCACGTCGAAACGTCGAGATTTTCCAACGTGCCGGTGCCGCCCGCCCTTGAGGCGATGCACGAACGCGTCGTGGCCAAGCTGTTCGGCTTCATCGACCCGGGACAGGCGCTGAGAAAATATCCGACGTCCGACAACAGCGTTCCGGCGCGGTACGCGCGGTCGATCGCCTATTACCGGTCCGGCAATCTGCCGGAGGCCATTCGTCTGATCGACGGGTTGATCGCCCAGTCGCCGAAAGACCCCTATTTCCACGAGTTGCGCGGCCAGATGCTGTTCGAGAACCAGCGGGTCGCCGAATCGATCCCATCGCTGGAGCGGGCGGTGGCTCTTTTGCCGTCGTCGGGATTGCTCAAGATCGCTCTGGCCGACGCCCTGCTGCAGAACCCAACCCAGGCCCAACTGGTGCGCGCCGAAAAGCTGCTGGAATCCGTGGAGCAAAAGGAACGCAACAGCGGATATTGGCGACAAATGGCGACCATCTACGATCGCACGGGCAATATCGGGATGCGTTCTTTGGCGCTGGCCGAACTGGCCTACGCGCGCGGCGATCGCGTCGACGCGGCCCGGCATTCGACCGCCGCCGAAAAGCTCCTGAAATTCGGCACGCCGGCCCATCAGCGCGCTCAGGATATCCGCTTCCTGGCCGAACAGCCGCCCCGTCGCTAGATCGCTCGCAACGACGTGATGCATCGTCGGTTGCGCGGGCGCGGCACTGCAATAAACTCGCGCCAGACATTTGGAGCCCCTATGCGCATTCGCCTCTTTGCCCTGCTGCCGGCCTTGGCCCTCGCCGGCCTGATTGCCGCGTCGACCTCTCGTCCGGCAATGGCGGAATCCCCGCCCGATCGGGCAGCGATAGAGAAAATCGTGCGCGAGTATCTGCTAAGCCATCCAGAAGTGCTGGTCGAGGCGATGGCTGAGCTCAACAAGCGCATCCTGCGCCAGGCCGTGGCCGAGAACAGCGCCGTGATCTTCGAGGATCCGGACAGCCCGGTCGGCGGCAATCCGCAAGGCGACGTCACGATCGTCGAGTTCTTCGACTACCATTGCGGCTATTGCAAGCAGGTGCACCAGCCATTGCTGGAAACGCTCAAGCGCGACGGCAAGATACGGCTGGTCTACAAGGAATTGCCCATCCTGGCGCCGGAATCGCGCCTCGCCGCCGCTGCGGCACTGGCTGCGAACCGCCAGGGCAAATACGTCGTCTTCCACAATGCCCTGATGGAAGCGCGCGGACGGCTCAGCCGCGAACGGATTCTGGCGATGGCGAAAGAGCAGAAGCTCGACGTCGCTCGGCTGGAAAAGGACATGGATTCCGGCGAAATCCAGGCGCAGATCGAACGAAACCTGCAGCTCGCGGCGGCGCTGAAGATCGACGGCACGCCCGCCTTCGTGATCGGCGATCAGATCGTGCCCGGTGCGCTCGACGAGGAGCGGCTGCAGGCGCTGGTTGCCGAAGCGCGCGCCAAATAACCGCCTAAGGCTCGAAATCCGGCTGTTTCGACGGCTGGGCGCGATCGAAGGCCTCGAGCTTCATGCACGCATCGAAAATCCGCATGAGCGTCGGATAGCGCGTCAGATCCACCGAGAAACGTTTCGCACCGATCACCTGCGGCACCAGGCAGGTATCGGCCAGGCCGGGCGCGTCGCCATGCGAGAACCGGCCGGTGCCCGAGGTCGCCGTCAGCATGTCCTCATAGGCCTGCAGCCCCACCTCATTCCAGTGGCGCGCCCAGGCGAAACTGCCGGCCTCGTCCTGACCGTAGGTCTCGCGCACGTGCTTCAGCACCCGCAGGTTCTGCAGCGGATGGATCTCACAGGCCGGGATCAGCGCCAGCGCCCGCACCCGTGCTCGGCCGGCCGGATCGCGCGGCAGCAGCGGCGGCGCGGGATGCGTTTCCTCCAGATACTCCATGATCGCCAGCGACTGGGTCAGCACGCTGCCATCGTCGAGTTCCAGCGCCGGCAGCAGCTTCTGCGGATTGATCGCCGCATATTCCGGCTTCAGGTGCTCGCCCTTGCGCAGATGGTGGAACGCGTCGTCGTAAGCGATGCCCTTCAGGTTCAGCGCAATGCGCACGCGAAAGGCCGCCGACGAGCGGAAATAGCCATGCAGTTTCAAAAGTCCCTCCCTGACGGCCGCGCCGGTTTCAGCCCGGCGGCGTGTATTTGACGACCTTCTGGTCGATGGCGCCCAGAACGGAGGCGCCGGCACGATCCAGCATCTCGATCCGGATGCGGTCGCCGAACTTCATGAACGGCGTCGCCGGCTTGCCCTGTTCGATGGTCTCAATCATCCGCCGCTCGGCAAGGCAGGACGAGCCGACGCTGCGATCCCTGTTGGCCACCGTGCCTGAACCAACGATGGTGCCGGCGCCGAGGTGCCGCGTCGCCGCCGCATGGGCGATCAGGGTCGGGAAATCGAACGTCATGTCGACGCCGGCCTCGGGCCGGCCGAACAGCTTGCCGTTATAGGTCGAGACCAGCGGCAGTTTGACCCGCGTTCCGTCCCAGGCGTCGCCGAATTCGTCGGGCGTAACGGCCACCGGCGAGAACGCTGTCGCAGGCTTGCCGTGCAGGAACCCAAAGCCCTTGTTCAGTTCGTTGGGAATCAGCAGCCGGGCCGATACGTCGTTGGCCAGCAGCACCAGCTTGATGTGGTCCTTCGCCTGAGCCGGCGTCGTGCCCATTGCCACGTCGTCGACGATGACGCAGACCTCGGCCTCGAAATCGATGCCCCAGTCCTCGCTGGTCGCTTCGATATCGTCGGTCGGCCCCACGAACTTGTCCGAGCCGCCCTGGTACATAAGGGGATCGGTCCAGAAATTCTGCGGCAGCTCGACGCCGCGCGCCTTGCGCACCAGTTCGACATGCACGACATAGGCGGAGCCGTCGACCCATTGATAGGCGCGCGGCAAAGGCGCCGCCGCCTGCGCCGGATCGAACGTGATCTCGTCCGCCAGCTTGCCGGCGTTTAGCCGGTCCGAAACCGCCTGCAGTTCCGGCGCCAGCACGTCCCAGTGTTCGATGGCGCTTTGCAGCGTGCGGGCGATATGCGGCACCGCGATGGCGCGCTTCAGGCCGCGATCGACCACGACCAGCGTGCCGTCGCGGCCGCCGGCCTTCAACGAGGCGAGCTTCATTCCGCCGCTTCCTTCTTCGGCTGCCATGAATCGACGTAGCCTGCGAACTCGACCGAGCTCGCCGCCTCGCCGATATCCAGCGCGTCGCGCGCGTCGATCATCACCGCCACCTCGTCCAGCATGTGCCCGCCCTTCGATTGCGACGCCAGCGCCAGCGCCTTGGGATGCGGCCCATGGGTGAAGCCGCAGGGATGTATGGTCATCATGCCCGGATGGATGTTGTCGCGGCTGAAGAAATTGCCACGGTGGTAGAAAATCACCTCGTCGAAATCGTCGTTGTTGTGGAAGAACGGCAGCTTGAGCGCGTCCGGATCGCTCTCCGCCGGTCGCGGCACGAAAGTACAGACCACGAAGCGATTCGCCAGGAAGGTCGTGTGCGCCGATGGCGGCAGGTGGTAGCGGTGGCTGTTCAGCGGCCGGATGTCGCGCCAGTTGATGCGCACCACCGTCAGATCGCCGTGCCAGCCGACGGCGTCGAGCGGATTGAACGGATAGGTCACCGTCGATATCTCGTCGCGCCGCTTGATCAGCAGTTTCCAGGTCTTCTCGTCCTGCTGGGCGCGGAAGTCCTCGTCGATCTGCGGCACGTCCAGCATCGCCGGATCGAAGATCGCGTGCCGACCGACCAACCCTTTCTCAGGCAGGCGGTAGGAATCGTTGGTGGCCTCGATCATCATGATCGACATCGGCGATGAAGGCGTCACGCGCCACATGGTGCCGCGCGGGATCATCACGTAATCGCCGTCGCGGATCTCCATGCGGCCATAGTCGCAGAACAGCTCTCCCTGCCCTTCGTGCACGAACAGCAGTTCGTCGCCGTCGCCGTTGCGCACCAGGTGGTCCATGGCGCCGTCGATGCGCCAGTAGCGCACCTTGGTATGCGCGTTGGAGAGAAGCGACGGTGCCTCCCAGGGCGAGGACTGCATGGCGTTGAGCTTGACGAGATCGAAAGCGCGCGGCTTCAGCGGCCCCTGCCAGTCGACCCAACCGGTCGGCGGATGCCTGTGATGCATCTGCGTCGCCGGGCCGAAGAACCCCTCCTTGCCCAGTTCGCGCTCGTACGTGCCTTCCGGCAGCTTGGTATGGGCCTGGCGCGAGGCCGTCCCCTGCATCTGCGGAAACGTGATCCAGTTCTTCATGCTCGCCTCCTCAGGCCTTCAGGACGCCGCGGCGTATCTGATCGAGCTCGATCGATTCGAACAGGGCGCGGAAATTGCCCTCGCCGAAGCCCTCGTCGCCCTTGCGCTGGATGATCTCGAAAAAGATCGGGCCGATCACGGTGTTGGTGAAGATCTGCAACAGCAGCCCGCCGCCCTCGGTCGGCGCGCCGTCGATCAGGATGCGGTTCTTCTGCAGCCGGCCGACATCCTCGCCATGGCCGGGCAGCCGGCCTTCGATCTGCTCGTAGTAGGTGTCCGGCACGGTCTGGAACGGCACGTCGCGTCGTTTCAGGGCCTCGACCGTGCCGTAGATGTCGTCGGTCCCCAGC
The DNA here is from genome assembly GCA_040255215.1 of Rhodospirillaceae bacterium. GTDB lineage: Bacteria > Pseudomonadota > Alphaproteobacteria > Reyranellales > JAQSWP01 > JAQSWP01. The sequence goes on from JBDZUM010000111.1 coordinate 11,176, forward strand.
GCGATATGCTGGATGCCTTCGCCATGATAGGCCGCCAGATATTCGGCGATCTGCGACTTGTCGTCCGAGCTCTCGTTGATCGGAATGCGGATCTTGCCGCACGGGCTGGTCATGGCCTTCGACTTGAGGCCGGTCAGCTTGCCTTCGATGTCGAAGTACTTGATCTCGCGGAAATTGAAGAGCCGCTCGTAGAATTCCGCCCATTCCGCCATTCGGCCGCGATGCACATTGTGCGTCAGATGGTCGACATAGGTCAGGCCGACGCCTTGCGGCTTCTGCTCGGCGCCCTCGATCGGCTCGAAGTCGACGTCGTAGATCGTGCCCTTGCTGCCGTATCGATCGACCAGGTAGATCAGGCTGTCGCCGATGCCTTTGATGGCGGGAATGTTGAGCTCCATCGGTCCGACCTTGCCCTGCACGCCCCAGGCGCCCAGTTCGACGGCGCGCTTGTAGGCCTTCGCGGCGTCGCGCACCCGGAAAGCGATGGCGCAGACGCTGGGCCCGTGAATGCGGGCGAAGCTCTGGGCGAAACTTTCCGGCTCGGCATTGACGATGAAATTCACCTCGCCCTGGCGATAGAGGGTAACGCGCTTGGATCGGTGCCGGGCCACGGCGACAAAGCCCATGGATTCGAATAGCGCGCCAAGCGCTTCCGGATCGGGCGCGGTGTATTCGATGAACTCGAAACCGTCGGTGCCCATCGGGTTGGTCGGGACGGCGGATTCGTTGAGCGGTTTCACGCTGGCCATGCTGTCCTCCGTTCTCGGATGTCAACAAGTCGGCAACGCCCTATACTTGGCAAGTATCGACCGCTGAGCGGTAGGGACGCCCGACAGAAATTAGTTTCAAATGTAACCAATATGCCAGGCAAGATGCAACCGGACCGTTCCGACACCAATGACAACGCGCCAACGCCTTTCGCATTGGAGGACTTTCTTCCTTACCGACTTTCCATTGTAACTCAGACGGTTAGCAGCGCTCTGTCGAAGATCTACGCGAGCCGATTCGACCTTTCAGTACCGCAATGGCGGGTCATGGCCGTTCTCGGCAGGTACGAGCCCATTTCGGCGAACGAAGTCTGCGATCGCACCGTGATGGATAAGGTGGCGGTCAGCCGTGCCGTCCAGGCGATGTTGCGGCGCGGCCTCGTCGAACGCACCGTCGATACCAGCGACCGGCGCCGGTCGGCTTTGCGCCTGTCCAAGCGCGGCTGGGCCATACACAACGAAATCGTGCCAATGGCCCTGGAGTACGAGCGCCGCCTGCTGCAGGCGATGACGCCGGAGGAGCGCGCTTCGCTCGATACGCTGTTGCAACGTCTGCTGGCCAGCGCCTGAGCCGCCAAGCGGACGAAAAGACAATTCCGTCAGATACTTGTCACTCTTCCGCGCCATGGTATAACGCAGCCAGCCTGATACGGGATTGGAGAAGGTAGCGTCGTGGCGAAGAAGAGCGGCAAGGGCCGGCCGATACTGATCGTCAACGGGCCGAACCTCAATATGCTGGGTATCCGCGAGCCGGCGATTTACGGCCGCGAGAGCCTCGGCGACATCGTACGCGCCTGTCGCGCCGAGGCGACCCGCCTGGGCATGGATGTCGAGTTCTGCCAGTCCAACCATGAAGGCGTGCTGGTCGACCATATCCAGCACGCGCGCACGGCCAATGCCGGCATCATCATCAACCCTGCCGCCTTCACGACGACCTCGATCGCCATTCTCGACGCGCTGAAGGCCGTCGACCTGCCGGTCATCGAGGTCCATCTGTCGAACATCCACCAACGCGAGGAATTCAGGCGGCATTCCTATGTCAGCCTCGTCGCGCGCGGCGTGATCTGCGGACTGGGCAGCCAGGGATACCTCCTGGCGCTGCAGGCAATGAAGAAACTGGTGAACGGAACGGGCAAATAGCCGATGGCAAAGTTCGAAATCGACGAAGACGCGGTGCGCAAACTCGCCGCCCTGCTTGAAGACACCGGCATGGCCGAAATCGAGTACGAGAGCGGCGGACAGCGGGTGCGCCTGGCGCGCGGTGGCGCCGTCGCGACCATGGCCTACGCGCCAGCCGCGCAGCCGGCGACGGCATCGGCCGACGCTGCGGCGTCTGCCGGCGGTGGCGACGACAGCAAGCATCCCGGCGCCGTATTGTCGCCCATGGTCGGCACGGCCTACCTCGCCTCGCAGCCCGGCTCGCCGCCCTTCGTCAAGCTCGGCGACAGCGTTACGGCCGGCCAGACGCTGCTGATCATCGAAGCGATGAAGACCTTCAACCCGATCCGCGCGCCGCGCAGCGGCAAGGTCGTGAAGATCAACGTCAGCGATGGCCAGCCGGTGGAGTTCGGCGAACCGCTCATGATCGTCGAGTGACATGTTCGACAAAGTTCTGATCGCCAATCGCGGCGAGATCGCGCTGCGCATACACCGTGCCTGCCACGAAATGGGCATCCAGACCGTGGCCATCCATTCGACGGCCGACGCCAACGCCATGCATGTGCGACTGGCAGACGAATCGGTGTGCATCGGCCCGCCGCAGGCGAGCCAGAGCTACCTGAATATGGCCGCCATCCTGTCGGCCGCGACCATCACCGGCGCCAACGCCATCCATCCGGGCTACGGGTTCCTGTCGGAGAACGCCAAGTTCGCCGAAATGGTCGAAGACCACGGGCTGACTTTCATCGGCCCCACGCCCGAGCATATCCGCATGATGGGCGACAAAATCGTCGCCAAGCAGACGGCTGAAAAGCTGGGTCTGCCGCTGGTGCCGGGCTCCGCCGGGGCGGTCGCGGACGTCGCCGAGGTCAAGGCGCTTGGCGCGCGCATCGGCTTTCCTGTCCTGATCAAGGCGGTGGCGGGCGGTGGCGGCCGCGGCATGAAAGTGATCGAGAACCCCGACCAGGCCGAGGAAGCGTTCAACCTGGCGAAGGCGGAGGCCAAGGCCGCATTCGGCAACGACGCGCTCTATCTCGAGAAGTTTCTCGGCCATCCGCGGCACATCGAGATCCAGGTGCTGGCCGACAACCACGGCAACGTCGTGCACCTTGGCGAGCGCGACTGTTCGCTGCAGCGGCGGCACCAGAAAGTCCTGGAAGAGGCGCCCTCGCCCGCTCTCAACGAATCCCAGCGCCGTCGCATCGGCCTGCAGGTCACCGACGCGATGCGGACGCTGGGCTATCGCGGCGTCGGCACCGTGGAATTCCTCTACCAGGACGGCGAGTTCTACTTCATCGAGATGAACACCCGCCTGCAGGTCGAGCATCCGGTCACCGAGGCGATCACCCGCCTGGACCTGGTGCGCGAGCAGATCCGGGTGGCGACCGGCGC
>JBDZUM010000112.1:0-14448 GCA_040255215.1 Rhodospirillaceae bacterium
TTCCCGGGGCCCTTAGGTAGCCAATTTGCGCCGGTGGGGCAAAGGGTAAGTCTGGTCCCCCCGACACCGTCATCCCCGCGAAAGCGGGGATCTCTGGCAGGCGAGACTGGGTGGCGGTGACGAGAAGCGCTCCATCGACGCGGAATTCTCTTCCCGGGAAGATCCCCGCTTTTGCGGGGATGACGACTGGGATTGTCCTATCGCCAGGCAAACACCGGCTGGTCGTAGCCGTCGACCCGCGTCGGCCGGCCGTGCAGGCAGACTTCGCGGAACTGGTAGAGGAAGGCGGCGGTGGGGGTGTTGATGTTCTGCTGGCCGATCGGCATCAGCAGGATCGGCCGGTCGGATTCGGGGATCGGCTCGACCTTGGGTGCATCGCCGCGATCCAGCTCGGCCAGCGGCACGTGGTGCAGCGATTCGACCTCGTCCTCGTTGGGCCGGAACAGCGCCTTGTCCGGCGACCACACCACCACCGGCGTGATGATGTAGCCCGACCGGGTTTCGTAGTCGTCGAGAAGCCCCAGCACCTCGGTGCGGTTGCACATCAGGCCGATCTCTTCCTGCAGTTCGCGCAAGGCGGCGTCGACGGCATCCTCGCCCGGATCGAGCCGGCCGCCCGGCAGCGCCCACTGCCCGGCATGGGCGCGCAGTTTCGACGCCCGTCGCGTCAGCAGGAAGCAGGACTGGCCGTTGTCGTCGGCCGCCAGGGTCAGCGCCACCGCCGCGCGCCGCAGCTTGTCGCGCAACTCGCGCGCCTTGACGGGAAATCCCTCCAGCCGCGACACGAACTGCTCGCGCAGCGCCGGCCGATGCGTCAGGTCGGCGCGCGCCGCCGAGCGATAGTGCAGCACGTCCACCATGGGATCAGAAACTCAGCGCCGCCGCCTGCTTCACCGCCGGCAGCGACTGCACCTTCGACAGCAGCGCATCGTCCATCTTCTGGTCGATCTGCAGCAGGGCAATGGCGTCGCCGCCGGCCTCGTTGCGGCCGAGATGGAAGGTCGCGATGTTGATGCCGGCATCGCCCAGCACCTGGCCCAGCCGGCCGATGAAGCCCGGTTTGTCCTCGTTGGTGATGTAGAGCATGTTCGGCGCCAGCTCGGCCTCGATCGGGATGCCCTTGATCTCGACGATGCGCGGCCGGTTGCCGCCGAACAGCGTGCCGGCCACCGAACGGCTGCGCCGGTCCGTCGTCACCGTCAGCTTGATCATGGTCTGGTAGTCCGACGGCCGCTCGTGCTTGACCTCGCTCAGCGCGATCTCGCGCTCGCGGGCGATGATCGGCGCGTTGACCATGTTGACCGAATCGAGCAGCGGCTTGAGCAGCCCCATCAGGATGGTGGCGGTCAGCGGCTTGACGTTGAGCTCGCCGACCTGGCCCTCGTATTCGATTGTGACGCTCTTCAGCCCGGTCTCGGTGAGCTGGCCGGCGAAGGAGCCGAGCTGCTCGGCGAGCTTCAGGTAGGGCGTCAGCTTCGGCGCGTCCTCGGCGCTGATCGACGGCATGTTGAGCGCGTTGATCACCGCCCCCGACACCAGGAAGTCCGACATCTGCTCGGCCACCTGCAGGGCGACGTTCTCCTGCGCCTCGGTGGTCGAGGCGCCCAGATGCGGCGTGCAAACGACGCCGGGATGGCCGAACAGGATGTTCTCCTTGGCCGGCTCGACCGGAAACACGTCCAGCCCCGCGCCCGCCACCTTGCCGCTGTCCAGCGCCGCCTTGAGATCCTGCTCCACCACCAGCCCGCCGCGGGCGCAATTGATGATGAACACGCCCTGGCGCATCTTGGCGATGCTGTCCTTGTTGATCAGGTTGCGCGTACCGTCGGTCAGCGGCGTATGCAGCGTGATGAAATCGGCGCGCGCGAACAGCTCGTCGAGCTCGACCTTCTCGACGCCGATATCGACTGCCCGCTCGTTCGACAGGAACGGATCGTAGGCCACCACCTTCATCTTCAGGCCCAGCGCGCGGTCGGCGACGATCGAGCCGATATTGCCGCAGCCGACCACGCCCAGCGTCTTCGACGTCAGCTCGACGCCCATGAACTTCGACTTCTCCCACTTGCCGGCATGGGTCGAACTGTTGGCCTGCGGGATCTGGCGCGCCAGGGCGAACATCATGGCGATGGCGTGCTCGGCCGTGGTGATGGAATTGCCGAACGGCGTGTTCATCACCACGACGCCGCGCGCCGAGGCCGCCTTGACGTCGATGTTGTCGACGCCGATGCCGGCGCGGCCGATGACCTTGAGCTTCGGCGCCACCGCCAGCACCTCGTCCGTCACCTTGGTGTTGGAGCGCACCGCCAGCCCGTCGTACTCGCCGATGATGGCGCGCAGATCGGCGGGCGATAGCCCGGTCTTGACGTCGACCTCGACGCCGCGCTCCTTGAAGATCTCGACGGCGCGCGGGCTGAGTTCGTCGGAAATGAGCACCTTGGCCATGGTCGGCTCCGTTCTTCGGTCTGTACGAATGCGGGGAAGAGCTCGGGCCGGATGGCCCGGGCGGAAAATCAGGCGGCCTGCTTCAGCTCGCGCTCGACCTGGGCGATCGCCCAGTCGAGCCACGGCAGCAACGCCTCGAGATTGGCGGCCTCGACGGTCGAGCCGCACCAGATGCGCAGGCCCGGCGGCGCGTCGCGATAATGCGCGATGTCGTAGGCGACGCCTTCGGCCTCCAGCAAGTCAGCGACCTTCTTGGCGGCGGCAAGCTGCGCCTTTTCGTCCAGCGCGGCGAACCACGGCGCCACGATCGACAGGCACACCGAGGTGTTGGAGCGGATGGCGGCGTCCTTGGCCAGGAAATCGACCCAGTCGCGGCTGGCGACGAACTTCTCCAGCACGGCGAAATTGGCCATCGAGCGGCCAATCAGCGCCTTGACGCCGCCGATCTGCTCGCCCCATTTCAGCCCGTCGATCGCGTCCTCGACGCACAGCATCGACGGCGTGTTGATGGTCTCGCCCTTGAAGATGCCTTCGATCAGCTTGCCGCCCGAGGTCAGGCGGAAGATCTTGGGCATCGGCCACGGCGGCGAATAGCTGGTCAGCCGCTCGACGGCGCGCGGGCTCAGCACCAGCATGCCGTGCGCGCCCTCGCCGCCCATCACCTTCTGCCACGACCAGGTGACGACATCGAGCTTGGCCCAGGGCAGGTCCATGGCGAACACCGCCGAGGTCGCGTCGCAGATCGTCAGCCCCTCGCGCTTGTCGCTGATCCACTCGCCGTTCGGCACCTTCACGCCCGAGGTGGTGCCATTCCAGGTGAACACCACGTCATGTGTCGGATCGACCTGCGTCAGGTCGGGAATTTCGCCGTAGGGCGCCTTCAGCACCCGCATGTCCTTGAGCTTGAGCTGCTTCTGGACGTCGGAGACCCAGCCCTCGCCGAAGCTTTCCCAGCTCAGCATGTCGACGGCGCGCGGTCCCAGCAGCGACCACAGCGCCATCTCGACGGCGCCGGTATCGGACGCCGGCACGATGCCGATCAGGTGCGAATCGGGAATGCCCAGCACCTTGCGGGTGCGGTCGATCGCTTCCTTGAGCTTGGCCTTGCCAGGTTTGGAGCGGTGCGAGCGACCGACGGTCGCGTCGTTCAGGGCTCCAGGGGTCCAGCCGGGGCGCTTGGCGCAGGGGCCGGAAGAAAAGTCCGGGCATGCCGGACGGACGGATGGCTTGTTCATGTCTGACCTCTCCCTTCCAGAAGAGCGGCGCCCCGGTGGGGGGGCGTGGCCCGCGGACTGTCTACGCCCGGAGCCGGTCAGCCGTCAACGCGCATTTTGTTGCGGTTTGTTACTGGGTCGATGCCACGCGCCTTTCCCGGCGACGCCCTGCCCCTTGCCGCTCTGCCACGACGTCATCCCCGCGAAAGCGGGGATCTTTCTCAACGAGAATTCGTGTCGATCCGGAGTTTATCTCGACCGCTCACGCTCGCCCGCCCGAGATCCCCGCCTTCGCGGGGATGACGGTGTTGAAGGGATGCCACGACGTTAGCGTTGGGATACAGGAGAAGAGAGAGATCAAGCGGCAGCCGCTCGCCGCTTCAGGAACACCACTGTTTCCATCGTCAGCACGTCCTCGCCGTTCTGGTTTTTGGTGGTCTGGCGAATGCGGGCGACGCCGCGATCCTTCTTCGATTCCGACGGGCGAATGTCGACGATCTCGGTCTCGACATGGATCGTGTCGCCCGGCCGCACCGGCTTGATGAAGCGGGTGGTGTCGAAGCCCGGCGATCCCATGCTGCAATGCTGGAAGATCCGCAAAGACAGCCACAGGCGCAGCGTGGCGCACATCGTGTGCAGGCCCGAGGCGATCAGCCCGCCATAGGGCCAGTCCTTGGCGAATTCCTTGTCGATATGGAAAGGCTGCGGGTCCCACGTCAGGCCGAAATCGACGATGGCGCTTTCGGTGATGGTGAGCCCGGCGCTGACGAATTTGTCGCCCTGCTTGAAGTCTTCGAAGTAACGAGGCTGCATTCTACTCTCGACGGTGGACCAGCGGAATCAGACGACGATCAGCGCCGCGACGTGACAGATCAGAGCGCCGATCAGACCGCGAAACGCCAGTCCGACCATGAAGTATTTCTTCCGGCAAATCGACGCCAGACTTGCGATGTTGGTGAGATACTGCTCCGTCAGGAAATCCTTGTCGTCGTTCTGCATCGCGGCCGTCAGCGGCTCGCGCGCGCTCGGCCAGGCGTTCCAGTAGAGCGCCACGCCGCCCTGCGCGTCGCGCGGCAGCAGCACCAGAATGGCCGATACCAGCGCCACCGCCAGCGCGATCACCTGGACCAGCGACAGCACCCAGCGGACCGATATCCCTTTGTCGATGTTGATCCAGAAGAAAACCTGCCGCATGTCGGACGACCAGATCAGCAGCACGAACAGAAACGTCAGGATGTAGGCCGCCTTCTGGTCGGCGGCCTTGATCTGGTCGTAGAACGTCGTGTTGATGGTCTTGAGATAGTCGATGTAGTTCTGAGACGCCATGCAGGCCCCTGACCGCCGATGCTTGGGCGGCAAAACAGTCTAGCGCGGGCCGCGGCCGGCGCAAATCGGGCTTGCCGGGAACCGTTCGAGCCCGGTTCGGCTCTACGGCGACAGGGGCATTTCCATGTAGACCGCGCCCTCCATGGGGTTGCGGTAATAGGCCGGCACCTCGACGAAGCCCATTTTCGCATAGATCGCCTGTGCAGCGACCATGCTCTTGAGCGTGTCCAGCCGGATCGCCCGGTAGCCCAGCCGCCGTCCCTCCTCGACGATCGCCTCGGCGAGGCGGCGGCCCAGATCGAGGCCGCGGAATTCGGGCTTCAGGTACAGGCGCTTCATTTCGCAAATGCCCGGCGCCTGCTGCCAGACGCCGACCGCGCCGGCCGGCAGTCCGTCGACCTTCGCCAGCAGCAGCCCGCCGGTCGGCGGCGAGTACTTGGCCGGAAACGTCGCCATCTCCTGATCGAACCCCTGGAAGCACAGGCTGAAATTCAGCGAGTTGGCGTATTCGAGAAACAGCGCCTTCACCGCCTCGAATTCGGCGGCAGTCTGCGGTCGGTCGATTTCTATCTTGCGCTGGCTCATCGGAAGGGTCCGCCGGCATCCTTGCGAATGCCGGCGGATCGCTCAAGTCCCTACTTGGCGGCCTGCTGCCAGGTGCTGCGCACCGCCGGCACGTGGATCTGCCCCTCGAGATAGGGAATCGCCTGGCCGGAGATGATGACGCGGCTGCCCTTCAGGGTGACGAACAGCTCGCCGCCGCGCGCCGACACCTGCAGCGCGTGCAGCGCGCTCTTCTTCAGCCGTCGCGCCCAGTAGGGCGTCAGCAGGCAATGCGCCGAACCGGTGACCGGATCCTCCGGCACGCCGACATGCGGCGCGAAGTAGCGCGACACGAAATCGGCCGGCCGCTCGCCGGCGCCCGCCGGCGCGGTGACGATCAGCCCGTGGCCCTCCAGTGCGGCCACCTTCTCCAGATCGGGTCGCGCCGCGCGCACGGCGGCCGAGCTGGGCAGCACCGCCATCAGCTTCTCCGCCTTCAGCACTTCGGTCGGCGTCTGGCCCAAAGCATCGGCCACCATCTCGCGCAGGCCCTGGTCCACCGGCTGCGGCGGGCGCGAGGGAAAGTCGAGATTGAAGCGGCTGCCGTCGCGCTCGACGCTCAGCACGCCCGAATGGGTGTGGAACTTCATGCGCCGCTTGCCCGGCTGCAGGTAGGTGGCGATGACGTAGCCGGCCGCCAGCGTGGCGTGGCCGCAGAGTTCGACCTCGCGCTTGGGCGTGAACCAGCGCAGTTCGTACTCCTCGCCGCGCGCGATGAAGAATGCGGTTTCCGACAGGTTGTTCTCGGCGGCGATCGACTGCAGGACAGGGTCCGGCAGCCAGTCGTCGAGCGGCACCACCGCCGCCGGGTTGCCGGCGAAGAGCCGACTGGCGAACGCGTCTATGTGATACAGAGGCAGCTTGATCATCGTATGTCGCTCCTCCCCGGAGCGCCTTCTGAAGAAGTTTCGGTCAGCCTGCGGCCAGGCGGCTTTGCAGCTTCGCCTTGACCTGCGGCCATTCGGAGTCGATCACGCTGAAATAGACGCTATGTCGATACGTCCCGTCCGGCATGATCATGTGATTGCGGAAGGTTCCTTCCTCGACCGCGCCGATGCGGGCCAGCGCCCGGCGCGACTGCTCGTTGCGATGATGGGTCTTGAACTCGACGCGGATGCATCCCATCCGTTCGAACGCGTTCTCCAGCATCAGAAGCTTGGCTTCGGTGTTGACCGGGGTGCGCTGATGCGAGCGCCTGATCCATGTCCAGCCGATCTCGAGCCGGCGATTGGCCCGATCGATGCTGCCATAGGACGAGGAGCCGACGATGGCGCCCGTCGACCTGTCGTGCGTGACGAAGGTGACGTGCTCGCCCTTCGCCATCCGCGCGCAATTCTCCGCCACGAAGGCGTCGAACCCGGCGCGGTCGGCCGGCGGCGCGATCGTGAACCAGCGAAAGATCGTCGGATCGTCGCTGGCCGCGGCGAACAGGCCGGCGGCATGGGCTGGAGCCACCGGCTCCAGCCGCACGTGCCTGCCTTCGAGTGTCGTTGGCGCGATTTGCACGGCTAATCCTCCCCAGCCGGGCTGCCCGCGCTGCGCGGGCTACTACCCCAGCCGATCCCAGACCGAAGGTCTGAAGGCGCGCTCGACATCGCGCGCGGTCAGACCGATATCGTTCAACATTCGTTGATCGAGGCTGCGCAACGCCTGTTTCTGGCGCTGCAGTTCGTGCCATCGCGAAATCGATTTGGAGGATTTGACCATGGCGCGGGCAACCAGACGCGCAACGGCTACACCGATCTCCTGAACGGTGAGGTCGAGCCGATGGGTGGTCGTCAGCCGCGTGGGCAATGTGCTCATTGTCTCCATGGTTTCTCTCCAATGTAACAGGACAATGCCTGCGGTACTGTCTTTATCCTGTTGACATTGTCCCGGTCAATCGCAACATTGTCATGATGACAATTTGGCAACCGCAAATCGATCAGACCCGGGGTCCGATCTACCTCGCCATCGCCGACGCGCTGGCCGAGGACATCAGCCGCGGCCGGCTCGAGGCCCGCACCCGCCTGCCCACCCATCGCGACCTCGCCTATCGGCTGGGCGTCACCGTCGGCACCATCACCCGGGCCTATGCCGAGGCCGAGCGCCGCGGCCTGGTCTATGGCGAGGTCGGGCGCGGCACCTTCGTGCGCGGCCAGGTCAATGGCGATGCCAGTTTCTTCATTCCCGGCGGCGAACCGCAGGACCGCATCGACCTGACGCTCAATTTCGCGCTTGGCGTCGAGCGCGACCAGGCGATGGCCCGCACCCTGGCCGACTTCGCCCGCCGTCCCGACATCCACCGCTTCCTCAACTACCTGCCCCATCGCGGGCTGGAGGAGCATCGCGCCGCCGCCGCCAACTGGCTGCGGCAGATGGATCTCGACCTGACGCCGGACCAGATCATCATCACCACCGGCGGCCAGCACGCCATGATGACGGTGTTCAGCGCCCTCTCCCGCCAGGGCGACGTGGTGCTGTGCGAGCAGCTCACCTATGCCGGCATGAAGGCGCTGGCCAATCATCTTGAGCTTCGCCTGCATGGCGTGGCGATCGACGATTTCGGCATGCTGCCGGCCGCCCTCGACGCCGCCATCCGCGCCACCCATTCGCGCATCGTCTATATCCAGCCGACCATGCAGAACCCGACCGGCACCATGATGCCGGAGGGTCGCCGGCGCGAGATCGCCGCCGTCGCCCGCGCCCATGGCGTTATCCTGGTCGAGGACGACGTCTACGGTCCGCTGCCCAGCCGACGCCTGCCGCCGATCGCCAGTATGGCGCCCGACAGCGTCATCTATCTGAGCTCGGCATCGAAATGCATGGCGCCCGGGTTGCGCATCGGTTACATCGCCGCCCCGCCAGCGCTGATCGAGCGGCTCGGCCTGCCGGTGCGCGCCACGGTCTGGATGGCGCCGCCGCTCGAAGCCGAGATCGCCCGCACCTGGATGACCGACGGCACGGTCGACCGGATCGTGGCCGAGCTGCGCGCCGAATCGCATGCGCGGCAGGCCATGGCGCGCAGTCTGCTGGGCATCAACTCGCCGCCGGGCGACGGTAGTTTCCTGATCTGGATGCCGCTGCAGCGTGGCTGGCGCGCCGCCGATTTCGTCGCCGAGGCCAGCCGCCAAGGCGTTGATATTTCAAGCGCGGATTCGTTTGCCGTCGATCCGCTGCCAGTGCCGGAAGCGGTGCGGATCTGTCTCGGGGCGCCGGCGAGCCGGGCGACGCTGGAGAAAGGGCTGCAGGTGATCCGCGGCCTGCTGCAGGGCTCGCCGAGCCGGAATCTGTCAGTCGTTTGAAAGACTTGCTGCGCTCAGTTGCGGCCGCGCAGGGCGAAGACGATGGGAACGGTTACCGATAGCGGCCGGCCGCTGCCATTGCGAAAACGCCAGGTTTTCACGGTACTTACCGCCGATTCATCAAGTGCTGAGGTGCCCGAGCTGGTTTCGACCGCAACTGCGGCCGGCAGACCGTCGACGCCGATGGTAACGGCGAGGACGACGCGGCCTTCCTGGCCGCGGCTGCGGGCGATCGCCGGATAGGCCGGCGTCGGTCCATAAACCACTGAAAACGAAGGCGCATCCCCTTCCCGGTCGGCGGCGCGGGCAGACTGGGTCGGGCCCTGGTCGATCGGTCCCGGATCGAGGATAATCGGCCGCTGAACCGGCTTGGGCGGGGCTGCGACCTTGGGCAGAAAAGGCTTCGCAGGCAGCTGTTTTTCCACGATCTTCTTGGGTTCGGGAGTCGACTCCGGAACCGGTTCCGGGGCCGGTTCGACCGGCGGAGCGGCGGCTGGTGGCGGCGGTGCGGGTGGCGCGGGAGCCGCTGCAACCACGGGCGCGGCTGGCGGCGAAACGACAATCAGTTCAACGCTGTAGGCAACTTCCGGAGGCAACTCGCCAGGTCGGCCACCGAGCAGCGCGGCGAATGCCACGACATGCAGCAACAGGGAAAATCCCAGCCCTAACAGGAAGATAAGCCGCGATCCGTTCATGGAAGCGGAACTCATGGCAGGGCCCGCCACGGCAGAACCCAGCGCTGGCCGTCGCGCTCGCCGCTTTCCACTTCGATGCCAAACAACTCGGCAAGCATCTGATCCTGCAGGACTATCTGGGGCGAACCGTCGGCCAAAACCTGCCCGTTCTTGAGCAGAATCAGACGATGGCAGAACCGCGCCGCGAGCGGAAGATCGTGCAAAACCGCAAGAATTCCAAGACCTTGGCCCGCGAGATCGCGCAACAGGGTGAGAATGGCGAGTTGCTGCGCCGGGTCGAGGGCTGCAACCGGTTCATCCAGAAGGAGAATTTCGGGTTTGCCGGCCACGGCCCGGGCCAGCAGGACGCGGCTGCGCTCGCCGGAGGACAGCGTATCGACGGACCTGCCGGCAAGATGCTGGCAGCCAGTGGCCGCCAGGGCCGCCGCAACAGCATCGCGATCGCCAGAGCCTTGTTTCGCCAACGCTTTCAGATGCGGCAGGCGGCCGAGCCCGACCAGATCGGCGACCGACACCGGCCAGGCGGCGGCGCCGGATTGCTCGACATAGGCGACGCGACGGGCCCGCTCGCGGGGGTCGAGCGACCCCATGGCGACCCCGTCCAGGGCCATGGAACCCCCTTGCAAGGGGGTCAGATGGGCCATGGCGCGCAATAGCGTGGTTTTCCCCGCCCCGTTCGGGCCGATCAGACCGACCAATTCGCCGCCGCAAACAGAGGCTTGCGCGACATTGATGATGTCGCGCCCGTGTGCGGCGATTCTAACCTGATGTCCGGTTAGGTGGCTCATGCCGCCCTCCGCGACAGGCGCAGCACCAGCCACAGGAAGAAGGGCGCGCCGATCAGCGCCGTCGCCACGCCGAGCCGCAATTCGACCGCGCCGCCGATCAGGCGAACGGCGATGTCGGCCGCCAATGTCAGGGCGGCGCCGCCGGGGATCGACAGCCAGAGCAGCGGCGCGGGTCGATGGCCGACCAGCGGCCGCAGCAGATGCGGCACGATCAGCCCGACGAAGCCGATGGCGCCGGTGACCGCCACCCCTGCCCCGACCGCGAGTGCGGCGCCGATCACGGCGAGGCTGCGCAGGCGGCGGATCGAGACGCCGAGCGAGGTGGCCGTGTCCTCGCCCAGGGTCAGGGCTTCGAGACCGCGACCGCAGAACAGCATCAGCGCCGAACCGACGACCATGAAGGGCAAGGCCAGCAGCACGTGCTCCATCGAACGATCCGACAGCGAGCCCAGCAGCCAGAACACCACTTCGACCGTCGCGTAGGGGTTGGGCGAGAGATTGAGCGCCAAGGCGGTGAGCGCGCCGGCCAGGGCCGACAACGCGACGCCGGCCAGAAGCAATGTGGAGATGCGCGCGTCGCGCGCCGCCAGCGCCAGCAACAGGGCGATGGCGAGCAAAGCGCCCAACACGCCGCCCAGCGGCAGGCCGAGCGGAATGCTGGCCGACAGGCCGCTGTAGAAAGCGATGACCGCGCCCAAAGCGGCGCAGCCGGAAACGCCGATGATGCCGGGCTCGGCCAGCGGATTGCGGAACAGGCCCTGCAAAGTGGCGCCGGCCAGACCCAGCGTGCCGCCGACCAGCAGCGCCAGCAGCGCCCGTGGCAGGCGCAGCTCGAACAGGATCAGCCGCCCGGTTGCCTCGCCATCCAGCGCTTGCGCTACGATGCCGGGCGCGAAGCCGGTCGGCCCCATGCACAGCGACAGCAGGGCGAGCACGCCGGTCAGCGACCACAACAGCACCAGCGCTCTCATCGGCGTCGGCTTTCGCGTTCGAGCCGGGCGCGCGAGAGCAGGGTCGCCGCTTCGGCCACGGCCGAACCGCCGCAGATCCACAGCCGGCGCGGCACGGCGATGCGGCTGCCGTCGGGAAAGCGCCGGCGCAGCGCGGGATGGTCGAGGAATTGCTGCGCCATCGACCGGCGATCGGCGGCGGTGTCGTCGACCACCAGCATGTCGGGCGGGCTCGCCAGCAGCGTTTCCAGCCCCAATCGCGCATAGCCGCCGATACCGAGTTCGGCGGCGAGATTGTCGAAGCCCGCGGCGCGCAATATGGCGTCGGCCAACGAGTTGGCGCCGAAGGCGTAGCCGCTGGGTTCGTAGATGGCGGCAGTCGGTCGCTTGCCCGCGGGCTGCGGCAGGGCGGCAAGCCGCGCCTCGATGCGGTCGGCCAGCGCCCTGCCCCTTGCCGGTTCACCGACGGCCGCCGCGACTGTGGCGATCTGATCGCGCACGGCGGCAAGATCCTGGGGCAGGTCGATCTCGACCACGGCATAGCCCAGCCGCTTCAGCGCCTCGACGCTCTGGCGCGAGGCGAAGCGATGCGCCAGCACCAGATCGGGGTCGAAGCCCACGATCTCCTCGGCCAGACCGCGATTGGGCGGGATGCCGGCGGCCTGGTCGACGACGGCAGAGAACTCCGGATCGGTGGCGAGAAACGACACCGAGGCGATGCGTTCGCGCCCGACCAGCTCGAGCAGGAGCTGGTCGGTGCAGAGATTGAGCGAAACGATGCGCTGCGGCTTGGCCGTCTGGGCCTGCGCCGAGGGCGGGGCGAGAAACGACGCAAGCAGAACCAGCGTCGGCAGAAGAAGCGCGCCCCGCCGTCCTGCCATCAGAACCTCACGCGCGTGCCGGCATAGGCGGCGATGCCCGGCTGGGCGAAGCCGGCCGGGTCGGTGTACTTCTCGTCGAAGGCGTTTTCCAGGCGACCGTAGAATTGCACCTGCTCCGTCACCTGCCAGGACGCGGTGAACCGCGCCACAGTGTAGCTGGGGTTGGTGCCGGTCGTGAAATCCGGCAAGAAGTCGGTGCGATCGTCGTTCCAGGTCACCGAGACTCCCAGCCTGAGCCGGTCTATCGGCATGATATCGACCGAACCGGTGATCTTGTGCCGGGGGCGGCGCTGCAGTTCCTGGCCGGTGCTGCGGTCTTCCGTCCGCGTCCAGGTGTGGTCCAGTCGCGCCGACAGCCACGGGAAGGGCTGCACGGCGATGAAGCTTTCGGTGCCCCAGGTGCGGACCTTGTCGACGTTGATCAGGGTCGAGAACGTCAGGTCGAAATCGATCAGGTTGCGAATGTCGTTGCGGAAGAAAGTCGAGCCGAACCGCACCTTGTTGTCGAACAGCCCCTGTTCGAAGCCGATATCGAAACCGACGCTCTTCTCCGGCTTCAGATCGGGATTGCCCGAGAATCCGAAGCTGGGGATCTGTCCATAGAGCTGGTACAGCACCGGCGCCTTGAAGGCGGTGCCGACCGAGGCCTTCAATCTGGTGTCGGTCTCGCGATGCAGGTAGGCGATGCCGGCGCTGAAGGTCGGCTGGGCGCCGAAGTTGGAATGATGGTCCAGCCGCGCGCCGATGGTCAGGAATACGCGATCCATGATGGTGAAGCGGCTTTGCGCGAAGCCGCCGACGGTCGTGGCATCGGCGCTGACGTCGAAGCCGTCGACGTCGCTGTCGTACCATTCCTTCTGGCCTTCGATGCCGAAAGTCAGCTTCCACCACTCGTTGACCTGCACGTCGTTCTGCCAGTCGCCCTTCAGGCGACGCCCCTTGTTCTCGGTGCGCAGGGCGAAAGGAAACGGGTTGAGCGCGTCGGCATCGTCCTTGTCGCGACGGGTGATGTGGACGTAGCCGAGGCCGAAGCTCTGCTTCCAGCGGCCTTCCATCAGATAGAGCTCGCCGAGCGCGCGGCCGTAGAACTGCCGGGTCGTCTCGCGCAGATTGGGGTCCTCGCCCGGCCAGTTGTCGTATTCGCTGCGGCTCGCCGTATAGCGGCCGAACAGCGACAGGTCGAAATTGTCGGTCACTTCCATGCCCAGCCGCGCGTTGAGCGTGAAGTTGCGATAGGGATCGTCCTCGCCCTCGACGCCGGGCGGGCGCTGGCTTTTCGGCGTGATCGAGACGCCGTCGCTGCGGAAGCCGGCGACGCCGACATTGAAGTTGAAGCGTTCGACCGCGCCCTGCACGGCAGCCGATCCAGCCAGCGAGTTGAACGAGCCGCCTTCGACGCTGGCCGATACAGACGGCTTGCCGCGCCCCTTGCGGGTGATGATGTTGACCACGCCGCCGATGGCGTCGGCGCCGTAGAGCGTGCTGAGCGGGCCACGCACGATCTCGATCCGTTCGATGTTGTCGGCGAGAAGATGGGCGAAGTTGAACGCAGTACTGGACGAGCTGGGATCGTTGGCGCGCAGGCCGTCGATCAGCACCACGACATGATCGCCGTTGGTGCCGCGTATGTAGAGGCTGGTCCCCTTGCCGAAAGCGCCGGACTGGTTGGTGGTC
The DNA here is from genome assembly GCA_040255215.1 of Rhodospirillaceae bacterium. GTDB lineage: Bacteria > Pseudomonadota > Alphaproteobacteria > Reyranellales > JAQSWP01 > JAQSWP01. The sequence continues at coordinate 13,858 of JBDZUM010000112.1, forward strand.
AGGCCGGGCGCGTCGACCAGGATGTCCTGCACCGTCCTGTACTGGCGGCGCTCGATCTCCTCGCGGTCGACGACGGTGACGGAGCTGGCGACGCGCTCGGTCTTTTCCTCGTCGCGCGTTGCGGTAACGACGGTCTCGGGCAGGGTGACGGCGGCAGTCTGCGGCGCCGATGGCGTCGGGCTTTGTTGCGCCAGCGCAAAGTCTGCGGCGAACAACATCGTGGTCGAGAGCAGGACGGCCCGGAGCGGGCGGGATGGTATCGGAACGAAGAGCGACATCTACGGATTCCCCCATAGCAACGACGTTAAGCGCGTCATCGCCAACGGAAATCCGCTCCTTCGGGGCACCCCGCCCGAGGGAAATGGTGACGCTCTCGGCGGCAGGTCTCCTGGCTCGCGGGTCGTCGCTTCGGTCCTGGCCTTCCCGGGATCGCTCCCAGTGGCGCGTGTCGGGCCGTCGCTCGCCGCTTACAGTTGCGGGGGCAGCCGCGGATTAGGCCCAGAGGGCCGCACCGCATTCCCTTTCAATCCCCCGATATGGGGAACCGTCGATGGCCGGGAATTTGCGCCGGGATGGGGGTGGTGTCAATTG
>JBDZUM010000209.1:0-2778 GCA_040255215.1 Rhodospirillaceae bacterium
CCGTCGCCGTCGTCCAGGCCGCTTCCGTCGCCTTCGATCTGCAGCGCTGCCTCGCCAAGGCGCGCGATCTCGCCGCCGATGCCGCTCGCCGCGGCGCGAAGATCGTGCTGTTCCCCGAGGCCTTCCTGTCGGGCTACCCCAAGGGCTCCAATTTCGGCGCCGTGGTCGGCACGCGCTCCGATGCCGGCCGCGAGGAATACCGGCTCTACTGGGAAAGCGCCGTCGACGTTCCGGGTCCGGGCGTCGACGCTCTGTCGCGCATCGCCCGCGAGAACGGCCTCTGGCTGGTGATCGGCGTCATCGAGCGCGACCGCGGCACGCTCTACTGCACGGCGCTGCATTTCTCGCCCGACGGCACCATGGTCGGCAAGCATCGCAAGCTGATGCCGACGGCGGCCGAGCGATTGATCTGGGGCTTCGGCGACGGCTCGACCCTGCCGGTGTTCGACACCGGCCACGGCACGCTGGGGTCGGTGATCTGCTGGGAGAATTACATGCCGCTGCTGCGGACGGCGATGTATGCCAAGGGCGTCGAGATCTGGTGCGCGCCGACGGCGGACGGCCGCGATTCGTGGATCCCCTCGATGCAGCATATCGCGCTGGAAGGCCGCTGCTTCGTGCTGTCCTGCAACCAGTTCTCGCGCCGCTCGGATTTTCCCGCCGATTTCCCCTGCGCGCTGGGCGACGATCCCGCCACCGTCATCTCGCGCGGCGGCTCGTGCATCGTCGATCCGTTCGGCACGATCCTCGCCGGCCCCTATTACGACGGCGAGACGATCCTGACCGCCGAGCTCGATCGCGGCCAGATCGCGCGCGGCAAGTACGATTTCGACGTGGTCGGCCATTACGCGCGGCCCGACGTGTTCAGCCTCACCGTCGACGAGCGGCCGAAATCCCCTGTCGTCACCCTGCGCAACGCGCTCGGCGCCGAGCGGCTGGCCGGCGACGGCGAAAGCTGAGCGTCAGCGCGCCGGATCGATCCAGAACAGCACGCGCCGCTGGGCGAAGCGCACCAGCGCGCCGGCGGCGACGCCCATCAGGGCGAGGCTGATGATGGCGGCGAACATCACCGAGATGTCCAGTTCGCCGGCCTGCGTCTTGATGACGAAGCCCAGCCCCTTGGTCGAGGCGATGAACTCGGAGATCACCGCGCCGATCAGCGCCAGCACCACGGCGATCTGCAGCGCGCCGAATATGTAGTTGCCGGCCGCCGGCAGGCGGGCATGGATCAGGATATGCAGGCGCGAGGCCGAGAAGGCGCGGTACATGTCGACGATGTTGGCGTCGACCGAGCGCAAGCCGGCGACGGTGGCGACGAACAGCGGAAAGAAAGTCAGCAGCGCCACGGTGAAGACCTTGGATTCGATGCCGAAGCCGAAATAGGCGATGATCAGCGGCGCCACGGCGATCTTGGGCACCGACTGCATGCCGCTGACCAGCGGCACCATGAAATATTCCAGAGGCCGCACCATCGACACGATGCCGCCGACCGCGATCCCCAGCGTGGCGCCGATCGCCAGACCGACCAGCGCCGCCCGCCCGGTATAGGCGACGTGCGGCAGCAGCAACCCGTCGATCCAGCCCTGGCGCAGCGCGCCCAGCACCGCCGCGGGCGGCGGCAGCACGAAGCTTTCGACCCCGCCCGGCCCGGTGGCGAAAGCCCACAGCGCCAGCAGCGCCAGCGCGGTGAGCGCCGTGGCGATGGCGGTTTTGGCCAGCTCGCTCATGCCGATTCCAGAACCGGCGCGCCCTGCCCGCCGCGGTCGCGCTCCCAGAACACCAGCCGCCGGCGCACCAGCCGCACCATGGCGGCGGCGGCGATACCGGCGATCGCCAGCAGCAGCACGACGGCGAACACGGTGGCGGTCTCCAGCGTCGTCGAGGCGTTCTGGATCAGATAGCCCAGCCCGGCCCGCGAGGAGACGAACTCCATCACCACCGCGGCGATCAGCGCGAACACGATGGAGACTTCCAGCCCGGTAAGGATCTGCGCCGCCGCCGAGGGCAGGCGCACGGCGGTGAAGATGCGCAGCCGGCTGGAGCCGAAGGCGGTGTAGAGGTCGATCAGGTTGGCGTCGACGGCGCGAAAGCCGATCAGCGCGTTGACGAACACCGGATAGAAGCAGGCCAGCGCCACCAGGGTGATCGAACTGGAAATGCCGAACCCGGCCCAGATGAAGATCAGCGGCGCCAGCGCGATCTTGGGAATCGACTGGAACGCCACGATATGGAGATAGAGGAAGCGCTCGGCGGTCTTCGACAGGGTCAGCAGCGCCGCCAGCGCTATGGCACCCGATGCGCCGATCAGGTAACCGACCGCCGCCGCGCCAAGCGTGGCGCCGATATGCGGCCAGAATTCGCCGCCGAGCAAACCGTCGGCCAGCGCCCGCAGCGCCGCCCCCGGCGCCGGCAATATGTGGCTCGGCAGGCCGGCGAGATATTTCAGCGCCGCCCACAAGGCGACGACGAAGACGATGGCGCACAGCCCGCCGCCCAGCCCGGCCAGCCATGCGGGACGGTTGGCGCGCGAGATCACGAGGCGCCGCCTGCGGTCATGTCGACGAATTTCTGCCGCAGATCGTTGGCCAGCGCGACGAAGCGCGGATCCGCCATGGTGTCGATGGTGCGGGGGCGCGGCAGGTCGACCGCGACCTCGTGCAGCACGCGGCCCGGCCGCGGCGACAGAACCAGGATGCGATCGGACAGGAATACCGCTTCGGGAATCGAATGGGTGATGAACAGCACCGTCTTGCCGGTCTCCATCCAGATGCGCTGCAA
>JBDZUM010000210.1:0-2778 GCA_040255215.1 Rhodospirillaceae bacterium
AGTAAGCGCTGCTCTGGCGAGAAAGAGATATCCACGTCCACTCAAAACGTCATCCCCGCGGAAGCGGGGATCTCAGGCGGATGAGTTTGGACGGTCGATAGCAGGACCTCCATCGACATCGAGATTCTGCTTGCGAAAGATCCCCGCTTCCGCGGGGATGACGGATGTGGGTCGAGACCGGCCGGGCGCCCTAACGCGCCTTCTTGCGCTTCAGGCTCTGGCGGTGGCGGAAGGGGTTGGGCGGCCAGTGGCGGCCTTCCATGTCGCGCAATTCGGCGACGATGCGCTGCAGGTGACGGCGGGTCACGGATTTGCCCTGGCCGGTCGGCACGACGAAGGTGGCGTGTCGGCGCTTGACGCGATCGGGCGTCTGCTGCTTGAGGATGCCGGCCAGTTTTTCGTCCGTCATGCCCGGGCGCGCCAGCACGCGGCGGCGCTGCAGCCAGGCGGGGGCGGAGACGACGATGGTGGCGTCGACGCGATGCTGGCCGTTGCCCTCGAACAGCAGCGGAATGTCGAGCACGACGATGGGTTCGCGCCGCCGCTTGGCCTCGACCAGGAAGCGCCGCTGCTTGCGCTGGACCATCGGGTGGATGATGGCCTCGAGCCGGCGCAGCGCCTCGGGATTGCCGAACACCTGGGCGCCGAGCTTCTGGCGGTCGAGCACGCCATCGCTCACGACGCCGGGAAATTCGCGCGCGATGGCGGGCAGGGCGGGGCCGTCCTTCACGGTCAGCGAATGAACGGCGGCGTCGGCGTCGTACACCGGCACGCCCATCTGGCGCAGCATGGTCGAGGCGGTGGACTTGCCCATGCCGATGGAACCCGACAGACCGACGATCAGCACGGCATTCTCTCCGACATGCTCAATCCACGATGAGATCGGCCGCGACGTGGCGGCGCAACTGTTCGTCGACGGCGGGCGCGGTGCCGAACCAGGCTTCGAAACCCGGCCGCGCCTGATGCAGCAGCATGCCGAGCCCGTCGACGACCGGATTGCCGCGCGCCCGCCCCCGCTGCAGCAGGGCGGTCATCAGCGGCGCGTAGACGATGTCGTTGACCACGGCCGAGACCGGCAGCGCATCGAGCGGCAGTTCGAGATCCTCGTGCCCGGCCATGCCGAGCGAGGTGGTGTTGACCAGCAGCGCCGCGCCGTCGAGACCGGCGGCGCGCTGGCGCCAGGGCGCCACCTCGACCGGTCCGTCGAAGGCGGCCTGCAATGCCTGGGCGCGCTCGAGGCTGCGATTGTAGAGGCGGATCTGCGGCGCGCCGGCGTCGAGCAGGGCGGCGATCACCGCGCGGGCCGCGCCGCCCGCGCCCAGCACGACGGCCGGACCGCGCGCGGCGTTCCAGCCCGGCGCGCCGGCTTTCAGGTTCTCGACGAAGCCGAAGGCGTCGGTGTTGGAACCCAGCAGCGAACCGTCGGCCTCGACCACGACCGTGTTGACCGCGCCGATGCGGCGGGCGAGCGGCTCGACCCGGTCGACCAGCGCCAACGCCTTCTCCTTCAGCGGCAGGGTGACGTTGCAGCCGCGGAAGTTCAGCGCCCGCAAGCCTTCCAGGGCGCGGCCGAGATCGTCGGGCGCCACCAGCAGGGGCAGATAGGCGCCGGCGATGCCGTAGCGCGCCAGCCAGTGCCCGTGCAGGCGCGGGCTGCGCGAATGGGCGACGGGAAATCCCATCACCCCGGCAAGCTTCAGCGGCGGTTGCGGTTTGTCGGTCGACATGGCGGCGACATTTCTAGCGCGGGTAGGGCTGGCGTGTCAGCCAGATAGAGATATTTGATAAAGCCCGTCGGGCAACACACTTAGAAGATGTATGATATAAGGTTTCGACAACCATACTCGCGAGGCGATCGCTTGGAGATCGAAATTCAAACATTACCAGAATCGCCGAAGCAGGTTTTTGCTTTAGCGACGCCGCAGCATCTCCTTGGGAAGCTGCACTGGGAAATAAATCAGCTCGAGACGATGCTCGCTTCACCCGATGTTCCGGTTTTTCGGCACTTAGAGGCGGCATACTTCGCATTTAACGCTGCGGTTACGGCCTGGCACATTACTGATTGGGTATGGCAGTCATTGTCGGAAGCTGAACAAGCGGCAATCTGCAGTGAGTTTGATCCGAAAAAGATTGGCCTAAACGAGTTTAAACATGGCATGGGCCGACTCTCCCGCGACCTCAAAATATGTCAACAGATAGCGAATGGTTCGAAGCATTATCGACTTGATCGGCCAGATAAAGATCTAACAGTTAAACTGAGGTGGAGAAGGCGGAAGGCGAGATCAGGAGAACTTTCCGCAGGTAGTCCGATTGCCACGTACAAGTTTGAATTCGTTGTCCTGGACAACGAAATCGAAAAGGATGCCGTGTCAGTCTTCCGCGCTGTCGAGAAATTCTGGCAAGACTGGCTAGGAAAGTGGGGATTCGCTGAGGCAACCTTGGTGATGGCTCAGGGACCAGATATTTAGCCGCTCATACGTCAAAAACTTCATGATCGCCCGATGCCGTGTTCGCGCAGGAAGCCCAGCAGCGGCAGCAGCGGCAGGCCCAGAATGGTGAAGAAGTCGCCGTCGATGCGGGAGAAAAGCTGCGCACCCAGCCCCTCGAGACGATAGACGCCGACCGAGCCCAGCACGTCCTCGCCGGCGCGGGCGAGATAGTCGTCGAGGAAGGCGTCGGAAAAATTCCGCATCGTCAGGCGGGCGACGGCGTTGTGGTGCCAGACCCGGCCGCCGTTCTTCGAGACGCAGATGGCGGTCAGCAATTCGTGCGGCTTGC
>JBDZUM010000113.1:0-14346 GCA_040255215.1 Rhodospirillaceae bacterium
GATTCTGCGCCAGCGCAGCGCTGGCGATCAGGGCGAAAGCGATGGAGGCGAGGGCGCGGAGCGGCTTCATGCGGCCGAGAGTGGCGGCCGGCCCGCCCGCACGCAAGCGGCTCGCGCGTGGTTCAGCGAAAAGTGAGGAGGTGGCGTTGCGCCGTCGAACCCATTTCCCCTCATCCTGAGGAGCGAGCGCAAGCGAGCGTCTCGAAGGATCGGCTGCAAGATCGATTCCCGACCCCGATCCTTCGAGACGCCGGGCTGATGCCCGGCTCCTCAGGATGAGGGGAGTGATTGGCGGGCGTTCAATTGAAAATTCACGCCCGCTTGCGCGCCTTGGCGGGCGCCGCGCCGGCGCGGCGGCGCAGATAGGGCGCCAGATACTGGCCGGTGAAGCTCGCCTTGGTCGCCGCGACGTCTTCGGGCGTGCCGGACGCGACGATCGCGCCGCCGCCGGCGCCGCCGCCGGGACCCAGATCGACCACCCAGTCGGCGGTCTTGATGACTTCGAGATTATGTTCGATCACCAGCACCGTATTGCCGGTCTCGACCAGCCGGTGCAGTACTTCGAGCAGCTTGCGCACGTCGTCGAAATGCAGCCCCGTCGTCGGCTCGTCGAGAATGTAGAGCGTGCGGCCGGTTGCTCTGCGGGAAAGCTCCTTGGCCAGCTTGACGCGCTGCGCCTCGCCGCCCGACAAGGTCGTCGCCTGCTGGCCGACATGGATGTAGCCCAGCCCCACCTGCTGCAGGGTCACCAGCTTGTCGCGCACCGCCGGCACGGCCTTGAAGAATTCCGCGCCTTCGTCGACCGTCATTTCCAGCACGTCGGCGATCGACTTGCCGCGGAATTGCACTTCCAGCGTCTCGCGGTTGTAGCGCCGGCCCTTGCAGACGTCGCACTGCACGTAGACGTCGGGCAGGAAGTGCATCTCGATCTTGATGACGCCGTCGCCCTGGCAGGCCTCGCAGCGTCCGCCCTTGACGTTGAACGAGAAGCGGCCGGGCTTGTAGCCGCGTTCGGTCGATTCGGGCAGCTGCGCGAACCAGTCGCGGATCGGCGTGAAGGCGCCGGTATAGGTGGCGGGATTTGACCGCGGCGTGCGGCCGATCGGCGACTGGTCGATATCGATGACCTTGTCGAGATTCTCCAGGCCCAGGATCTGGTCGTGCTCGCCGGGCTGTTCGCGCGCGCCATTCAGCTTCTTGGCCAGCGCCTTGTAGAGCGTCTCGATGGTCAGGGTCGACTTGCCCGAACCCGAAACGCCGGTAATGCAGGTGAAGGTGCCGAGCGGAAACGAGGCGGTGACGTTGCGCAGGTTGTTGGCGCGCGCGCCCTTGACCACGATCTCGCGGCCTTTCTTCGGCTGGCGGCGGAACTGCGGCACCGGGATCTGCAGCATGCCGGTCAGGTACTGGCCGGTCACGCTCCTGGGATTGCGCATCACCTCGTCGGGCGTGCCTTCGGCGACAATGCGACCGCCATGAGCGCCGGCGCCCGGCCCCATGTCGATCAGATGGTCGGCGGCGCGGATCGCGTCCTCGTCGTGTTCGACCACGATGACCGTGTTGCCGATATCGCGCAGGCGACGCAGAGTCGCGAGCAACCGGTCGTTGTCGCGCTGGTGCAGACCGATCGACGGTTCGTCGAGCACGTAGAGCACGCCGGTCAGGCCGGAGCCGATCTGCGAGGCGAGACGAATGCGCTGGCTTTCGCCGCCGGACAGCGTGCCCGACGAGCGGTCGAGCGTCAGGTAGTCGAGACCGACGTTGTTGAGGAAACCCAGCCGCTCGTTGATTTCCTTCAGGATGCGGGCGGCGATCTCCTTCTGCTTGGCGGTCAGCTTCTTGTTCAGCCCGCCGAACCATTCGACCGCTTCGGCGATCGACAGCGCGGTCACTTCCGAGATGTTGCGCATGCCGATCTTGACCGCCAGCGCTTCCGGCTTGAGCCGCGCGCCGTGGCAGGCCTCGCACTCGGTGATGTTCTGGAATCGCTCCAGCTCCTCGCGGACCCATGACGAATCGGTCTCGCGGAAACGGCGGTCCATGTTGGGAATGACGCCTTCGAACGGCTTGGTCGTCTGGTACTGGCGGATGCCGTCGTCGTACTTCATCACCACCGCTTCGCCGCCGGTGCCCTGCAGGATGGCGGCGCGAATCTTCGCCGGCAGATCCTTCCACGGCGTCGACATCTTGACCTTGAAGTGCTTGGCCAGGCTCTCGAGCGTCTGCCCGTAATACTGCGAGGATGAATCCGCCCACGGCGCGATGGCGCCCTCGGCCAGCGACAGGCGCGGATCGGGCACCACGAGCTCGGGATCGAAGAACATCTTGCTGCCCAGCCCGTCGCAGACCGGGCAGGCGCCCTGCGGCGAGTTGAAGGAGAACAGGCGCGGCTCGATCTCGTCGATGGTGAAGCCGGAGACCGGGCAGGCGAAGCGTGCCGAGAAGATGGTGCGCTCGGCCGTATCGGCGTTCTCGGCTACCGCGATGCCGTCGGCCAGGCCCAGCGCGGTCTCCAGCGAGTCGGCCAGGCGATTGCCGAGATCGGGCTTCAGCACGATGCGGTCGACCACCACGTCGATATCGTGCTTGAACTTCTTGTCGAGCGTCGGCGCCTGGTCGATCTCGTAGAGCTTGCCGTCGATCTTGACGCGCTGGAAGCCGCGCTTCTGCAGTTCGGCCAGTTCCTTGCGGTACTCGCCCTTGCGGCCGCGCACGATCGGCGCCATCAGGTAGAGCCGCGTGCCTTCCTTCATCTCGTTCAGCCGGTCGACCATCTGCGACACGGTCTGGCTTTCGATGGGAAGCCCCGTCGCCGGCGAGTAGGGCACGCCGATGCGGGCGTAGAGCAGGCGCAGATAGTCGTAGATCTCGGTGACCGTGCCGACGGTCGAGCGCGGATTGCGCGAGGTGGTCTTCTGCTCGATCGAGATGGCGGGCGACAGGCCTTCGATCGAATCGACGTCGGGCTTCTGCATCAGTTCGAGGAACTGGCGAGCATAGGCCGACAGGCTTTCGACGTAGCGGCGCTGGCCTTCGGCATAGATCGTATCGAAGGCGAGCGAGGACTTGCCCGAGCCGGAAAGCCCGGTGATCACCACCAGCTTTTCGCGCGGAATCTCCACGTCGACGTTCTTGAGATTGTGCTCGCGCGCGCCGCGAATGCTGATCGAATCCATGCGAACTTCTACCGTGCCGGAAAGGGCGGTATCCCGGAACCGCCTAAAAGCACCGGCCGGTCGCAAGGACCGGCCGTTGATGCACGGATATTATGGGGTGCCGGCGCGGATTTTCCAGCTTCACGACTGCCAGCAGAATGCCAGCGCTGTGGGTATTTTACCGCCTCTCAGCGGCAAATCCCGATCGACCCCTGGCCGCAGATCTTCTTGCCGTCGGTCCAGGTCGCGCCAGAGAAATCGGCTTCCCTGAAATTGCTGAGCACGAAGCGAACGCCGGTCAGATTGGCCCCGCGCAGCGAGGCGGATCGCAGGTCGCAGGTGTCGATCACGGCGTTGCGCAGATCGGCGCCGTCGAGTTTGGCGCTGCGCAGATCGGTAACCCGGAAGGTTGCTCCTGCCAGGACGGCGCCGCTCAGGTCGGCGCTGCGCAGATCCACGGTATCGAAACTGGCGCGCGAGAGATCGGCCCGTGCCAGCCGCGAGGAACGCAAATCGACGATAGTGAACTTCGCGCCTGCCAGATTGCCGCCCTCGGCCTTGCTGCCGCGCATGTCGGCGCCGGCGTAAGTGCAGCCACGCCAGTCGACGCCGCTGCCGCGCGCGCTGCAATTCTGGGCGAGGGCGGGGGACATCAGGGCCGGCAGCATCAGCATGGCCAGCAGGCAGGCGACTTTGGTCATCGGGCAACAATCCTGATTGTTTGGATTCGCTCGATATTCTAGGGAGTTGCGCTGCACTCGAATTGCGGATGGCTGTCTGCAGACAATTTTCCCGACTGGGGATAAGAGGCAGTGGCATCCTGCCGCCCGCATCGCTAGGTTGTTGCCGGCAAAGGCTTTTTGCGCCGACAACCAAGAACTAAAGGGGCGGTCATGGCGGGCAGCGTCAACAAGGTCATTCTGGTGGGCAATCTGGGCCGCGATCCGGAGGTGCGTCACACGCAGGCTGGCGGGCTGATCGTCCAGCTTTCGGTGGCGACGTCGGAAAACTGGCGCGATCGCGCCTCGGGCGAACGCCGCGAACGGACCGAATGGCACCGGGTGGTGATCTTCAACGAGAAGATGGCCGAGGTGGCGCAGAAATACCTGCGCAAGGGCGCCAAGGTCTATCTCGAGGGCCAGTTGCAGACCCGCAAATGGACCGATCAGAGCGGCGTCGAAAAATACACCACGGAAGTGGTCCTGCCGCGCTTCGGCGGCACCATGACCATGCTCGACGGCCGCAGCGGCGGCGGTGGCGGTGGGGGCGATTACGGCCCCTCCGACGACGGCTCGGATGGCGGCGGCGCACCGCCCCCGACTCGTGGCGGCGATCTCGACGACGACATTCCCTTCTGACGGGAAGGGCGATTTACCGCACGCGGCGACCGCATTACTCTCTAGCAGCGGGCCGATTGGTTTGCGGCTGTCGCATTCGGGAGTCTGGGCCAGATGCGTTTCGTCACCCGGATGGTGCTTCTGCTTCTGCTGCCGGTTCTGGCCCTCATCGGCCTTGCCAGCTATCTGGCGATCTATTTCAGCGGCAATTCCGAACGCGCCTACGATCGCGTCATCCACACCTACACCGTCATCGATCTGGCGAACGGCGTGATCGCCGATCTCGACGAAGCCGAAAGCGGCGTGCGCGGCTTCGTCATCACGCAAAGCGCCGACTACCTTGCGCCTTTCGACGAAGCCGCCGCCCGCGTTCCCGCCCGTCTCGAACGGCTGCAGGCGCTGGTGGCGGACAATCCCGATCAGGTCGAGCTGGTCGCCACGTTGCGGCCGCTGGTCGACGAACGAATAGCCGCTCTCGCTGCGGCGCGCGATCGCGTGCTGGCGGGAGACCGGGAGGCCTTGCTGGCGGCGCCCGTCCAGGGGATCGGTCCCGGCAAGCGGTCGATGGATCGCATTCGGGCTATGGTGGCGAATTTCGTCGGCGTCGAGCGCCAGCTGCTGGCCGAACGCCGGTCGGAAAACCGCAGCAGCGACCGTTTCACGCTCTATGCCGCGCTGGGCGGCTCTTTCATCGGGCTGGCCGCACTACTGGTCGGCGTCGTGCTGCTGCTGGCCAACAACTGGCGCCTGCAGCGGACCGAGGAGAAGCTCGGCCGCCAGAGGGAAATCCTGCAGATCGCCCTAGACAACATCAGGCATGGCATCGCCTATTTCGACCCGCGCGGCCGCCTCGCGGCGTTCAACCGCCGTTTCTTCTCCAAGCTGCAGTTTCCGGCCGAGCTGGCGATGCTGGGAGCGCCGCTCGAGCGCTTTCGCGCCATCGAGCAGGCGCGCGGCACGGCGGCGCTGGAGCCTTCCGGCAATGGCGCGGCGGCGCAGCTGCCGCTGTCGCTGCGGCTGGACGGCAGCGAGTTCGAGGTCTACCGCATGCCCACGGCGGATGGCGGCTTCGTCATTTCCAGCGTCGACGTCACCCAGCGCGTGCGCGCCGAGGCGATGTTCCGCCAGGTCCAGAAGATGGAATCGATCGGCCAGCTGACCGGCGGCGTGGCGCACGATTTCAACAATCTGCTGCAGATCGTGCGCAGCAACATCGATCTGGCGCTGGCCAGCGGCATCGACGACGAGCGTCTCGCCACGCGGCTGCGGGCCGCACTCGACGGCACCGAGCGCGGCGCGCGGCTGACCCGCCAACTGTTGGCCTTCGCGCGCCGCCAGCCGCTCGAGCCCGCGCCGACCAATCTCGGCCGTCTGGTCGCCGACATGACGGAGATGGTGCGCCGCTCGCTGGGCGAGAGCATCCAGGTCGAGACGGTGGTCGCCGGCGGGCTGTGGAACGCCATGGCCGATCCGGGCCAGCTCGAGAATGCGATCCTCAATCTCGCCATCAACGCCCGCGACGCCATGCCCGAGGGCGGCCGCCTGACGCTCGAGGTGGCCAATGCCTCGCTCGACGAGGCCTACGCCGCCGAACACGTCGAAGTCCGGCCCGGTCAGTACGTCATGCTGGCCGTGAGCGACACCGGCGCCGGCATGGCGCCGGAAGTGGTGGCGCAGGCTTTCGAGCCGTTCTTCACCACCAAGGCCGACGGACAGGGCACCGGGCTCGGCCTCAGCCAGGTCTACGGCTACGTCAAACAGCTCGGCGGCCACGTCAAGATCTACAGCGAGCCCGGCCATGGCACGACGGTTAAGATCTACCTGCCGCGCACGCGCCAGCCGGAAGAGGTGCTGCAGCTTGCGGCCCTGACGCCGATCGAGTTCGGCCGCGAGACCGTGCTGGTGGTCGAGGACGATGCGGCCGTGCGCGCCGGCGCAGTCGACATGCTGGGCGATCTCGGCTACCGCGTGTTGCAGGCGGACGGCGCCGACGCAGCCCTTGCCGTGCTCAGCAGCGGTGCGCCGGTCGACGTGCTGTTCACCGACGTCGTCATGCCCGGCCCCGTCAAGGTGCGCGAACTGGTGCGCCAGGCGCAGGCGCGTCGCCCCGGCATCGCCGTGCTCTACACCTCGGGCTACACCGAGAACGCCATCATCCATGACGGCCGCCTCGATGCCGACGTGCTGCTGATCTCCAAGCCCTATCGCCGCGACGAGCTCGCCCGCAAGCTGCGCACGGCGATCGAGCGCGCCCGTGCCCGTACCGCACAGGCGGCGCCATCGCCCAGCGTGCCGCCGGACACGGTCGGGTCGACCATCGCCGCCACGGCGCCGGCGGCGACCGAAATTGGGGCGCAGGCGGTGCTGTTCGTCGAGGACGACGCGCTGGTGCGCATGAGCGCGGTCGACTTTCTGCAGCACGCCGGCTTCACCGTGGTCGAGGCCGGCAGCGCGGAGCAGGCGTTGCAGGCGCTGGAGGCGCAGCCGGCCATCGATGTCATGCTGACCGATCTTGGCCTGCCCGGCATTGGCGGCATGGAGCTGATTGCCGCCGCCCTGAAGCTGCGTCCCGGCCTGGGCATCGCGGTGCTGAGCGGCCGTTCCGGCGAGGAGATCGGCGCCCTGCCTGCCGGCGCCGTCCGCCTCGACAAGCCCTACGAGCTCGAGCGGCTGCGAGTGACCGTTCTCGAGCTGCGGGAGCGGCAATCCAAACGCGAATGATGGAACAGATAATCTCTTTATACGCGTATCTCACCGCGCCGCTGAGGGAGGCGTTTTCCACAGCGTTGCAGGCCTCGGGCGGCCCCCGTCCCTCGGGCCGGAATCGGGGACGAAAATAGTAATAAAATCATAGGCTTGACCGGGTGTTTGGCGGCGCAAAATAAGTGGTCGCGCCAGCGGGATTTTGCTAGTCTTCGGTTGGTAGTTTTCAGCGCGCCGCCAGCCCGGCAGGCGGCCCTTCGCAAAGCAGAATTCTTTGAGCACAGACACCCCCGTCAGCGACGTCCCGCCGCCCGGCCAGCCGCACGACATAACGCCGGTCACGATCGAAGAGGAGATGCGCCGGTCCTACCTCGATTACGCCATGAGCGTGATCGTGGCGCGCGCTCTGCCCGACGTGCGCGACGGGCTCAAGCCGGTGCATCGGCGCATCCTCTACTCGATGAAGGAGTCGGGCTACGACTCCACCAAGCCATTCCGCAAGTCGGCCCGCATCGTTGGCGACGTGATGGGCAAATACCATCCGCACGGCGACAGCGCGATCTACGATGCCATGGTGCGCATGGCGCAGGATTTCTCCATGCGCCTGCCGCTGATCGCCGGGCAGGGCAATTTCGGCTCGATGGACGGCGATCCGCCGGCGGCCATGCGCTACACCGAGGCGCGCCTGGCGCGGGTGGCGGAGACGCTGCTCGACGACATCGACAAGGAAACAGTCGACTTCCAGCCCAGCTACGACGACAGCGACACCGAACCAACCGTCCTGCCGGCGCGCTTTCCCAATCTGCTGGTCAACGGCGCCGGCGGCATCGCCGTCGGCATGGCGACCAACATCCCGCCGCACAATCTCGGCGAGATCATCGACGCCACCTGCGCGCTGATCGACAACCCGGCGACCACGCCGCAGCAGCTGCAGGAGATCGTCCCCGGTCCCGATTTCCCGACCGGCGCCATCATTCTCGGCCGCAACGGCATCCGCTCCGCCTACGAGCTGGGGCGCGGCTCGATCGTCATCCGCGCCCGCACCAAGTTCGAGGAGATCAGGGGCCGCGAGGCCATCATCGTCACCGAGATCCCCTACCAGGAGAACAAGTCGCGCCTGCTGGAGCGCATCGCCGAGGTGGTGCGCGAGAAGCGCGTCGAGGGCATCTCCGAGCTGCGCGACGAGAGCGACCGCGACGGCGTACGCGTGGTGATCGAACTCAAGCGCGACGCCATGGCCGAGATCGTGCTGAACCAGCTCTACAAGTTCACTCCGCTGCAGACCAGCTTCGGCGTCAACGCGCTGGCGCTGTCGGGCGGCCGGCCGATGATGATGACCCTCAAGGAGATGCTGGAGGCGTTCATCCGCTTCCGCGAGGAGGTCATCACCAAGCGCACCAAGTTCGAACTCGGCAAGGCGCGCGATCGCGCCCATGTTTTGGTCGGCCTGGCCATTGCCGTGACCAATCTCGATCCGGTCATCGCCCTGATCCGCAAGGCGCCCGATCCGGTGGTGGCGCGCGAGGAACTGATGGCGCGCGACTGGCCGATCGGCGATCTGCTGCCGCTGCTGCAGCTGGTCGACGAGCCGGATCGCATTGGCGACAGCGGCACCTACCGGCTGAGCGAGACGCAGGCCCGCGCCATCCTCGATCTGCGCCTGCAGCGCCTGACCGGGCTGGAGCGCGACAAGATCGCCGACGAGCTGCGCCAGGTCACCGACCAGATCCGCGAATTCCTGGCGCTGCTGGAATCGCGCGAACGGCTCTACGCCCTGATGCGTTCGGAACTGGTCGAGATCAAGGACCAGTTCGCCACGCCGCGCCGCACCGAGATCCAGGACAACGAGTTCGAGCAGGACATCGAGGACCTGATCCAGCGCGAGGACATGGTCGTCACCGTCACCCATGCCGGCTACATCAAGCGCGTGCCGGTCACCGCCTATCGCGCCCAGCGCCGCGGCGGCAAGGGCCGTTCCGGCATGGCGACGCATGACGAGGATTTCGTCGAGAACGTATTCGTCGTCAACACCCACACGCCGGTCCTGTTCTTCTCCAGTCGCGGCATGGTCTACAAGCTCAAGGTCTATCGCCTGCCGCTGGGCACGCCGCAGGCGCGCGGCAAGGCGCTGGTCAACCTGCTGCCGCTCAGCGAGGGCGAGACGATCACCACGCTGATGCCGCTGCCCGAGGACGAAAGCGCCTGGTCGACGCTGTCGGTCATGCTGGCGACCCAGCGCGGCAACGTGCGGCGCAACCAGCTCTCCGATTTCGTCAACGTCAACGTCAACGGCAAGATCGCCATGAAGTTCGACGGCGAGGACGCCGGTGACAGGCTGATCGCGGTGCATGTGTGCAGCGACGAGCAGGACGTGCTGCTAGCGACCAGCGCCGGCAAGGCGATCCGCTTCCCGGTCGCCGACGTGCGCGTCTTCGCCAGCCGCTCCTCGACCGGCGTGCGCGGCATCCGTCTCGCCGAGGGCGACGAGGTGATCTCGATGTCGCTGCTCAACAGCGAACGCGTCACCACCGAGGAGCGCGACGCCTATCTGCGCCAGCGCCGCATCATGCGGCAGATGGAGAACGGCGAGGAAGAAGCGCCTTCGGGCGAGGAGGCGGCGGGCGACCTGCCGCTGTCGCCGGAGCGCTTCGCCGAGATGGCCGAGCGCGAGGAAATGGTGCTGACCGTCGCCTCGTCCGGCTTCGGCAAGCGCAGCTCGGCCTACGACTACCGGATCACCGCACGCGGCGGCAAGGGCATCGACCTGATGGACCTGGGCCGCGGCGATGCCCGCGTCACCGCCGCCTTCCCGGTCCGCGCCACCGACGAGGTCATGCTGGTCACCGATGGCGGCCAGCTCATCCGTTTCGCCGTCGACGGCGTGCGTCAGGCCGGCCGCACCACCCGCGGCGTCAAGCTGTTCTCGGTCGGCGAGGGCGAGCGGGTGGTGTCCGTCACCCGCGTTGCGGTGGAGGACGAGGAAGCCGTGGCCGAGGACGCCGAGGAAAGCGTTGGCAAATAGCGCCGTCGGGCGCTAAAAGGGTCGCGCCGCGGTAAACACTCGTTCATTCCCGGGGGATTTAATGGCGCAGCATCGCATAGGTGTCTATCCCGGCACCTTCGATCCCATCACCAACGGCCATTCGGAGATCATCCGCCGGGCGGCGCGTCTGGTCGATCATCTGGTCGTGGGACCGGCCATCAATATCGGCAAGGGACCGCTTTTCACCATCGAGGAGCGCGTCGAGATCCTGCGCGAGGACATCGCCGCCATGCCCGACGATCTGGGCGCGCGCGTCTCAGTCGAACCCTTCCAGGGGCTGCTGGTCGATTTCGCCCGGGCGATGAAGGGCAACGTCATTTTCCGCGGTCTGCGGGCGGTGTCGGATTTCGAGTACGAAATCCAGATGGCCAGCATGAACGCCAAGCTGGCGCCCGAGGTCGAGACCGTGTTCCTCATGGCGTCCGAGCGCCACCAGTTCATCGCCTCCAGCCTGGTGAAGGATATCGGCCGGCTGGGCGGCGACGTGTCGCATTTCGTCTCGCCGCGCGTGCACAAGCGGCTGACCGAAAAATTCGCCTCGCTGAACGCCGCGCGCGTCAACTGAACCGGGCCTCAGCCCTCGGAGGTTGACCCTGCCGACGCCCCGTCCTATAGGGTGGCCGCCGAAACCGGCCGGGCCGCAAGCCCTTGTGTTCGGCGGGCCTGTAGCTCAGCGGTAGAGCATTCGACTTTTAATCGAATGGTCGTGGGTTCGATCCCCACCGGGCCCACCATCGCCATCCCGCACTACCCGTAAGAATAATCGATGGCGGCGTTTGCCGGCAGTCGAGGCGCGGATTTCCGCCGATTCCGCGGTATCGGGTCGCCGTCTGGCGAAGGGCGCCGCGAATATACGTTGGTGCAGTTTTCAGGACCGGCCAAAAATCTCAGAATGACCGGATGTTGCGGCGGATTCTTCTTTCCACGGTTTCGGATCGCTCGGGGGCGACCATGGTCGAGTTCGGCCTGCTTGCGGCGCTGATCGCGATCGCGGCCGTGGCCGGCATGAGCACGATCGGCGGATCGCTTGCCGCCATCTTCAGCTCGGTCGGCGGCGACATGGCGGCCGCCGCCGCCTCGGCCGGCGCCACCGAATAATCCCCCTGCACCTCTAGTTCAGCGCCACGATTCCCGCGTTGAGGCTGGCTGCGTAACTTACCCACGCCAGATAGGGCGCCAGCAGCAGGCCGGCCAAAGGCCGCACCCGCCAGAACAGAAACAGCGTCGCGGCGATCGCCAGCCACAGCACGACAATCTCCGCCAGCGCCAGCTCGGGCCGGCGCAGGCCGAAGAACAGCAGGGTCCAGCCGAGATTGAGCGCCAGCTGAATCCACCACGCCGCCATTGCCGCGCCGACCGGCGCCAGAAACCGCCGCCGCCACACCAGCCAGGCCGCGATCGTCATCATGGCGTAGAGCAGCGTCCACACCGGGCCGAACACCCAGTTGGGCGGCGTCCAGGACGGTCGTGCGAGCCCGGCGTACCACTCGGGAATGGCCGATGCCGTCGTCATGCCGCCCACGATCATGACGCCGACCACGGCCAGCGCCAGCAGGCCCAGCATCGGCAGGTCGCGGCCGATCGTTGGCTGGCGCATGGTCCGGTCTGCTCCCTCGTTCGAAATGACGCTCGCCTCCCGCTGATTCGTCGCCCGGCCGACAACGGATCATCGCGGATCGCGGTTCCACCACGCCTTGCATGCCGCCCGCGACGCAACCGGCGACTTGGCCTGTTCGCGCCGCGCCCGTCATGCCATGGTCGGTCGAAACTTTCTTCGGGTGGGGAACCATGGCCGCACTGCGCGCCCGCACCGGCGGGCAGATACTGGTCGATCAGCTCAAGGTGCATGGCGCCGACACCGTGTTCGGCATTCCCGGCGAATCCTATCTCGCCGTGCTCGACGCGCTGCACGACGCCAATTCGATCCGCTTCGTCATCTGCCGCCAGGAAGGCGGCGCGGCGATGATGGCCGATGCCTACGGCAAGCTGACCGGCCGTCCCGGCATCTGCATAGTGACCCGCGGGCCGGGCGCCACCAATGCCAGCGCCGGCGTTCATGTCGCGTTCCAGGACTCCACGCCGCTCATTCTGCTGATCGGCCAGGTGGCGCGCGAGCAGATGGAGCGCGAGGCGTTCCAGGAGATCGACTATCGCCGCATGTACGGCCAGATGGCGAAATGGGTGGCCGAAATCGAGGATCCCGCCCGCATTCCAGAATTCCTCAGCCGCGCTTTCCATGTCGCCACGTCCGGCCGGCCTGGTCCGGTGGTGCTGGCGCTGCCCGAGGACATGCTGACGGAGATGGCGACCGTCGCCGATGCGCAGCCCTATGCGCCGATGCAGGCGCGCCCGGGCGCCGATCAGATGCAGGAACTGTCGCGTCTGTTGCGAGCCGCCAGCCGTCCGCTCGCGGTCGTGGGCGGCAGCGGCTGGACGCCGGCGGCGCGCGCCGCGCTGATGGGCTTCGCCGAAGCCTGGGGCGTGCCGGTGGCGGCTTCGTTCCGCGCCCAGGACATCTTCGACAATAGTCACGAGGCCTATGCCGGCGATGTCGGCATCGGCATCAATCCGAAGCTGGCGGCGCGCGTGAAGGAGTGCGATCTGCTGCTGGTGATCGGGGCGCGGCTGGGCGAGATGACGACGTCCGGCTACACGCTGGTCGACATTCCCGAGCCGCAGATGAAGCTGGTGCATGTCTACGCCGGCGCCGAGGAGCTGGGCCGCGTCTACCGGCCGACCCTGGGCATCGTCTCGGGCATGGCGCCCTTCGCCGAGGCGCTGGCCATGCTCGACCCACCGGCCGGAGATCGCTGGCGCGACTGGCGCGGTCAGGCGCGTGCCGACTATCTCGACTGGACGAGGCCGACCGCCAATCCCGGCCCCGTCCAGGTGGGCGAGATCGTCGCCTGGCTGCGCGACCGGCTGCCCGATGACGCCATCATCTGCAACGGCGCGGGCAACTACACCGCCTGGGTGCATCGTTTCTACCGCTATCGCGGCTGGCGCACCCAGCTGGCGCCGACATCGGGCTCCATGGGCTACGGGCTGCCGGCGGCGGTCGCCGCCGCCATCGTCCATCCCGAGCGGATCGTCGTCTGCTTCGCCGGCGACGGCTGCCTGCAGATGACGATGCAGGAATTCGGCACGGCCTGCCAGGCCGGCGCCCGGCTGATCGTCGTCGTGGTGAACAACGGGATGTACGGCACGATCCGCATGCATCAGGAACGCGAGTACCCGACCCGTCGGGTCGGCACCGACCTGCACAATCCGGACTTCGTCGCCTGGGCGAAATCCTACGGTGCCGGGGCGCATCTGGTGGAGCGGACCGAAGACTTCGCGCCGGCCTTCGAGGCGGCGTTGCGGGAGAAGGCGCCGACGGTGATCGAGATCCGCCTCGATCCTGAAGCGATCAACCCGCGCACCACGCTGGAAGCGATACGCCAGGCAGCGCTCAAGGCCGGCGGGCCGGCTTGATCCTCTGCGGCACTCCGGGTAAACCGGCGTTCAGCCACGAGGAGGAAGCACGCATCATGTCCGCACCGGCAGCGCCCGACACGTTGAGCATCGCGGAACGGTTTCACGGTCCGCGCGATTCGGGCAATGGCGGCTATGTCGCCGGTCGGTTGGCGGCGCTGGTCGGCGGCTCGGCCGAGATCACGTTGCGCGCCCCGCCGCCGCTCGATCGGCCGCTGCCGCTGGTGCGAAACGGCGATGCCATCGAGTTGCGCGATGGCGACACGCTGCTGGCCTCCGTCAGGCCGGCGACCTTCGAGCTCGACGTGCCGCCAGTGCCTGCCGCCGCGCAGGTGGCGCGGGCGGAGAAGTTCGGCGGTTCCGACGCCGACAGCGACTTCCACCAGTGTTTCGTCTGCGGCAAGGGTCGCGCGCCGGGCGACGGATTGCGGGTCTGGGCCGGCCGCATCGACGGCGAGGAGGACATGGGCGTTGCGGTGGCGCGCTGGACGCCCGATCCCGCGCTGGCCGGCCCCGATGGCTGGCTGCCCGATGAGTTCCTCTGGGGCGCGCTCGACTGCCCGGGCGCCACCGCGGTGCTGCGCGAGGACGACGAGCGCACGGTGCTGACCGGTCGCATGACCGGGCGGGTCGA
>JBDZUM010000211.1:0-2766 GCA_040255215.1 Rhodospirillaceae bacterium
TCGCACAGCACGCGGCTGATCTGGTATTCCTGCGCGTAGCCGTTGCCGCCATGGATCTGCAGCGCGTTGTCGGCGTTCGACCAGGCGACGCGGGCGGCGAGCAGCTTGGCCATGCCGGCCTCGATGTCGCAGCGCCGTTCGCTGTCCTTCTCGCGGGCCGAGAAGTAAGTGAGCTGGCGGGCGACCATGATCTCCACCGCCATCCAGGCGATCTTGCCCGATACGCGCGGGAAGGCGTAGATCGGCTTGGCGAACTGGACGCGCTCCTTCGCATAACGCAGGCCGAGCTCCATGGCGCATTGCGCCACGCCGACGGCGCGGGCCGCGGTTTGGATGCGGGCCGATTCGAAGGTCGCCATCAGCTGCTTGAAGCCGTTGCCTTCCTCGCCGCCCAGCACGTTCTCGGCCGGCACTTCGAAGCCGTCGAAGCCCAGCTCGTATTCCTTCATGCCGCGATAGCCCAGCACCTTGATCTCGCCGCCGGTCATGCCCTTGGCGGGGAACGGGTTCTCCTCCGTGCCGCGCGGCTTCTCGGCCAGCAGCATGGAAAGGCCCTGATAGCCCGGCTTGTCCGGGTTGGTGCGCGCCAGAAGCGTCATCATGTCGGTGCGGGCAGCGTGGGTGATCCAGGTCTTGTTGCCCTGCACCTTGTAGACGTCGCCTTCCCTGATGGCGCGGGTGCGCAGCGAGGCGAGATCGGAACCGGTGTTGGGCTCGGTGAACACAGCCGTCGGCAGGATCTTGCCGGTGGCGATCTTCGCCAGGAACTTTTCCTTCTGCGCCGTGGTGCCGTTGAGGCGGATCAGCTCGCCGGCGATTTCCGAGCGCGTGCCCAGCGAGCCGACGCCGATATAGCCGCGCGACAGCTCCTCGGTGACGACGCACATGGCCAGCTTGCCCATGCCCAGCCCGCCCCACTCTTCGGGCACGGTCAGGCCGAACACGCCCATCTCCGCCATCTTCTCGACGATCGGCATGGGAATGAGCTCGTCCTTCAGATGCCACTCATGGGCATGCGGCACGACCTCGTCCTCGACGAAGCGGCGGAACTGATCGCGCACCATGTCGAGCGCCTCGTCCTCCAGCCCCAGGGCGCCGAAGCTGCCGGTGTCGAGGCCGTCGGCGATCAGCTCGGCGATGCGCGCGCGCACCGCATCGGTGTTGCCGGCCCGCATCAAGGTCTTCACCGCCGACGATGACTGCAGTGCGGCGACATCGCTTTCGCCGATGCCGAGATCGGCAGGCCGCACGATCTCGACCTGGCTGATGGCAATGCCGCCGGTCAGCTGGTTCAGGTACTCGCCGAAGGCGGCCTGCAGGATGAGCTGCTCGAGCTCGCCGAAATGGCCGCCCTGGGTCAGCCGTTCCGACCAGTTCAGCATCTGGCGCAGGCCGGAGACGTAGGTGACGATCCAGGCATAGCCATGGACGGGGAACTGATGCTCGTTGAGCAGCCCGGCCTCGACCTTGCCGCGCGGCGCGATGGTGTTGCGCACCGCGTTGCGGGCCGCCTGGGCGTAGGCCTCGGCGGCGTCGGCGGCTTCCGTGCAGAGCGGAACCAGACGATCGACCAGCACGGAAGAGGAAGCGGACGCGTTCGCCCGCTGCACGGATGCCGACATGTTACCTCCAGAACTTCAGACGCGGCGGACCTTAGGGCGAAAGCCCTCAGCCCTCCAGCACATCCTCGAGCGTGCGCAGACCCGGACGCTTGGCCTGCACCAGCACCGCCATGTTGCCGGGCTTGTGCTGGTTCTTCCACATCTTGGTGTGCGCCTTGGGAATGTCCTCCCAGGAAAAAACTTCCGACATGCACGGATCCAGCCGCCGCTCCAGCATCAGCCGGTTGGCCTGGCTGGCCTGCAAATAGTTGGCGAAGTGCGAGCCCTGCACGCGCTTCTGGCGCATCCAGACGTAGCGGGCGTCGAAGGTCAGATTGTAGCCGGTGGTGCCGGCGCAGAACACGACCATGCCGCCGCGCTTAACGACCAGACACGAGACCGGGAAGGTCGCTTCGCCGGGATGCTCGAACACCATGTCGACGTCGTTGCCCTTGCCGGTGATGTCCCAGATCGCCTTGCCGAACTTGCGCGCTTCCTTGGTCCACGCGTCGTATTCGGGGGTACCGACCTTGGGCATCTGGCCCCAGCACTTGAAGTCGTTGCGGTTGATGACGCCCTTGGCGCCCAGCGACATGACGAAGTCGCGCTTGGTCTCGTCGGAGATGATGCCGATGGCGTTGGCGCCCGACACGGCGCAGAGCTGGATGGCGAAGGAGCCCAGGCCGCCCGAGGCGCCCCACACCAGCACGTTGTGGCCCGGCCGCAGGATATGCGGGCGATGGCCGAAGAACATGCGGTAGGTGGTGGCGAGCGTCAGCGTGTAGCAGGCAGCCTCTTCCCAGGTCAGGTGCCGCGGCCGCTCCATGAGCTGGCGATCCTGCACGCGGCAGAACTGGGCGAAGGAGCCGTCCGGCGTCTCGTAGCCCCAGATGCGCTGCGTCGGCGAGAACATCGGATCGCCGCCGTTGCATTCCTCGTCGTCGCCGTCGTCCTGATTGCAGTGGATGACGACCTCGTCGCCGACCTTCCAGCGCTTCACCTTGGAACCGACGGCCCAGACGATGCCCGAGGCGTCGGAACCGGCGATGTGGTAGTCGGCCTTGTGCACGTCGAACGGCGAGACCGGCGTGCCGAGACCGGCCCAGACGCCGTTGTAGTTGACGCCGGCGGCCATCACGAGCACCAGCACGTCATGCGAATCGAG
>JBDZUM010000114.1:0-14135 GCA_040255215.1 Rhodospirillaceae bacterium
ATCACGCCGGCGCCGACCACCACGACATCGGCTTGCGCCCGTTCGATCTGCATGGCCGGGACTTTAGTCGAACGAGGCGAGGCCGTCACGCTGGCGAGGCGGCGCGCCAGACCCTATGATCGTTGCATGCAGTCGGTATTGATTACGGGCGCGGGCAAGCGCATCGGGCGGGCGATCGCGGAAGCGATGGCGGCCGATGGCTGGTTCGTGTGGATCCACTACAACGGCTCGCGCGCGGAAGCGGCCGACGCGGTATCGGCGATCCGCGCCCGCGGCGGGCAGGCCAAGGCGATCAAGGCCGATCTCGGCAACGCCCGGCAGACCGAAGCGCTGATCGGCAAATGCAGCGACGGGCCGGACCTGACCTGCCTGATCAACAACGCCTCGCTGTTCGAACTCGACCGGCCGGGCGATTTCACGCTCGCGCAATGGGACCGGCATCAGGCGATCAACCTGCGGGCGCCGGCGATCCTGGCGCGCGATTTCGCCCGCGCGCTGAAGCCGCGCAACAGCGGCACGATCATCAACCTGCTCGACCAGAAGCTCTGGGCGCTCAACCCGGATTTCTACAGCTACACGATCAGCAAGGTCGGGCTGAAGGGCATGACCGAGGTGCTGGCGCGGGCCTATGCGCCGCGCATCCGGGTGTGCGGCATCGCGCCCGGCATCACCTTGCCGGCGGCGCGCCAGAGCCAGGAACGCTTCGAGAAGGCGCAGCGCTCGACGCCGCTGGGCGTCGGCGCCTCGCCGGCCGATCTGGTGCGCACGGTGCGCTACATCCTCGCCACGCCGAGCCTGACCGGCGCCATGATCGTGGTCGATGGCGGCGAGCATCTGGGCAAGCCGGCAACCGACGTGCAGTTCCGCAAATGAGTGCGCGGCTGTCGCGGCGCGGCCTGCTGGGCGGCGCTGCGGCGCTGGCGCTTTCGCCGCGCCTGGTCTTCGCCAATGCCGGCGCGATCCGAGTGGCGTACCAGGCGGTTCCGGCCGCCGGCTCCGGACTGCCCGATCTGCAGCCTCTCGACTACGGGCGGCTGGACGCGCTGGCGCGGGAGGTGCGGCGGCTGATCGTGCCGGAAGTCTCGGCCGCACTCGGCCTGCCGGACAGGGCGGCGCGGACCGAGATCGCGCCGGGCGGCTACCGGCTGCGCACCGATCCCAGCCTGACGACGTCGTTTGACGCGACTGACGGCGCATCGGCGCGGCTGTTCGCGGCCGCCATCGGCTACGTGCTGCGGCAGGAGGGCGTGCTGGTTTTCGCCGACGAGGCGCGCGGCGACAGCCTGGCGGTGACGCTGCGGTTTGCGAGTGGCGCGCCGGGGCCGGCGCTGGCGCAGCGTTTCTTTCGCCATGCCGCCAGCGTGGCGTCGGGATTGGGCGGCGGCTATTCCAGCGTCGGCGGCGACCTGGTGTTCATTAATCTGCGCGACGGCCGCGGCATGCCCTATAGCGGACTCGCGGACGATCGGTTTGCAGCGATGCTGCAAAGAGCGGTGGAAGTTTTCGCAATTCCGGTTCGATTGGTGGGAACGAAACGGGTCCGCACCGGCCTGATCGGTGCGGCCTGGGGAAAAGATGGAGGCGCCGGTTATGTCGAAGAGCTGGCGGCCCTGGCGCCGTCGGCGCTGGCGCAACTCGACCTGCTGGGATTCGTCTTCGCCGACAGGGTCCGTGTCCGTTCGCGCGGCGAACGACATCGATAGCGTTCGCGCACGGTTGCAGGATTGTCTCCAGCCAATATAGTTTCGATAGGAAACTTATTGGGAGACGACAGATGATCCGCATGGCGATCGCCGTATTCGCGCTGACCTGGCTGGGACTGTTGACGCCGGCGGGCGCCGCGGATCTGAAAGGGCATATCGCCGTCTACAAGCTGACCGTGAGCCATCCCGGCGTCGAGGCGGACGGGCAGTTGCTGATCAGCGCCCATCGCGCCTGCAAGACGTGGAGCGTCAACCAGACCTCGTCGCTGGAGCTGGGATCGGGCGGCCGCACCCTGCTGGTGATGGTGCAGCAGCACCAGTCGCAGGAGAGCACCGACGGGCGCAGCATGACGAGCAAGTCCGAGGCGATCTTCAACGGCCAGAAAGCCGAGGTCAGCAGCGTCGGCACGGCGGCAGGTCTGGGCAAGGCCGGCAAGGTCGAGGTCGAGCAGGGCGGCGCCAAGCGGACGGTGACGCTGCCGGACGGCGCCTATTTCGGGCTCGGCGCTTCCGCCAGGCTGATCGACGAGTTGAAATCGGGCAAACAGAAATTCTCGATCACCGGCTTCGACCAGGTGACGACCAACGAGGTGCTGACCCAGAACTACGAGGTCGTCGCCTCGCCCTTCACCCAGGACAAGCTGCCGGGCGAGCATGGCGGGCTGCTCGACGGCAAGAGCTGGAACGTGAAGACGAGCTTCGAGGTGCGCGGCGCGCCGCAGACCGTGTTCACCACGGTGCACGAAAGCGGCGTCACCAGCCGCATGCTGTTGACGCTCGACAAGGTCAAGATCGAATACACGCTGACCGAGGTGCAGCCGCTGCCGGCCTCGCCCTGCGGCTGAGCGGGAAAAAGCCGCCGGCATTTCGCCGATTGCAGGGCGGAACTGCGTCGCGGTAGCCTGTGCGGCGCTGGCGCTCCGGCGCCGGCTTGCGGCATACTGCGCCGCGCATGTATCCCTCGTTCCTGGTCATCGACGATTTCCTCGACAATCCGCTGGAGGTCCGCCGGATGGCGCTGGCGCAGTCCTTCGCCGCGCCCGATCCGCAGCAGAACTATCCGGGGCGCATGTCGACCCGGCCGATGCTGTGGCCCAATATCGACCAGATGTTCTCGTCCTTCGTCGGCGAACAGGTCGTGGGCAACACCGACCGGCTGCACGGCTATTTCCGCCTGACCTACGAGAACGACGATCGCGGCAGCGACATCCACATCGACACCGGCAACGTGTGGGCCGGCGTGCTCTATCTCAGCCTGCCCGAGCATTGCCGCGGCGGCACCGAATTCTTCCGCCATCGCCGCTACGGCACCGATCACGCGCCGGTGCGCGACGAGGACCTGAAGATCTACAAGGCGCGCGACCGGCTGGAAGTGCTGCAGAAGACCATCGGCGCCGACAGCCGCGACCGCAGCAAATGGCAGCGCACCACAGTGCTGCCGATGAAGTTCAACCGGCTGGTGCTGTTCCGCAGCTGGTACTGGCACACGGCGGGCGATTCCTTCGGCGACAATCCGGAGAACGGCCGGCTGGTGCAGCTGTTCTTCTTCAACACCGCGCTGGCGCGCGGCCGGCCCTTCTGAGTTTCAGGCGAGAGGAAAAACGACATGCGCCTGACCATGATGGTGCTCGACGATTTCTACGACAATCCCGACGAGGTGCGGAAGGCGGCGCTGGGGCTCGACTACGATCCCATCATGCCGGGCACGCCCTATCCGGGGCGCAACTCGCTGCGGCCGCTGCTGTGGCCCAACTCCGACCAGATGTTCTCGCAGATCCTGCGCGAGCCGGTGCGCGGCCATACCGGTTTCGCGCACGGCAAGTTCCGCCAGTCGGTCGGCTCCGACCAGCGCGGCGCCGACATCCATATCGATCCCGGCATCGTGTGGGCCGGCGTGCTCTACCTGACCCTGCCGCAGCATTGCCGGGGCGGCACCGAGTTCTTCCGCCACCGCGAATACGGCACCGAAGGCGCGCCGATCAGCGCCGAGGACATGAAGTCCTATCCCGGCGAGAGCGACCGCGACCGGCTGGTCGACCGGCTGACGGAAGTCGACGGGCGCGACCGCAGCAAGTGGGAGCACATCTCCACCATGCCGATGCGCTACAACCGGCTGATCCTGTTCCGCGGCTGGCTGTGGCACACGGCCGGCGAATCCTTCGGCTCGACGCCGCAGAACTGCCGGCTGGTGCAGCTGTTCTTCTTCCAGTCGGCGCAGATCGCCGGGCTGCGGCGCTAGCAATGGCCGAGGCGCTGGCCGATCAGCAGCGGCGGCAGCGGCGCACCGGGCTGGCCGGCGCGGCCCTGCTGACCACGACGTTGTTCTGGGGCGCCATGGTGCCCCTGACCAAGCTGCTGCTCGACCATTTCGATCCGTTCCTGCTGGCGGCGCTGCGCTATCTGGTGGCGCTGCCCTTCCTGTGGCTGTTCGTGCTGCTGATGCGCGATCGCGTCGACTGGCGGCCGCTGCGCGCGGGTCGCGCTCTGGCGCTGGGCGCGGCGATGGCGGGATTCTCGGTGTTCTACACGCTGGGCATCTGGTTCTCGCATCCGGTGACGGCGTCGGTGCTTTTGATGTGCGGGCCGATCGTCGCCAGCATCATGGCGCGCTTCCTGTTCCGCGCGCCGCTCGATCGCACATTGCTGCTGGCGCTGCCGGTGACGGTGGCCGGCGGCATCGTCGTCGCGGTCGGCGCGCCGGGCCGGGCCGAGCAGGGGCTGGGCTTCGGCGGCGGCGAATTGCTGCTGGTGCTGGCCCAGGTGTGCTGGACCTGGTACTCGATGAAGGCGCAGCAATGGCTGGCCTTTCTCGGCCAGATCAGGCTCAGCGCGGTGACCTCGACGGCTGGCAGCCTGTGGATGGTGGGGCTCTACCTGCTGCTGTGGGCGGCGGGCGCGGCGGCGGCGCCGCCATCCGACGTGCCGCTGGAGATGATAGGCGTGCTGGCGTTCATCTCGCTGACCGGCGTGGCGCTGGCCATCGTGCTGTGGAATTTCGCCGCCAGCACGATCGGCGTGCCGCTGGCGGCGCTCTACCTGAACCTGCAACCCTTCGTCGCCGCGCTGACCGCCGCCGCACTCGGCCAGCCGCCCAGCGTCATGCAGATCGTCGGCGGCTTCGTGGTGCTGGCCGGCGTGCTTTACGTGCAGGTCTCCAAGCTGCGCGCGGCGGGCGCCGCCAGCGGTGCCTGAGTCTGCCGCCACCAACCCGACGCGGGCGCGCTTGCTGGCGGCGGCGGCCGGATTGCTGGCGACTTCGGTGTTCTGGGGCTCGGCGGTGCCGTTCAACAAGGTGCTGCTGCGCCATCTCGACCCCTTCGTGCTGACCACCGCGCGCATGGCGCTGTCGGTGGCGATCCTCGCCTGCTTCGTGGCGTGGCGCGAAAAGGGCCCGCTGCTGGCGCTGCCGACCAGCCTGCGCCGCTTTGCCCTGCTCGGCCTGTTCATGGCCGGGTTCAACGTGCTCTACACGCTGTCGGTGCTGTGGTCGAACGCCATCACCATTGCCGCCATCACCGTCGCCATGCCGCTGACCGGCGCGCTGGTGGCGCGGGTCATGCTGGGCACGCGGCTGGAAAAGGGCTTCTGGACGGCGCTGGCGCTGAGCGTCGCCGGCGGCATCCTGGTGGTGTGGGGCCAGCCGGGCTTCGACGCCGATGCGCTGGGCCTGCAGGGCGGCGAGATCCTGATGCTGCTGGCCATGGTGTCGTGGAACGTCTATTCGCTGAAGGCGCAGCAATGGCTGGGGCATCTCGGCCAGGCGCGGCTGACCCTGATTTCCTCGGTCTCGACCTGTCTGTGGCTGATGGCGGTGCTGGCGCTGATGCTGACGCTGGGCGTGGCGCAGGCGCCGCAGCGGGCACCGCCGGTGCATGTGGCGGCCATGGTGGTCTACCTGGCGCTGTTCAGCGCCGCGGTCGGCAACATTCTGTGGAATTTCGGCGTCAGCGTCGTCGGCCTGCCGATCTCCTCGCTCTACATCAACCTGTCGGCGGTGTTCGCCGTGCTGATCGCCATCGGCTTCGGCATCGAGCCGACCTGGCTGCAGGTGCTGGGCGGGCTGGTGGTGCTGGCCGGGGTGCTGTACATCCAGCTGCGCCGGCTGCGCGGCTCGACCTGACGAAGACGCCAGCGAGGGAATCGGGCAGGACGGCTGCAAATTGCCGCTGTCGGATCGCGGCAAAGGCGAATATACTAGGCGTTCCAATCGCTTGACGGCGAAAGCTGCAGCAGCAGGCATGGCAATGAAGGGCGTCATTCTGGCGGGAGGCAAGGGCACCAGGCTCTTCCCGCTGACCAAGGCCACCAACAAGCATCTGCTCCCGGTGGGCCGCGAGCCGATGATCTTCCACCCGATCCGGCAGATGGTGGGTTCGGGCATCGACGACATTCTGGTCGTCACCAGCAAGGAGCACATGGGCGAGGTGGTGAACTGCCTGGGCAGCGGCGCCGATTTCGGCTGCGCGCTGACCTACAAGGTGCAGGAGAGCGCGGCCGGCATCGCCGACGCGCTGCGCCTGGCCGAGGGTTTCGCCGGCGGCCAGCCGGTCTGCGTCTTCCTCGGCGACAATATCTTCCAGCGCAGCATCCGCCCGCATGTCGAGGCGTTCCGCAAGCAGGGCAAGGGCGCGCGCGTGCTGGTGAAGAAAGTCTCCGATCCCGAGCGCTACGGCGTGGCCGCGCTCGACGAACAGCACATACTGGAGATCGAGGAGAAGCCGAAAGCGCCGAAATCGGACTTCGCCGTGCTGGGCCTGTATTTCTTCGACGACCAGGTGTTCGAAATCATCCGCACCATCGTGCCCTCGGCGCGCGGCGAATACGAGATCACGGCGGTCAACAACGCCTACATCGCCCGCCGCGAACTGCAGTACGACGTCTACGACGGCCAGTGGACCGACGCCGGCACCTTCGAGTCGCTGATCGAGGCCAACCGTTTGCTGAGCGAGGTTCTCAATGACGTCGGTTGAGCCTTTGGGCGGCATCGCCGGCTGCGCGGTCGTGCGGCTCAAGGTCGTTACCGACGCGCGCGGCTCGCTGAGCTTCGCCGAGGGAATGAACGATCTTCCTTTTGCCGTAGCCCGCGTCTTCTACATGTACGACATTCCGGCCGGGGCGCGGCGCGGCGCGCATGGCCATCGCGAGACCTCGCTGGTGCTGTTCGCGCTTTCCGGCAAGGTCGACGTGCTGCTGGACGACGGCCGCCGGACCCTGACGCACACGCTGTCGCGGCCCAGCGAGGGGCTGCTGATCGGCCCGTGGGTGTGGCACGAGCTGGAGAATTTCGCCCCCGGGACGGTCTGCCTGGCGCTGGCCTCGGGCGTCTACGACGAGGCCGACTATCTGCGCGACTACGAGGGCTTCCGGCGCGAAGTGGCGGAGCGTGCGGCATGAGCGTGCCCTTTCTCGACCTCAAGCCGGCCTATGCCGAATTGCAGGCGGAGATCGACGCCGCCTGCCGGCGCGTCATGCAGTCGGGCTGGTTCATTCTGGGGCCCGAGGTCGAGGCGTTCGAGGCCGAGTTCGCCGCCTATTGCGGCGGGCGGCACTGCGTCGGCGTCGCCAACGGGCTCGATGCGCTGGAGCTGTGCCTGCGCGCCTTTGATGTCGGGCCGGGCGACGAGGTCATCGTGCCGTCCAACACCTACATCGCCACCTGGCTGGCGATCAGCGCCGTCGGCGCGATCCCGGTGCCGGCCGAGCCCGATCCGCGCACGCACAACGTCGATCCGCAGGCCGTCGCCGCCGCCATCACGCCGCGGACGAAGGCGATCATGCCGGTGCATCTCTACGGCCAGCCGGCCGACATGGCGCCGCTGATGGCGCTGGCGGAGAAGCACGGGCTGGCGGTGA
Source organism: Rhodospirillaceae bacterium (assembly GCA_040255215.1). Classification (GTDB taxonomy): domain Bacteria; phylum Pseudomonadota; class Alphaproteobacteria; order Reyranellales; family JAQSWP01; genus JAQSWP01. The sequence continues at coordinate 7,557 of JBDZUM010000114.1, forward strand.
TCGAGGACGTGGCGCAGGCGCAGGGCGCGCTTTACCGCAACCGGCGCACGGGCGTGCTGGGCCATGCCGGCGCCTTCAGCTTCTTTCCGACCAAGAATCTCGGCGCCATCGGCGATGCCGGCGGCGTCGTCACCGACGATCCGCGCATCGCCGACCGCATCCGCGTGCTGCGCAATTACGGCTCGCGGCGCAAATACGTCAACGAGGTGCAGGGCACCAATTCGCGGCTCGACGAGCTGCAGGCGGCGATACTGCGCGCCAAGCTCAGGCGGCTAGACGACTGGAACGGCCGGCGGGCGCAGGCGGCGGCGCGCTATTCGGCGGCCTTCGCCGCGCTGCCCGGCCTGCAGCTGCCGGCGGTGCCCGACTGGGCCGAGCCGGTATGGCATCTCTACGTCGTGGCGACGGCGGAGCGCGAGCGGCTGACGGCGGCGCTCGATCGCGCCGGCATCGGCTGGCTGATCCACTATCCCATTCCGCCGCATCTGCAGGACGCCTATGCCGGGCTGGGACTGAAGCGCGGCGCGCTGCCAATCGCCGAACGCCTGGCGGCGCAGGTGCTGTCGCTGCCGATCGGCCCGTATATGACGGGCGAGCAGCAGGCGGCGGCGATCGATTGCGTGTCGCAGGCGCTGGCGGCGCCGGCTATGGAGCGGCGGGCGTGAGGGCGGCGATACTGCGCCAGGCGGACTGAGCGGGCGGCGCGGCGAGCGATGCGGAACCTGCTGAAAGCCCTGCTGACGACCGGCGGGGCGACGATCGTGGCGCAGATTCTCGGCCTGATCGTCAACAAGATCCTGGCGCAGACCATCGGCGCCACCGGCGTCGGCTTCTACAGCATCACCCGACAGGTGCACGACACGGCAGCCGGGCTCGGCGCAATGGGCGGCGGCGGGCTGGTGCAGGGGCTGGCGGCGCGCGACGGCGCGGCGCGTGGCCGGCTGCTTCGCGCCGCAATCGTATTGACGCTTGCCGGGGCAGCGATCGCCGCCACTGTCCTGCTGATTGCGCCGGCCAGCATCGCCATGGCGCTGTTCGACCGAGCCGATCCGCCGGCGATCGGCATCGTCAGGCTGTGCGCGCTGACCTCGGCTATCGGCATCGCCTATGCGGTGCTGGGCGCGGCGGTCAACTCGATGCGCGCCATCGTCGTTCTGGCCATGCTGAGCGTTGGCGGCGCGGCGGCGACGGCGTTGCTGGCCTGGCCGACGGCAAGCCTGGCGCGAGAGGAGCCGCTGGCGCTGGCTCTGCTGATCGGCGTGCCGCTGGCGTTGCAGACGATAGTCGCCGTGCTGGCATTGCATCGCATGGGATGGTGGAAGACGCTGGCGGGTGGCAGCGGCGGCAATCGGCCTGGCATGGCGGAGTACCGCTATTTCGCGCGCTTTCTGGGCTTCAACGCGGTAATGACGGCGGCGAGCGCTGCTACCATGCTGTCGGTGCGGGCGGCCATCGTGCATGACGGCGGGCTGGCGCAAGCGGGCCTGTTCGCGGCGGCCTGGGGCATCGGCATGCAGAGCATGTCGCTGCTGCTGACGTCGTTCGGCACCTACGTGCTGCCCACCCTGGCAGGGGCAACCGCCGACGAACGACGCCGGCATCTGCAGGACGCGGCGACCTTGGTGCTGTGCGCATCGATTCCGCTGCTGACGGCGCTGATCGCGCTCAAGCCGCTGGCCGTGCGGTTGCTGTTCTCGGCCGAATTCCTCGACGCGGTGCCGCTGCTGCAATGGCTGCTGCTCGGCAATTACCTGAAGGCGATCTCCTGGGTGATGGCGATTCCGTTGCTGGCCAGCGCCGATCTGCGGCGCTATTTCGTGCTCGAAGGCGGATGGTTCGCCGTCTTCGCCGCCATCGCGCTGGTGGGGATCGACGCCGGCTACGGCATGATCTCGGTCGGAGCCGGCTATCTGGTCGCCTACGTGCTCTATTTCGCGCTCGGCGTCGTCTTCGCCCGCGCGCGCTTCGGTTTCGCGCTCGACCGGCGGTCGACGGCGGTGCTGGCCGCCGGCCTGTGCCTGATCGCGCTGGTCGCCGCGATCACCTGGAACGACGCAACGGTAGACTGGCCGCTGGCGGTCGGCGCCAGTGCCGTCGCCGGGCTGGTATCGCTGCTCGGCCTCACGCCCAACCAGCGCGGCAAGCTGCTGCGGCTGGCGCGCACGGGACGGCTGGCATGAGCGGGTCGCTAATGCCCGCGATGGCCATGGTGCTGCTGAGCTTCCGGCAGGAGCGCTTCGTGCGCGAAGCCGTGCGCGGGGCGCTGGCGCAGGACTATCACGATCTGGAGATCGTCATCAGCGACGATGCCTCGCCGGACGGGACGTGGCGGATCGTCGAGGAGGAGGCGCAGGCCTATCGCGGGCCGCATCGACTGATCCTGCACAGGAACGCGACCAATCTCGGGCTGATGGGCAATCTGCTGACGGCGGTGCGTCTGACGCGCGCGCCCTATCTGGTGCTGGCCGCCGGCGACGACGTGTCCGAACCGCAGCGGGTGCGGCGGATGGCGCAGGCGTTCGCCGCCAAGCCGCACGTGGTTCTGGCGATCTCCAACGCGCTGGCGATCGATGGCGACGGCAAGCCCTTCGAGACGCAGGTCGCCTGGCCGCAAGGCGCGCGCGTCGGCACCGAAGACGTCTTCGCCAAGGGCATGGTGATCGGCGGCGCCGGTTCGGCCTATGCCCGGGCGGTGTTCGATGATTTTCCCGAGCCGGACCGTCGCATCTACAACGACGATGCGGTGTTCTGCCAGCGCGCGGCAATGCTGGGCGGCATCGAGATCCTGCACGAGCGTCTGCTGCGCTATCGGCGGCATGGCGGCAATATGTCGACGGCTCCGTCCGCGGCAGCCTCGGGTCATGCCCTGCAGCAGCGGATTCTCGAGCATTGTCCCTACTGGCGCATGGTGCTCGAGCAGCAGCGCGGCGACGTGATCTGGGCGGCCGAAAAGGGCCTGATTTCGGCCGAAGCGGCGCGCAGGCTCGGCGCCCATGCCGACCGTCATCTGCGCAATCTCGACATGACGGTGGCGGCCCTGTCGTCGCCAGGCCTATTGCGGCGCATCGCCGCCGTGCTGCGCCAGCGCGGCGAGCCGATGCGCCGGCAGGTGCGGCTGCTGCTGACGGCGATCGCGCCGGAGCTGTTTCTGGCGGCGAGCCGCCTGCGCCATGGCAGTCGGAGGAGTGCAGAGTGAGCGAGCGGCCGCTTGCCAGTCTGGCGCTCGCCACCTTCAATCACGAGCGCTTTGTCCGTCGCGCCGTTGAAGCGGCACTGGCCCAGGACTACCGGCCGCTGGAAATCATCGTGTCGGACGATGCCTCGACCGACCGCACGGCGCAGATCGCGCAGGAGACGCTCCACGCCTATCGCGGGCCGCATGCCGTCCGCTTCAACGGCAATGCGGCCAATCTCGGCGTCGGCCAGCATACGGATTTCCTCGGCGCGGCGGCGCGGGGCGACATCATCGTTCTGTCCGCCGGCGACGACATAGACCGGCCCGATCGCGTCAGCCGGGTGATGGCGGCGTTTGCCGCCGGGAACGGCCGCGTGATGGCGGTGGCCAGCCCGGTCACGATGATCGACGAGAACGAGGCGACGCTTGGGGAAAGCGCGCCGACGCCGCCAATGCCCGATCTGTCGGCAAGCAGCCTGATCCGCACCGGCTTCCCCGTGCGCGGGGCGGGTTCGGCCTACTCGAAAGACGTGTTCAGGCTTTTCGACCCGATGGGGCCGGCGGTGCGCTCGGGCGAGGATCTCGTGCTGCCGTTGCGCGCGGCGTTGCTCGGCGAGATAAGGGTGCTGGCGTCGCCGGTCAGCCAATACCGCCAGCACGGCGGCAGCCTGATGGGCGGCAGCGGCGCTATTGCGCCGTCGGCCGATGCATTCCGATCGGGGTTGCGGCGCTATCTGGCCGGCATCGCCGCGGCACGCGTGGTCCAGCTGCGCGACTTCCGTGCGCATTGCGCCAGAACAGGGGAGTTACCGGACGCGGACGGGACACTCGACTCGATTCTCGCCGCGCGCGCGCGCCAGGACGGCGCTTCGGCAGCCATGGCTTGCGGCGATCTAACCGGGGCGCTGACGATGTCGCGTTGCCTGGCCGCAGGCGAGATCGATGTCCGGAACTTCGTGAAGATCATGGCCATGACCAACGCGCCGTCGCTCTGGTATCGCTACATCAGATGGCGCCGCACCGCGATCGACCGCAGTACTCAACGCCGCGAATAGAATCTCGAGACGATCTTCGCCGCCGCGAGATCGATCTCGCGCCAGCGGCGTTCGGCATCGGGCATCGGACGGATCGGGCCGCGCATGCTGTCCCAGAACTGGCGTTCGGCGATCGACGGCGCCATGCCGGAGAGGGCGCGGCGCGTGTAGCGCGCCAGCCAGGGCTTGGGATGGGTGGCGAAATGCGTCATGTGGGTGCCGAAGGCGGAGAAACCCATGCCTTCCGGGCCCAGCGCGCTGATCGGCGCGTCGACGCCCATCAGCGCCACGTTCATGGCGTCCTGGTCGGGGATGAAGAAGGGATCGCTGCGATCGGTGGTGTGGGTGTGGCCGATCGGGGCTTTCGTGGCGGCGACGATGCGGTCGGTCGCCTGGCGCCACAGCGTCACGAAATCGAGATGCCGACGCTGCACGCCGACGAAGCCGCTGTTGAAATAGGGCGCGATGGTGCGCGCCGGCCGACCCAGCTCGGTCAGCAACTCGCGCCAGCGTACGCGCAAGGGGTTGTGGTCGGTCGGCGTCTGCGGCATCCAGCCATCGGCGCAGACGGCGATGCCGCAGGACAGCCAGTGCTCGATGCGCTCCCAGGGCGCGCGCATGACGATGTCGGCGTCGATGAAGGCGGCAGCCTGGCAGTCCGGCTCGAGGTCGAACAGCGCCTGCAGGCAGTCGGGCTTGCGCAGGGCGACGAATTCCTCCGCCGTGTCGGCGACGAAGCGGACCGACATGGCGCCGAGATCGAGCAGATCGGGCGTGCGCCAGGCGCCGTCGGCCTGCCAGTCCGGACGCGGGCCGCGATGGAACACCGTGAAAACGCCCCGGTAGCCCAGCCGGTGCAGGCTGTTGGCCAGCGCGGCGGCGCCGATGTGGTAGGTGCCGGAAACCAGCGTGCAGGCCAGCGCCGTCATGCGCCGCCGCCCGTGCCGATGCGCTGCAGCCCGCCGCCGGCGGCCGGCATCCACCAGGCCTCGTTGTCGAGATACCAGCGGATCGTCGTGTCGAGGCCGGATGCGAAACCGGTGCGCGGACGCCAGCCCAGCTCGCGCTGCAGCTTCGAGGAATCGATGGCGTAGCGGAAATCGTGGCCCGGGCGGTCGACGACGAATTCGATGGCGTCGGCGTGCGGTCGCTTGTCCGCCCGCGGGCGATGGCGGTCGAGCAGGGCGCAGATCTGGCGCACGATGTCGATGTTGCGCCGCTCGCCGTCGCCGCCGACGTTGTAGGTTTCGCCCGGCCGGCCGCGCTCGAGCACCGTCTGCAGCGCCTCGGCATGGTCCTCGACGTAGAGCCAGTCGCGCACGTTCTCGCCGCGGCCGTAGACCGGCAGCGAGCGGCCCGAGAGGGCGCGGATCACCATATGCGGGATCAGCTTCTCTGGGTGCTGGCGCGGGCCGTAGTTGTTGGAGCAGTTGGTTATCAAGGTCGGCAGGCCGTGGGTGTGATGCCAGGCGCGCACCAGATGGTCGGACGAGGCCTTGCTGGCGGAATAGGGCGAGTTGGGCCGGTAGGGCGTATCCTCGGTGAACAGGCCCTCGGCGCCCAGCGCGCCATAGACCTCATCGGTCGAGACGTGGTGGAAGCGGAAGGCGTCGCGGCGGGCGGCGGGCAGGCTGCGCCAGTATTGCAGCGCCGCCTCGAGCAAGGTCCAGGTGCCGACCACGTTGGTGCGGATGAAGGCGGCGGCACCGTCGATCGAGCGGTCGACATGCGATTCGGCGGCCAGGTGCAGGATGGCGTCGGGCTGGAAATCGCCGATCAACGCGTCGATGGCGGCGCGATCGGCAATGTCGAGGCGGTGCAGCCGGTAGCGTGGACCCTCGGCGACGTCGGCCAGCGAGGCGAGATTGGCGGCGTAGGTCAGGCAGTCGACATTGGCGATGCGCCAGCCGGTGGCGGCCAGCAGGCGATGGATCACGGCCGAGCCGATGAAGCCTGCGCCGCCGGTGACGATGATGTTCATGGCCGTTTTCCGGAGCCGCTCATTTACCGATGAGAGCAGATTCACGAAGCCCGGCGGGTTCGACCAGCGATCCCGCCAGGCCCCGATCTGCTCTGGCCCCGCATGGGATCAGAAGCGGGGCGACCCCGTCAATGCAGGATCTGGCTGAGGAACAGGCGGGTGCGCTCGCTCTTGGGGTTGTCGAAGAACTGGCTGGGCGGGGCCATTTCCTCGATGCGGCCGCGATCCATGAACACGACGTTGTCGGCCACCGAGCGGGCGAAGCCCATTTCGTGGGTGACGCAGATCATGGTCATGCCCTCGTTGGCCAGCTCGATCATGACGTCGAGCACTTCCTTGACCATTTCCGGGTCGAGCGCCGAGGTCGGCTCGTCGAACAGCATGATCTT
>JBDZUM010000212.1:0-2747 GCA_040255215.1 Rhodospirillaceae bacterium
ACGTCGCGATAGAAGCGCTCGACGGCGTAGGAGCGGATGTAGCCCGCGCCGCCATGGATCTGCACGCCGCGATCGGCGATCCGTCCCAGCGCTTCGGAGCAGAACAGCTTGGCGCAGGAGGCCAGCAGCGAGGCGTCCTCGCCCTTGTCGCGCCGGCGCGCCGCGTCCAGCACCATGGTCTTCATGGCGTAGGCTTCCGTCTCGCAATCGGCCAGCATCGCCTGGATGAGCTGGAAGTTGGCGATCGGCTGGCCGAACTGCTTGCGCTCGGCGGCGTATTTCAGCGATTCCTCGATAATGCGCTCGGCCATGCCGACGCACAGTGCTGCGACATGGATGCGGCCGCGATCGAGCGTCTTCATAGCCGAGCGGAAGCCCTGGCCTTGTCCGCCCTCGCCGCCCAGCATCTGCTCGGCCGGCACTTTGCAGTCCTCGAAGATGACGTCGCAGATATGCGCGCCCTGCTGCCCCATCTTCTTCTCCGGCTTGCCGAAGCGCAGGCCCGGCGTGCCGCGTTCGACCAGGAAGGCAGAGATGCCGCCGCCGCCTTTGACCGTCGGATCGGTGCGCGCCATCACCGTCAGCAGATGCGCCACATTGGCGTTGGTGATGTAGCGCTTGGTGCCGTTGAGGATCCAATGAGCGCCGTCGCGTCGCGCTGTCGTCTTCAGGCCCGCCGCGTCCGATCCGGCGTCCGGCTCGGTCAAGCCGAAGCTGGTGATGATCTCGCCCGAGGCGACGCCAGGCAGGTATTTGCGCTTCTGCTCCTCGGTCCCGGCGTTGATCAGCCCTTGTGAGCCGATGCCGATATTGGTGCCGCAGACCGAACGGAAGGCTGGGGCGGCATGACCCAGTTCCATCACCACCCGCGCCTCTTCTTCGGTATTGAGCCCCAGCCCGCCGTACTCCTCCGGCACGGTCAGGCCGAACAGGCCCAGCCCCTTCATCTCCTCGATCAGCTCCTGCGGAACCTTGTCTTCCTCCGCGACCTGCTCCTCCAGCGGGATGCAGCGTTCGCGCACGAAACGGCCGACCGTGTCGACCAGCTGTTCCAGGGTTCCGGGATCGAGGGGCATGGCGCACTCCGCAGCGTTTTTCCGTTCAGGGGCGGCAACCTAGCCCCGCCGGGCGGCAGAGACAATCGCCCGGCAAGGCCGCTTCCGCCGCGCGGAAACCAAACCTCGCCTCGGCCGTTGAGCAGCACGAGCAGCATCGGCCGGGGAGGGCAAAATGCGTGGCATCTTGGCAGTGGCAGGTCTTGTGGTCGGCCTGGCGATTTCCCAGCCGGCATCGGCCCAATCGGCCAACGCACGCGCCTGCGACGATCCCGCGCCCGATCGCGCCATCAAGGGCTGCAGCGAAATCATCGAGGCCGGCGGCGAGCGCGGCATGTCGCTGTTCCAGGCGCATTTCAATCGCGGCCTCGCCTACGCCCAGCGCAACCGGCATCTCAACGCGATCGCCGACTACGACGCGGCATTGAAAATCCGACGCAAGGACGCCGCGGTGCTGAAGAGCCGCTGCTGGTCGCGCTCGGTCGCCGGCCGGCTGACCCAGGCGATCGAGGACTGCAACGCCGCCCTGGCGCTCAATCCCGACGATCCCGATACGCTCGAGATGCGCGGCTTCACCTGGCGCAAGATGCGCGAGTTCGAGAAATCGCTGGCCGACTACGATGCCGCACTTGCGCTGCGCCCGGAACGGGCCGACACGCTGTTCGGCCGCGGCGTCACACTTTACGACATGGGTGTGCGCGAGGATGCGTTGGCCGATTTCGCAGCCGCCCGCTCGTTGCAGCCCGACATCGCCGATCGCTACGCGCGCTTCGGCGTCCGTCGCGCCATCGACAATTACGGCTCGATGACCCGCACCGGCGCGCCGTCGAGCCATGCCCTCACCGCCTCGACCGTCTCACCGTAGAACACCGAGTAGGTGTCGTCGGTGACGTAGCCCAGATGCGGCGTCAGCAGCGCGTTGGGCATACTGCGCAGCTTGTGGCTGGCCGGCAGCGGCTCAACCTCGTAGACGTCCAGACCGGCGCCGGCGATGGTCCCCGCCTCCAGCGCCGTAATCAGCGCCGCCTCGTCGATGATCGGGCCGCGCGAGGTGTTGACCAGATATGCCGTCTTCTTCATCTGCGCCAGATCGCCCGCGCCGATCAGCCCGCGGCTGCGCGCGCTTAGCACCAGATGGATCGTGACGAAATCCGCCTCCGCTAGAAGTGTCTGCTTGTCGACCAGCCGGGCGCCGACTTCCGCCGCGCGCCGTGCCGTCAGGTTCTCGCTCCAGGCGATCACTTCCATGCCGAAGGCCAGGCCGATGCGCGCCACCTGCGCGCCGAGCTTGCCCAGGCCGATGACGCCCAGCTTGCTGCCCTTGAGGCTGGTTCCGACCGTCGTCTGCCAGCCGCCCTGCCGCATTCCCGCCGCTTCGGTTGCGATGTTGCGCGACAGGGCCAGAATCAGCCCCCAGGTCAGTTCGGCTGTCGGGTGATTGACGCCGGCGGTGCCGCACACCATCACGCCCCGATCCTGCGCCGCCTTGACGTCGATCGACGCGTTGCGCATGCCGGTGGTGACGATCAGCTTGAGCTTGGGCAGCGCCTCGATCAGCGCCCGATCGATCGGCGTGCGTTCGCGCATGGCGCAGACGACCTCGAAATCCGCCAGCCGTTCGGCCAGCTTGCTGCGATCGGCAACGTGGTCGTTGAAGACCGTGACCTGCGCGTCCTTCGACAGGACCGACCA
>JBDZUM010000213.1:0-2715 GCA_040255215.1 Rhodospirillaceae bacterium
CGTCGGCCACGGCCTATCGCGAGGCGCTGGAGGCGCTGACCGTGCGGCCGCTGGCCATCGCGCGCGGTCTCGTTCCGGGCATGAAATCGCGCGGCTGGGGCCGCATCGTGCTGGTGTCGTCGGCCGCACCTTTGCGCGGGCTGGCCAACTACTCGATGTACGTTTCAGCCCGCGCCGCCTGTAACGGGCTGGTGTCGTCCTGGGCCAAGGAGCTGGGGCGCAAGGGCATCACGGTGAATGCGGTGGGCTCGAACTACGTCGAGAACCCGGATTACTTCCCGCCCGAACTGCTGGCCGACAAGGCGGCGATGGCGAAGATGACCGCCGGCATTCCGCTGGGGCGGCTGGGCAAGCCCGAAGAGATCGCCGCCGCCATCGCCTTTCTGGCGTCAGACGGGGCGGGCTTCGTCACCGGCCATGTCCTGCCGCATGCCGGCGGCTGGGCATGAGGCTTCGCGCAGCAGCCAGCCGCACAGCAGCGTCGCGCCGATCGCGCCGGCCAGCTGGGCCAGGATGAACGCCGGCGCATCGAGCGGTCGGATGCCCGAGAAGGTGTCGCTCAGGGCGCGGGCGATGGTGATGGCCGGGTTGGCGAAGGACGTCGATGCGGTGAACCAGTAGGCGGCGCCGATCCAGCCGGCGACGATCGCCGGCACCGCCTTCGGCCGGAAGCGTAGCCCCAGCCAGATGGCGCAGACCAGCCCGGCGCTGGCCACGAACTCGGCCAGCCATTGCGCCTCGCCGTTGCGCACCCGGGCCGAGACCTGAAACAGCGGCAGCTCGAACATGGCATGCGCCGCCAGCGCGCCCAGCACCATGGTGGCGATCTGCACCCCGACGAAGACGCAGGCGTCGAACGAGCCGATGCGCCCGCGCAGCCGCATCGCCAGGGTGACGGCCGGGTTGAAATGCGCGCCGCTGATCGGGCCCAACACCGAGATCAGCACGTAGAGCACGGCCACGGTTGCGCCGGTATTGGCGAGCAGCGCCACGGCGTCGTTGCCGGCCGCCAGCCGTTCGGCCATCACGCCCGAACCGATCACCGTGGCTGCGAGCGCGAAGCTGCCGAGCCCTTCGGCCGCCAGCCGGCGCGGCAGATCGAACGCTGTCGCCGCGCTCACGCCGAGACGGTGTCGCTGGCCAGGGTGACTTTGCCGATCTCGTCGAGCTTCTTCTTCAGGCTCATGCGATCGAGTGTCGCCAGCGGCAGGGATGTGAATATCCGAATGCGGTTCTCGAGCTGGCGGAAGGCGTCGCGGAACGCCTGGCGCTTCTGCAATTCGGTGCCCGTGACGGATGCCGGATCTGGTACGCCCCAATGCGCCGTCATGGGCTGTCCCGGCCACACCGGGCAGGGCTCGTTGGCGGCGCTGTCGCAGACGGTGAAGACGAAATCGAGGTTTGGCGCGCCCGGACGCGCGAACTCCTCCCAGCTCTTCGAGCGGAAGCCCTCGCTCGGCAGCTTCAGCGAGCGCAGCAGGTCGATGGCGTAGGGATGGACCTCGCCCTTGGGCTGGCTGCCGGCGCTATGCGACGCGAAACGCCCGCGCGACCAGTGGCGCAGCAGCGATTCGGCCAGAATCGAGCGTGCCGAATTGCCAGTGCACAGGAACAGCACGTTGAACTGACGATCCGCGGCCTGACTGGCGGTCATGGCGTCCTCCTAGCCGCAGCTCTTGGCGCCGCAGGAGCCGGCAGCCTTCGAGGCCTCGGGAACCGCAGCCATCTGCGGTGCGCAGCAGGCGGATGCCGCCTTGGTCGGACCAGGCTGCGCTGCCTTGGCCGTATCCTCGCCGTAGGTCGCGATCTGGCCCGACGTATGGAAAGTTTCCCAGCTCAGGCCCGAGGGATCCTGCACCCAGGCCTTGTTGGAGCGGGCATAGCAGCAGGCGGCTTCCTTCTGCTCGAACACGGCGGTGTCGGCCGCCTTCAGGCGGGTGGCGATCTCCTGCAGCTCCTCGCCGGTCTCGGCCTGGATGCCGAGATGGTCGAGACCCGGCGCGCCGCGCGTGGAGATCGCGAAATTGACGCGCGGATCGTCGAGCATCCACTTGGCGTAGTCCTCGTGGCGCACGCTGGGTTCGGCGCCGAACAAGGTGGAGTAGAACCGGATCGACTGGTCGAGATCGGCGACGCCGACATTGACATGCAGACGCTTCATCACGCCCTCCTGGCGGTCTTGCGGGATACGGGTTCGACGACAGGGGCGCAGGCGCTGGCCGGCGCGCATTGCTCGGGCTGGCCGCCGCAGCAATTCTCGGTCAGGTAGCCCAGCAGATCGTTCATCGCCGCGTAGTTCGCCGTGTAGATCAGCGAGCGGCTTTCGCGCCGGCATTGCACCAGGCCGGCACCCTTCAACTGGGACAGATGGAAGGAAAGGGTCGGCGCCGGCAGCTCCAGCCGGCTGGCCAGATCGCCGGCCGACAATCCTTCGGCGCCGGCCTGCACCAGCAGGCGGAACACGGCGAGACGCGATTCCTGGGCGAGGGCGGCGAGGTGGCCGACGGCGGTTATTGATTCCATATTTCCAGAATAATGGAAATAAAGGCCGCGTCAAGGCCGCAAACGAAAAGGGCCGGCGCTGCGGCCGGCCCTTCGTGATGCGATCGACGCTCTAGCGGACGTCTTCGGTGTGGTGGCTGCGGGTCCAGGCGTTGATGGCCTCGACCACCACCAGTTCGGAGACCGGATAGGCCGGGCCCGAATCGAGGTTGC
>JBDZUM010000115.1:0-13923 GCA_040255215.1 Rhodospirillaceae bacterium
GGGGGCGGTGCTAGGCTGCTGGCTCTGCTGGCGGCTCTGGCCGCCGCAGGCGGCAAGCGCCAGCACGGCAAGGGACAGGACCAGCACGGCGGCGCGACGCGCCAGCGTGGCGGAAGCCGGGACCGGGGCGGTCGCCGACGCCAGACGGGAGCCAAATTCGCGTGCCAAAATCAATCTCCTCCGACCATCCAGCAATCAACGTCGAGCCTAGCGAGGCGGTTCCGGGAAGTAAACCGCAGCCCGGCCTCTATCTCGTGGCGACGCCGATCGGTAATGCGCGCGACATAAGCTTGCGCGCGCTGGACGTGTTGCGCGGCGCCGATCTGATCGCCTGCGAGGATACGCGCGTCACCGCCAGACTGCTGGCGATTTACGGCATCGGCACGGCAAGCACGGCCTATCACGATCACAATGCCGAGCGCGTGCGCCCCCGCCTGCTGGCCGCGCTGCGCGAGGGCAAGGCGGTGGCGCTGGTGTCGGATGCCGGCACGCCTTTGATCGCCGATCCCGGCTATCGGCTGGTGCGCGAGGCGGTGGCGCAGGGGTCGGCGGTGACCGCACTTCCCGGCGCGTCCGCCGTGCCGGTGGCGCTGAGCCTGTCGGGCCTGCCGACCGACCGGTTCCTGTTCGCGGGCTTTCTGCCCGAGCGTGGTGCGGAGCGGCGACGGGCGCTGGGCGAGCTGGCCGGCGTCAAGGCCAGCCTGGTGCTGTTCGAATCGCCCCGCCGGCTGGGCGAGAGCCTGGCCGATGCGGCGCAGATGCTGGGCGGCGCGCGCCAGGCGGCCGTGGCGCGCGAGCTGACCAAGAAGTTCGAGGAGGTGCGGCGCGGATCGCTCGCGGAGCTGGCGGCGCATTACGCCGGGCACGAGCCGCGCGGCGAGATCGTGCTGGTGATCGGCCCGCCTGTCGACAGCGCCAACGCCATCGACGAGGCCGCGCTCGATGCCGCGCTTATCGAGGCGTTGCGCAGCGCTTCCCTCAAGCAGGCCGTCGCCGACGTCGCCGCCGCCACTGGCGCACCGCGCAAGCAGGTCTATGCGCGGGCGCTGCGTTTGAAGGAGCCGCCGCCCGACGCGGACGGCCACGAATGAAGGAAGGCGCGTCCGAGGGACGGCTGGCGCGCAAGCGCCGCGCCGAACGGTATGGCCGCAGCTCCGAGCTGTTGTGCGTGCTGTCGCTGCGCCTGCGCGGTTACCGCATTCTGCTACGCCGTTTCCGTTCGCCGCAGGGCGAGATCGACATCGTCGCCCGCCGCGGCCGCACCCTGGCGATCGTCGAGGTCAAGGCGCGCGGCGATCGCGAAAGCGCCGCGCTGGCGTTGACCCTGGGCCAGCGCCTGCGAATCGAGCGGGCCGCCGCGGCGTTGATCGGCCACTATCCGAAGCTGGCGGCGTGCGATCTGCGCTTCGATCTGATGCTGGTGCGCCGTGGCCGCTGGCCGGTGCATGTTGCCGACGCCTGGCGCCCTGGCATGGCGTGACGCGGTCGGCGCGTCGTGCCTGTGCATGGATTTTGAGTCTTATGGGGTTTCGTTCGCGACCGACGGCGTTAGGATGCGGCCATGAACGACGGAGCAAACGGCACGCAGCGGATCCACGAGCGCCTGCGCCATCTCTGCGCGGAGCAGCCGCGTATCGATTTGGCGGAGGCGGCGCTGCTGTTCTCCGCCGCGCGGCGAGGACTGCCGGAATTCGATTCCTATCGCGGCCTGCTGGCGCTGCTGGCCGACAATGCCCGCACCCGCGCCCGCCGCGCGCCGGTGCACGAGGCGCTGACCGGCGCGGTGGCGGAGGATTTCGGTTTCGTTGGCGACTCGGCGACCTACGACGATCTGCAGAACGCCGATTTCGCGCGCGTCCTGGAGCGGCGCAAGGGCCTGCCGGTGGCGCTGGGCATCGTCTACATCCATGTCGCGCGGGCGCTGGGCGAGGATGCGGCCGGCCTCAACTTCCCCGGCCATTTTCTGATTCGCGTCGGACAGGGACGCGACCGCGCGATCCTCGATCCGTTCCATGCCGGCCGATCCTGCGAGGCGGCCCAGCTGCGCGAGTTGCTGCAGGGCGTGCGCGGCGAGGATGCCGAACTGAACTCGGAACATCTCGCCGAAGTCTCCGACGCCGAAGTGCTGCTGCGCCTGCAGAACAACGTCAAGCTGCGCCTGCTGCGTCGCGAGGACATGGAGGGCGCCATCGGCGCGCTGGACACCATGCTGGCGGTGGCGCCGGAGCGGGCCGAGCTGTGGTTCGAATCGGGCGTTCTGGCTGCCCAGGCCGAACGGCCCGGCGCGGCCATTGCCGCTTTGGAGCGCTTCATGGTCCTGGCCGACGGCAACGCGGCGGCCGACGAGGCGCGCTACGGCGCGGCGGCGCTGTTGCAGAAACTGCGCCAGCGGCTTAACTGATAGCCGGCTCGGGCGTCTTCCGGGCTGTCCAGTCCCGTCGCAGACCCAAGAGCAAGAGGCATCCATGAGCCTGGCCGTCGCCTTCCAGATGGACCATATCTCGACCGTCGACATCGAGGGCGATTCGACCTTCGTGCTGGCGCTCGAGGCGCAGCGGCGCGGCCATGCGCTGTTCCATTACGGCCCTGCCGATCTCAGCTTCAAGGATGGCCGCGTGCTGGCGCGGGCGCAGGAGATGCGCGTCGAACGGCGCGCCGGCGGTCATTTCACGCTGGGCGAGGCGCAGACGCTCGATCTCGCCGGCCTCGACATCGTGATGATGCGCCAGGACCCGCCCTTCGACATGGCCTACATCACCGCCACCCATCTGCTCGAGCACATCCATCCGCAGACGCTGGTGGTCAACGACCCGATCGAAGTGCGCAACGCGCCGGAGAAGCTGTTCGTCACCAAGTTCGAAGGGCTGATGCCGCCGACCCTGATCACGTCGGACATGCGCCAGATCGCGGAGTTCCGCGCCGAGCACAAGGACATCATCGTCAAGCCGCTGTTCGGCAATGGCGGCGCCGGCGTCTTCCATCTCAAGCCGGACGACGAGAACCTGTCGTCGCTGATGGAGATGTTCACCCGCATGTCGCGCGAGCCGGTGATCGTGCAGCGCTACCTGCCGCAGGTGCGCGACGGCGACAAGCGCATCATCCTGGTCGATGGCGAGGCTGCCGGCGCCATCAACCGGGTGCCTGCCGCCGGCGAAGCGCGCTCCAACATGCATGCCGGCGGCAAGCCGGTGCCGAGCAAGCTCACCCGTCGCGACGAGGAGATCTGCGAGATGATCGGCCCGTCCCTGCGCGAGCGCGGCCTGATCTTCGTCGGTATCGACGTGATCGGCGACTATCTGACGGAGATAAACGTCACTTCGCCGACCGGCCTGCAGCAGATCGCCCGCTTCGATGGCGTGCATCTGGAGACCCGCATCTGGGACCGGATCGAGGCGCGCTACGCCGAGCGCAGCGCGAAGATCGCCACCGCCTAGATCGCGGTTCGCCGCGCGGCAGACGTTATGTTACGCCAGCGCGTCGGGCGGCCGCCTTGACGAGCCATCAGCCGGGGGCTAAACGGGCGGGGAGTTCGAGCGCCGCCGCAGCCGCCGATCGGGGAGACCGAATGTCCCGCAGATATGCAGTTCTGATCGCCGCGCTGCTGGGTCTGGCAATTGCGTCGGGCCCGGCCGCAGCCCAGTTCACCATCGATTTCAAGAAGCCGATCCTGTCGGCGGTCGAAGCCGGTGACGCCGAGCGGGTCAAGCAGATCCTGCTCAGGGGCGAGAGTCCCAATACGGTCGACACGCGCGGTCTGCCGGTGCTGATCGTCGCGGTCGTCGCGGGCTTTCCCGACGTTGTGCGCGTTCTGGTCGAGAGCGGCGCGCTGACCGAGGTGCCGGACAATTTCGGCAACACCGCATTGCTGCGCGCCGCCGAGCACGACAACGCCGAAATCGCCGAGGTGCTGTTGAAAAACGGCGCCAAGGCCGATGCCCAGAACCGTCAGGGCACCACGGCGCTCATGATCGCCGCCCGCCGCGGCGCGCTCGACCTGATCGATCTGCTGCTGCGCTACAAGGCCAGCGTCAATCGCGCCGACTATACCGGCCGCACGGCGCTGGGCTTCGCACGCCAGGCCGGCAAGCAGGGCGCGGCCTCGATGCTGGTGCGCGCCGGCGGCAAGGAATGACCCCGGCCGCCGGCCGCTTTTTCATCCACTGACGCGGTTAGTATTTGCCGAGCAGGCTGCGCAGCTCCTGTGCGCCCGGGTTCGAATAGCGATTCTCGAACAGGATGGCGCGCGTGGTCGGCGAGCCGCCGTAGTAGAGCTTGTCCCAGTCGGTGTCGGGCGCGACGTACGAACCTTCCAGCGCCCCGCCGGCGAACAGGCCGACGGACTTGGAATAGGCGACGATGTCGGCGCCCACCGCCGTCGTCGTCGAGCCGCCGACGCCGGCGCCGAGGCTGACCACGGTGACGCCCGCTTCGGCGCCGAACTTGAAGCGATCCTCGAGCAGCGCGTTGAGGCCCTTCTCGGTCAGCACGATCAGCATGACTTCGGACACCTTGCCGCCGATCTGCAGGCCGACGCTGCCGGCGCCCATGCCGTAGAAGGCGGGGTTGCTCCATTGTCCGTTGGCCTGACGCGCCAGCATGACGCCGCGGCCGCCGGCAGCGCCGACGATGAAGCCGCCCTGCACCATCGACGGCACGATCATCACCGCGCGCGCCTTGGGCAGCAGCCGCTTGACGTCGGGGAAGTCCGGCCCCTCGATTAAGGTGCGCGCCGCCGCCGTGGCGTCGTTGACCAGCGCCTGGCGCTGGGCGTCGGCGAAGGCCGGCGCGGCGCAGGCAAGAGCGAAACCAGCCGCGAGCCCGAGCAGGACGCTCCTGCGGGCGGTATGGGTCTGGGTCATGGTGGAGGATCTCCCGGTCTATGGAATGTCGTCGCAACCTGGCCGATGGCCAGAGGAATGCTCGGCAGGCATTGTAGCAGAAATGTGGCTGCCGCCGATCAGGTGGATCGCCCTTCGCCGGCGCGTGCCGTCTCAGGACGAACCGGGCAGCCGCCTGAACACCATGGTCAGACGATTGCCCAGCCGGCGTGACAACGCGTTGGCGAGCCGATCGTTCCCCGGCCGCGTCGTCTCCCAGTAGCGCGCCGCTGCGACCGGCTCGAAACCGGCATAGCCCATGTGCCGCGCCAGCATCGCCGGCTCGAACTGGAATTCCCAGGAGGCGTCGTCGGCGATCAGCCGGTCGCCGCGCAGCAGATCGCGCGCCCGCTTGATTAGGGAGACCGCCGGTTCGTCGGCGACGATCACCGTGCGACGGGCGAGCGCCGCCAGGGCCTCCAGCGCCTGGTAGGGATGCAGCATGTGATGCAGCGAGCGATGGGTGATCACCACGTCGAACGAGAGGGGCGCGAAGGGCGGCGCGGCCATGTCGCCGGCCGCGACGTCGATGCCGAAACGCTCGGTGCAGCGGTGCGCCAGCACCGGGCTGATTTCCAGCCCGCGCAAATTGGCGACGCCCAACTCGCGCAGTGCGGCGATTTCCGCGCCGGCGCCGCAGCCGGCCACCAGGCAGGTTTCGCCGGCATTGATATGGCTTGCGGCAAGCTCGACGCCGCGGCGTTCATGCGCCGCCAGATCCTGCGCGCCGCCGTAACGATCGCGCGCCTGCGCCTGCGCCTCGGCGTGATACTGGCTGGGCGTGCGGCCCAGCGCGCGCGCCGTGGCGGCGAAACGGGCGAAGGCCGCGCGATCGGCCGGGTGCAGGCGCTTGCGCATCGTGTCAGGGTGTCGGCCGGTCCTTGAGCAGCAGCGGCAGGCCGGCGGCGACGAACACGACGCGATCGGCACGCTGCGCCAGGCGCTGGTTCATGCGGCCGGCGAGATCGCGGAAGTCGCGCGCCAGCCTGTTGTCCGGCACGATGCCGAGGCCGACCTCGTTGCTGACCATCAGGACGGGACAGGGCAGCACCTCCAGCGCCTCTTCGAGGCGATCGGTCGCCTCGTCGCTGTCGTGGCCGGCATGGATCAGATTGGACAGCCACAAGGTCAGGCAATCGATCAGCACCGGACGGTCGGGTAATGCGTTTGCCGCCAGCGCCTCGGCCAGTTCGAGCGGCGCCTCGATCGTGGTCCAGCGCGCGTCGCGCCGCGCGCGATGGGCGGCGATGCGCGTCGCCATCTCGACGTCGCCGGCTTCGGCGGTGGCGATGTAGAGCATCTGACTGGCGCCGGAAGCGAGGATCGTCGCTTCGGCATGGCGGCTTTTGCCGGCCCGCGCGCCGCCCAGCACCAGGGTGACCGGCGGCAATCGATGCGGGCTGCGATGCTCCATGCGCCCGCCGCTGCCCTAGCCCAGACGCGGCACGTGATTGACCCAGGACACGCGCCAGGCATGCGCGGGGTCGGCCGCCTCGACATGCTCGATGACGGTGAGCGAGACATTGGCGGTCTCGAAACGCACCGCCTGCTCGGGGTCGAGATTGAGCGCCAGGCCGAGGGCGGCGCGGATGGTGCCGCCATGGGCGACGGCGACAATGTCGCGGCCGCGATGCGCCTCGGTCATCCGCTTGATGGCTGCGGTGGCGCGATCGAACAGGTCGACGAAGCTCTCGCCGTTGGGCGCGCGCTTGGCCGGCGGCACCAGCCAGAAATGGTGCTTCTCGCCATGCAGCTCGCCGAGCTCGGCGTAGGTCAATCCCTGCCAGTCGCCGAAGCTCTGCTCGGCCAGCCCGGGCTCGACATGCAGCTTGTCCATGACGGCGCCGGCTTGCGACAGCGCCTCGGCGGTCTGGATGGCGCGGCGCAGGTTGGAGGCGTACCACACGGCATCGCGCGGCAGCAGCCGCGCCTGGGCGGCGAACAATGCGGGGTCGTTGCAGTCGGCTTCCTTGTCGAGCTGGCCGTAGCAGCGCGATTCGGGATTGGGCACGGGCGCGTGACGCACCCACCACCAGCGGGTGACGGCGCCGGGATCGGGAGCGCCGGGGCGACGGGTCGGCAGGGCGGCCATGTGACTCTCTAATTGTTACGCGACTGGGTCAGTAGAAGGCGGTGAACGCCACCAGCATCGCCGCTTCGACGAGCTGTTGCAGCGCCCCCAGCACGTCGCCGGTATAGCCGCCGAAGCGTCGCCGCGCCACCTCGAGCCCGCCCAGCGCCACGATACCGCCGACCGCCAGCGCGAAAAGCGAGGCGCCGATGCCGGCCAGCAGCAGCCCGGCCAGAACGGCGATGCCCGCACCCGTGGCCAGCGCCATCATCGCCTGATGCCGCGTCGGCCGGCCGGCCTGGGCGCCGAGCCCGTCGCTGCGCGTGGGGTCGAGCCGTTCGAGGGCAATGCCGAGCACCGCGCGGGAAAATGAATGGGCACCGATCAGCGCCGCCAGCGCCACCCAGCCCGGCATGACCGTCAGCGCCGAAGCGCGCAGGGCGACGGACAGGATCAGCGCCAGCCCGCCGAAGCTGCCCAGCCGGCTGTCGCGCATGATCTCCAGCGCGGCGGCGCGGTCGGCGCGGCCCAGCGCATCGGCGCAATCGGCCAGCCCGTCCTCGTGCAGCGCGCCGGTCAGGATCAGGCCGGCGCCGATCGCCAGCAGGGCGGCCAGCAGGCCCGGCATGCCAAGCCCGCCGAAGCCGGCCAGCACCAGCCCGACGATCAGGCCAACGATCGCGCCGGCGGGGGCGAACCCAGCCAGCGAGGCGGCCAGCGGCCGCTGCGTTTGCGGCCGCAGCGGCAGACGGGTGAAGAAGGCCAGGGAAGCGAGGATCGCTTCGCCCAGCGGCGCGGGCGCGAGACCGCCGGTGCCGGCGTCGTCCTGCGTCGATTCGGTGTCGTGCTCGGGGCTTTGCATCCTGCATCCGTTATAGGACAGTGCGCCGCCTTTGCCACCCTGTCAGGACCGATTCCATCCCATGCCAGACGCCGCCGCAAGTTTCGACGAAATCCGCAGCCTGCTGAAGGAGTTGCCCGGCCCCGACCTCGAGGCCGGCACGCAGGCCGTCGAACGCCAGCGGATTCTGACCAAGCCGGCCGGATCGCTGGGGCGGCTGGAGGAAATCGCGCAGTTCATGGCCACCTGGCAGGGCCGCCATCCGCCGAAATGCGATCGGCCCCGCGTGGCGGTATTCGCCGGCAATCACGGCGTCGCCGCCCGGGGCGTGTCGGCCTATCCGCAGGAAGTCACGGCGCAGATGGTGCGCAACTTCGTGGCCGGCGGCGCGGCGGTCAATCAGCTTACGGCGCAGATCGACGGCGATCTGCGCGTCTACGAAATGGATCTCGAGCATCCCACCGCCGACTTCACCCAGGGGCCGGCGATGGACGAGGATCGCTGCGCGCGCGCCATGGCCTACGGCATGATGGCGGTCGAGCCGGGCGTCGACATCCTGTGCCTGGGCGAGATGGGCATCGGCAATTCGACTTCCGCTGCCGCCCTTTGCCTGGCGTTGTTCGGCGGCGACGCCGACGACTGGACCGGCCCGGGCACTGGCGTTGCCGGCGCGGCGCTGGATCGCAAGCGGGCGGCTGTCGCCGACGGAGTGGCCGCTAACCGGCAGGCGCTCGGCGATCCGCTGCGGGTACTGGCGGCGCTGGGCGGCGAGGAACTGGCCGCCATCGCCGGCGCCATACTGGCGGCGCGGCTGGCGCGGGTGCCAGTGCTGCTCGACGGCTTCGCCTGCTGCGCCGCCGCCGCCATCGTGCAGGCGCTCGATGCGCGCGGGCTCGACCATTGCCTGGTGGCGCATCTGTCGGCCGAGCCGGGCCATGCAAGGCTGCTGGAGAAGCTCGGTCTGGAGCCGCTGCTGCGGCTCGGCATGCGGCTGGGAGAAGGGTCGGGCGCGGCGCTGGCGGTCAATGTCGTGAAGGCGGCGGTCGGCTGCCATACCGGCATGGCGACTTTCGCCGAGGCGGAGATCAGCGGCCGTCGGGTGTAAACACGATTGTTCTAATGCCAAACAAATTTGCCGCCATACCGTCGAATTAAGGTTTGGCTTCGGTTTCTTTTCGGATGCGACTGGATGTCGCTAAATTTGCACACTAACCACCATCCTTAAGTAATATTTCTCATAGCGAAATTTCCTGATTTAGTAGCTATAAGAAACCACAGCAATATGAACGAGGTGTCATTTATGCACCACAAGTGCAAACACATGACATTCTATTTGCAGTGAAAAAAAACAGAAAAACCAAGGAATTGCCGGCAATTTCGCGCGCCGAATCATAATTGACGCCGGTGTCGCTTTCTTCGATTGTCCGCCCCGTCAGCGGGCCGACCATACGAGCGTATTACCCGACCCCTGACCGCCGCATTTAACGGCGGGACGACGACTATTCGAAACGGGGTCTATTCTTATGACATATACATTCGACAAATCGTCGGGCAGCGACGTCACTCTCGATACGCGGATTGGTTCAGGAAGCGACACCCACACGATTTATGCCGCCAATGGCAGCGACGTCATTACGACGGTTACCGTCAACGGCCACCGCTTTCTCCGTTACGCTCCGGCCAATTGGAGTGTGTCGAGTTCGGGCGCCGGCGATAGCGACCGGTTGGTTGCCACCGACGACAACGACGTCATCTTCTGGGACCTCGGCACCACAGACGGCCTGACCACAGGCTCTTCGGGCAGTCGTGTCAGCGATACCAGCACGCGGGCGCGTCTTTACAATTCGAACGACAGCCGCGACTTCGAAATCTTCGATCTGCGCAACGGCAACGACGTCCTCAACCTGACCTACCGAAGCGGCAGCGGCTCGCCGGGCGACTACGACGGCAGCGTCACCGTCTATGGCGGCGGCGGCAACGACATCCTGGCTCTGTCCGACGGCAGCGACCTCGTTTACGGCGGCACCGGCTCCGACACGATCTATGGCGGTGGTGGGCTCGACCGTCTGTTCGGCGACGACGGCAGCACCGACATCAACGAGACCAGCGGCAGCAACGACACGATCTACGCCCGCGAAGGCGCCAACGCCACGCTGTGGGGCGAAGGCGGCAACGACTATCTCGAAGGTTCGGGCGAAGGCATCGAAACCTTCTACGGCGGCGCCGGCGACGACACGATCCAGAACTGGTCGGGTTTCGGCGACGTCGCCTATGGCGGCACCGGCGACGACCGCATCATCACGGCCGACACCGCCTATGGCGGCGACGGCAACGACCATATCGATGGCGGCTTCGGCGGCACCGGCGTCGAAGGCCGCGACTCGATTTGGGGCGATGCCGGCAACGACACGATCTACGGCTACGATGCCGACGACAAGCTGTACGGCGGCGTTGGTTTCGATACGCTCTATGGCGGCACGGAAAACGACGAGCTGTATTTCTCCTCCGACGCCACGGTCGGCAGCGGCGCGCAGGTGCGCGTGTGGGACGGCGTCAGCGGCTCCTCGACCACCCTGTCGCTGAGCGGCCACACCTACACGTTCGACACTTTCTACGGCGACGAGGGCACCGACACGCTGGTGCTGGACGACGGCGACAACGTCTTCGTCAACTCGCCCGGCGATCTGCGGACCAGCTCCGCCGGCAGCTTCGGCGCCGGCGGCACCAACCGCCTTTACGGCATCGAAGTCATCCTGGCCGGCGCCGGCACCGACATCATCGGGCTGAACCATCGCGACACCGGGCCGGGCGACAGCAATTCGATCTTCTCGTCCAACATCACCATCGCGGGCGAGGACGGCAACGACATCATCTATTCCGGCTTGGGCAACGATCTGCTGATCGGCGGCCGTCTCGGCACCGGCGCCGGCACGGGCAACGACACCATCTTCGGCGGCAACGGCAACGACGTGATCTACGGCGACTCGCGGGCCGCCAACGGCAGCTCGACCGGCAGCGGCAACGACGTGCTGTACGGTGGCGCCGGCAACGATACGATCTACGGCGGCGACGGCGAGGACACGATCTATGGCGGCGCCGGCGACGACTACGTCTATGGCGGCCTGGGCAACGACCTGATCTTCGACGACGGCTCGGCCATGGGCTTCATGAGCGCCGACGGCGACGACATCGTGGTGATGAACTTCGACAATCCCGGCCTCAACAAGGCGCTGTCGGTGACCGGCGTCGACGGTTCCGCCGACGGCGCCGACCAGGTGTACGCGCTGGGCCGCTACGGCAGCGTCAGCTTCGCGCTGGGCGGCGCCAACGACATCTTCGTCGGCAGCGCCAGCACCAATGCCGGCGGCCAGGTCGATCGCGTCCAGGGCCAGAGCGGCGACGACGTGATCTCGACCTGGGAAGGCAACGACGTGATCGACGGCGGCGCCGACAACGACGCGCTGTGGGGCGGCGCCGGCTCCGACACGATCTACGGCGGGCCGGGCACCGATTATCTCTATGGCGGCTTCGGCGACAACGACGTGCTCGTCGGCGGCGGCGGCACCGACTACTACTACTGGTCGCGCACCGACGGACAGGGCGATCAGATCTGGGACGACTATCGCGGCACGCCGTCGGCGCCCGGCCAGCAGGCCGACAACGTCCTGGTCGTTTTCCCGGATTTCGACTCGACGGAGGTCAACGGCGACGGCTTGCGCACCGGCTCGGGCGTGGTCGAGACCGATTTCGATCTCTACGATCTCGCCGGTGGCGACGACATGGTGCGGCTGACCGACATCGACGGCGCCGCCGGCTCGATGTATCGCCTGACCATCCTGACCGGCGACGGCGCCACCAACTACGTCGAGTTCGACCAGCGCGACGTGCAGTCGATCATGCTGTGGAACAACGACAACGCCGGCATCGGCCAGGTCATTCAGACCTACACCTGGGATCCGATCGACGGCCGCTACGAGTTCGTCGGCTAGACCCGCACGGCCGCGGCCTACTTGACCGCGGCCGCGCCAGGGCCTAACCCGGGCGCATGAAACCAGCCGTTCCGGTTTCCGGAGAATGAGCGCGACCGAGGCGGGACCGGCCGCCGCCGTCAGGCGCGCCGGCGGCGAGACCGTGGCGCAGTCGGGCGTGCGCCTGCGGGCGCTGGTCATCATCCGCTGGGCCGCCGTGACCGGCCAGCTTCTCACCGTCGCCGCCGTGCAATGGGGCCTGGGCTATGGCCTACCGTTGCTGCCGGTGCTGGCGGTGATCGCGACCTCGGCGCTGCTCAATTTCGCGGTCAGCATCGGCCGACCGGCCACCGCCCGCCTGGCCGATCGCGACGCGGCGATCTTCCTCGGTTTCGACATCATCCAGCTCGCCGCGCTGCTCTACCTGACCGGCGGCCTGCACAATCCCTTTTCCATTCTCCTGCTGGCGCCCGTGGCGGTGGCGGCGACCATCCTGTCTTTCCCCAGCACGCTGGCGCTCTGCCTGATGACGATCGCCTGCATCAGCGTCATCGCGCTGATCCGCAAGCCGCTGCCGTGGCCGGGAGAGGAACCCAATCTTCCCGATCTCTATGTCGGCGCCCTGTGGATCGGCCTGGTGCTGACGACCTTGCTGGTGGCGCTCTACGCCTGGCGCGTGGCGGAAGAAGCCCGCCGCATGGCCAACGCGCTGGCCGCCACCAGCGAGGCGCTGGCGCGCGAGCGGCAGATGTCGGCGCTGGGCGCGCTAGCGGCATCGGCGGCGCACGAGCTCGGCTCGCCGCTCGGCACCATCACGCTGATCGCCTCCGACCTGGAGCGCGAGGTGGCGCCGGGCACGCCCGAGCATGAGGACGTGCGCCTGCTGGGCGAGGAGGTCAGGCGCTGCCGCGACATCCTCACCCGGCTGACGCTGAAGCCGACCGAAGACGTCTCGGCGACCTATCTGATGGTGCCGCTGCCGGCGCTGGTCGAGAGCGCCGCCGAGCCCTATCGCCGATCCGACATCGAGATGGTGTTCGAGTCGGGACCGGCCGGCGCCGATGGGCCGGCGTCGGCGCCGCTCGTCATGCGCTCGGCCGAGCTGGTGCAGGGCCTCGGCAGTCTGATGCAGAACGCCCTGCAATTCGCTCGCCGCCGGGTGCGCGTCACCACCGCCTGGAGCCGGCGCGAGGCGCTGGTCGAGATCGCCGACGACGGTCCCGGATTCGCCCCGGAAGTGCTTGAATCGCTGGGCGAACCCTATATCTCGATACGGGCCGGAGAGAGTGGCCATATGGGGCTCGGCGTGTTCATCGCCAAGAACCTGCTGGCGCGCGGCGGCGGCGCCGTCAGTTTCGCCAACGCAGCATCCGGAGGGGCGCGAGTTGTCGTAAGATGGAGCAATCCTACATACAGACGGACGGAGACAGAGGGAGTGCGGACATGAGCGACGAACGAGCACGGTTGGAGCCCGGCGGCGACGCCGGCCACGACGCTGCCGCCGAACGCACTCTGCTCATTGCCGACGACGACGCGCCGTTCCGCCAGCGCCTGGCGCGGGCCATGGAAGGCCGTGGCTTCATCGTCCGCACCGCCGCCACCGTCGCCGAGGCGATCACCGCGGCCGAAGATCCCCCCGCCTATGCCGTGCTCGACCTGCGCATGACCGACGGCAGCGGTCTCGACGCCGTCGCCCCGCTGCGCGCCGCGCGGCCCGACATCCGCATCGTCATCCTCACCGGCTACGGCAACATCGCCACGGCCGTGGCGGCCGTCAAGGAAGGCGCCGTCGACTATCTCGCCAAGCCGGCCGATGCCGACGCCATCGAATCGGCGCTGATCGCCGAAGGCCGCAACCTGCCGCCGCCGCCGCAGAATCCCATGTCGGCCGACCGCGTGCGCTGGGAGCATATCCAGCGCGTCTACGAACAATGCGACCGCAACGTCTCGGAAACGGCGCGGCGGCTGAACATGCATCGCCGCACCCTGCAGCGGATTCTCTCCAAGCACGCGCCGCGCGAATAGGCGGCCGCTCCGTCCTTCCATGAGCCGCCATTTCGAGTTTGCGGGACCGGCCCGCGCCATTCTCGTGCGCAGCGCGCTCGATCTGGCGGAGCCGATTTCGTTGCAGCTCTGCGCCTGGCCGTGGCAGGCGCTCGACGATGC
>JBDZUM010000214.1:0-2675 GCA_040255215.1 Rhodospirillaceae bacterium
CCGCCTATCACGAACGCACCCAGATCCACGACATGGAGATCGCCACCACGGCCGAGGGCGTCATTCTGGGCATTCGCGGCAAGTTCCTCTGCGATGCCGGCGCCTACACGCCCTGGGGGCCGGTGGTGCCGCTGCTGACTGCCGTCAACATCCCCGGCCCGTACAAGGTGCCGAACTACAAGGTCGAGTGCGACTTCGTCTACACCAACACCGTCCCGATCGCGCCGGTGCGCGGGGCGGGACGACCGCAGGCCTGCTATGTCAGCGAACGCCTGCTCGATGCGGTGGCGCGCAAGCTGAATATGGACGGCGCGGAACTGCGCCGGCGCAACCTGATCCAGGCGCACGAATATCCCTACGATGTCGGTTTCATCTCGCGCGACGGCACGCGCCGCACCTACGACAGCGGCAACGTGCCGGCACTGCTGGAACGGGCGCTGGAGATGGTCGAATACGACAGGCACAAGGCGGCGCAGAAGGAATACGCGGCGCAAGGACGCCATGTCGGCATCGGCATAGCCTGCTGCGTCGAGGACACCGGGCTGGGTCCGTTCGAAGAAGTCGCCATGTCGGTCGAGCTCGACGGCTCGGTCACCGTGCGGATGGGCACGCCCAGCCAGGGCCAGGGCCAGCGCACAGCCTTCGCCCAGATCGTCGCCGACCAGCTCGCCGTGCCGTTCGAGAAGGTCAAGGTGCTGGCCGGCAATACCGACCACGTGCGCTATTCCATCGGCACCTTCGCCAGCCGGGCCGGCATCGTCACCGGTTCGGCCGTGCTGAATGCGGCGAAGCAACTGCGCGAACGCGCACTGAAGATCGCCTGCACCCTGCTGCAGGCTTCGCCCGACGATCTGACGCTCGAGAATGGCGCCATCGTACGCAAGGACGGCGGCGCATTGGGCCGCGCCATGTCGCTGGCCGATATCGTTCACACGTCGCTGGGCGAATCCGGCGCGCCGCTGCCCTTGCGCGAGTTCGGGCCGGGCATGAGCACAGTGGCCAGTTTCTCGCCGCCGACCAACACTTTCGCCACCGGCTGCCATGCCGCCCTGGTCGAGGTCGATCCGCGCACCTGCAAGGTCAGCATCCTGAAATACGTCGCGGTCGAGGATTTCGGCACCATGATCAACCCCATGATCGTCGACGGCCAGGTGATCGGCGGCGTCGGGTTGGGCATCGGCAATTCCTTCCTCGAGCGCGCCGTGTATGACGACAACGGCCAGATCCTGACCGGCACTTTCATGGACTATCTGGTGGCGACCACGATGGACGTGCCGCACGTGCATATCGACTATCTCGCCACGCCCTCGCCGCTCAATCCGCTGGGCATGAAGGGCGCCGGCCAGGGCGGCACCATCCCGGTGCCGGCAGCGCTTTCCGCCGCCGTCGAGGACGCCCTGCGCGGATTCGGCCTGCGCCTGCGCCATGTGCCGTTCTCGGAGAGCGACATTTTCGCCGCGTTGCAGGTAGCGAAAGCGGGAGAGGCCGCATGAAGCCGCCCGCCTTCGCCTACGCAGCACCACAGACCGTCGACGAGTGCCTGGCGCTGAAGGCCGCGCATGGCGAGGACGCCCGCTTCATCGCCGGCGGCCAGAGCCTGATGCCGCTGCTCAGCCTGCGCATGGTGCGGCCGGCCGTCGTCATCGATCTTCGCCGGCTGCGCGACCTTTCCTTCTGGCACCACGAGGGCGACGAGATCGTCATCGGCGCCATGCTGCGCCAGCGCGCGCTGGAACGGGATGCCGAGCTTGGCAACGCGCTGCCGCTGCTGGCCGAGGCCGTGCACCAGATCGGCCATCCCGCAACGCGCAGCCGCGGCACCATCGTCGGTTCGCTGTGCCATGCCGATCCCGCCGCGGAACTGCCGGTCTGCGCGCTGCTGCTGAAGGCGCAGATCGTGCTGGCCTCGACCAGGGGCCGGCGCACCATCGCAGCCGAAGCGTTCCTGGTCGATGCGCTGTCGACGTCGATCGCCGACGACGAGCTGGTGGAACAGGTTCGCCTGCCCGCCGCGCGCCCGGGTACCGGCTATGCCTTCATCGAACTGGCGCGCCGGCACGGCGATTTCGCGCTGATCTCGGTCGCGGCTTTCGTTTCGGGTAGCGCGGCGCGCGTCGCCATCGGCGGACTGGGCAGCGCGCCGGTCGCGTTCGATGTCGATGCGAACGACGTCGCGGCCGAGTCGCAGCGCATCGCGCAGGACCTGCAGCCGCCCGGCGACCTGCACGCCAGCGCCGAATATCGCCGCGCGCTGGCCCAGACGCTGATCGAGCGCGCCCTGACGAGCGCGGCACAGAGGAGCAAGACATGAGCGCCCCCGCTTCTTCCCTCGATATCACCGTCGAGATCAACGGCAGAAAGACGACGCGCCGGAACGTCGAGGCGCGCCGCACCCTGGCCGATTTCCTGCGCGAGGATTGCCGACTGACCGGCACGCATCTGGGCTGCGAACACGGCGCCTGCGGCGCCTGCACCGTGCTGATCGACGGCGAGCCGGCGCGCTCCTGCCTGACGCTGGCGGCGCAGACCGACGGCGCCAGCCTGACGACCGTCGAGGGCCTGGCCGACGGCGCGACGCTGCATCCGCTGCAGCGCGCCTTCAAGGAAAAGCATGCCCTGCAATGCGGTTTCTGCACGCCGGGATTTCTCGTGGCGGCGGCGGCGCTGCTGAAGGA
>JBDZUM010000005.1:0-60167 GCA_040255215.1 Rhodospirillaceae bacterium
GCATGCGCTGGATGGGCTTCAAGCCCGTCACCCGCGGCGTGGCCATGAACCCGATCGACCATCCGCATGGCGGCGGCGAAGGCCGCACCTCGGGCGGCCGCCATCCGGTGACGCCGTGGGGCAAGCCGACCAAGGGCAAGAAGACCCGCAAGAACAAGGCGACGGACAAGATGATCATCCGCCGTCGCGCGGCCCGGTAAAGGAGAAGGAACGTGGCACGTTCGGTTTGGAAAGGGCCTTTCGTCGACGGCTATCTGCTGAAGAAGGCGGATGCGTCGCGGCAGTCTGGGCGCAGCGAAGTGATCAAGACCTGGTCGCGTCGCTCGACGATCCTGCCGCAGTTCGTCGGTCTGACGTTCGGCGTCTACAACGGCCAGAAATTCATCCCGGTCCTGGTGAACGAGGAAATGGTGGGGCACAAGTTCGGCGAGTTCTCGCCGACCCGCACCTTCCACGGCCACTCGGGCGACAAGAAGGCAAAGAAGGCTTAACGCCATGAGCAAGCAGGCTAAAGCACGCCGCGAGGCGGACAACGAGGCGAAGGCGGTGCTGCGCATGCTGCGCGTCAGCCCGCGCAAGCTCAATCTGCTGGCGCAGTCGATCCGCGGCAAGGCCGCCGCGACGGCGCTCGCCGAGCTGAGTTTCTCGCCGCGCCGCATCGCGCAGGACGTCAAGAAGACGCTGCAGTCGGCCATCGCCAATGCCGAGAACAACCACCAGCTCGACGTCGACCGCCTGGTCGTTTCCGAGGCGTCGGTCGGCAAGGCGATCGTCATGAAGCGGTTCCATGCCCGCGCCCGCGGCCGCGGCGCGGCGATCATCAAGCCCTTCAGCCACCTCACCATCGTGGTGCGCGAGAAGCAGGAAGAGGCGGAGGCCAAGTAATGGGTCAGAAAGTCAATCCGATCGGCCTGCGTCTGGGCATCAACCGGACCTGGGACTCGCGCTGGTTCGCCGGCAAGGACTATGCCGGCCTGCTGCACGAGGACATCGAGATCCGCGATTTCCTGCGCAAGCGCCTGGCTCAGGCGGGCATCAGCCGCATCATCATCGAGCGTCCGGCCAAGAAGGCGCGCGTGACGATCCACAGCGCCCGTCCCGGCGTCGTGATCGGCAAGAAGGGCGCCGACATCGAGAAGCTGCGCGGCGACCTGGCCAAGCTGACCAACAGCGAAGTGGCGCTGAACATCGTCGAGATCCGCAAGCCGGAGATCGACGCGACGCTGATCGCCGAGAACATCGCCCAGCAGCTCGAGCGCCGCGTCGCTTTCCGCCGCGCCATGAAGCGGGCCGTGCAGTCGGCCATGCGCCTGGGCGCGCTCGGCATCCGCATCAACTGCTCGGGCCGTCTCGGCGGCGCGGAAATCGCCCGCATGGAGTGGTACCGCGAAGGCCGCGTGCCGCTGCACACGCTGCGCGCCGACATCGACTACGGCACGGCGACGGCGTTCACCACCTTCGGCACCTGCGGCGTCAAGGTCTGGGTGTTCAAGGGCGAGATCATGGTGCACGACCCGCTGGCGCACGAGCGTCGCGCCGAAGAGGCCCACTCGCAGGGCGCTCGCGGTCACTGATAGGGCAATGAAGTCATGCTGAGTCCGAAACGAACCAAGTACCGCAAGGCCCACAAGGGCCGGATTCACGGCGTCGCCAAGGGCGGCACCGCGCTGAATTTCGGCGCCTTCGGCCTCAAGGCGCTCGAGCCGGCGCGCGTCACCGCCCGCCAGATCGAAGCCGCCCGCCGCGCCATGACGCGCCACATGAAGCGCTCCGGCCGCGTCTGGATCCGCATCTTCCCGGACGTGCCGGTCTCGACCAAGCCGCAGGAAGTGCGCATGGGTTCGGGCAAGGGCTCGCCGGAGTTCTGGGCCGCCCGCGTCAAGCCGGGCCGCATCATGTTCGAGATCGACGGCGTTTCGCTGGCCGTCGCCAAGGAAGCCTTCGATCTGGCCGCCGCCAAGCTGCCGATCAAGACCAGTTTCATTCGCCGCCTGGGCGAAGGAGAGCAGTAATGAAGATCGTGGACGTTCGCGCCAAGACGGACGACGAGCTCAAGACCGAGCTGGCGAACCTGCAGAAGGAGCGCTTCAACCTGCGCTTCCAGCAGGCGTCGGGTCAGCTGCAGAACACGGCCCGCGTGCGGGCGGTGCGCCGCGACATCGCGCGCATCACGACGGTTCTTAGCGCCCGCCAGGCCGAGACGCGGTCGAAGGCGTCGTAAGAGAGGATTTGGAACATGCCCAAGCGCATTCTTCAGGGTGTCGTCGTCAGCGACAAGATGGACAAGACCATCGTGGTCAAGGTCGAGCGTCGCGTGATGCACCCGGTCTATAAGAAATTCGTCCGTCGCTCGAAGAAGTACCACGCGCACGACGAGGCCAACCAGTTCAAGGCCGGCGACCAGGTGCGTATCCGCGAGTGCCGGCCGCTGTCGCGAACCAAGCGCTGGGAAGTCGTCGCCGAGAGCGCCTAAGCGCCGTCGACGACAGATCCAAGGAGAGAGACTCAAATGATCCAGATGCAGAGCAATCTCGAGGTCGCCGACAATTCCGGCGCCCGTCGGGTCCAGTGCATCAAGGTGCTTGGCGGCTCGAAGCGCAAGTACGCCGGCATCGGCGACGTGATCGTGGTGTCGGTCAAGGACGCGATCCCGCGCGGCCGCGTCAAGAAGGGCGACGTGCAGCGCGCGGTGATCGTGCGCACCGCCCGCGAGGTGCGGCGGGCCGACGGTTCCTCGATCCGTTTCGACCGCAACGCCGCGGTGCTGATCAACAAGCAGGGTGAGCCCATCGGCACCCGCATTTTCGGGCCGGTGACCCGTGAACTTCGCGGCAAGAAGTTCATGAAGATCATCTCGCTGGCTCCGGAAGTGCTCTGAGGAGAGATCGCGATGTCGGCAAAGATGAAGATTCGCAAGGGCGACCAGGTGGTGGTGATCACCGGGCGCGACCGCGGCAAGAAGGGCGAAGTCGTTCGCGTCCTGCCGAGCGAGAACCGCGTGGTCGTCCAGGGCGTCAACATGATCAAGCGCCACACCCGCGCCAGCCGCACGGAAGCCGGCGGCATCGTGGAGCGCGAGGCGCCGATCCATGCGTCCAACGTGGCCCATGTCGACCCGAAGTCGGGCGACGCCACGAAGGTCGGGTTCAAGTTTCTCGATGACGGTCGGAAGGTGCGCTTCGCGCGCGGTTCCGGCGAGATCATCGACCGCTAGGGAGCTGAGCGATGACTCGCTTGCAGGAAGTCTACCAGAACACCGTGCGCTCGGCGCTGCAGAAGGAGTTCAACTACGAGAACTCGATGCAGGTGCCGCGCCTGGACAAGATCGTCATCAACATGGGCGTCGGCGAGGCCGTCAACGACCGCAAGAAGGTCGATGCGGCGGTGGCCGATCTGACGCTGATCGCCGGCCAGAAGCCGGTGGTGACGCGCTCGAAGAAGTCGATCGCGGTGTTCAAGCTGCGCGAAGGCATGGCGATCGGCTGCAAGGTCACGCTGCGCCGCGACCGCATGTACGAGTTCCTCGACCGGCTGGTCACCATCGCGCTGCCGCGCGTGCGCGACTTCCGCGGGCTCAACGGCAAGTCGTTCGACGGCAACGGCAACTATGCCCTGGGTCTCAAGGAGCAGCTGGTGTTCCCGGAGATCAACTACGACAAGATCGATGAGGTCCGCGGCATGGACATCATCATTTGCACGACGGCCAAGACCGATGCGGAAGCCAAGGCTCTGCTGCGCGGTTTTGCGTTCCCGTTCATCAATTAAGGCGGAGAGCAGTTCCATGGCCAAGACCAGTTCGGTCGAAAAGAACAAGCGCCGGGCCAAGATGGCGAAGCAGTACGACGCCAAGCGTCGGGCTCTGAAGGCGGTTGCCAAGGATCGTTCGAAGCCGATCGAAGAGCGGTTCACGGCGCAGCTCAAGCTCGCCGAGTTGCCGCGCAACGCGTCGAAGACGCGCATTCGCAACCGCTGCGAGCTGACGGGGCGGTCGCGCGGCGTGTATCGCAAGATGAAACTGTCGCGCATCGCACTGCGCGAGCTGGCCTCCGCCGGACATCTGCCCGGCGTCGTGAAGTCCAGCTGGTAAGCGAGGAGCCGGGAAAATGGCGTTTAGCGATCCTTTGGGCGATATGCTCACCCGCATCCGCAACGGGCAGATGGCGGGGCTCGACACGATTTCGATGCCGGCCTCGCGGCTGCGCACCAACGTGCTCGACGTCCTGCAGCGCGAGGGCTACATCCGCGGCTACTTCGAGGAAGAGCTGCGGGTCGGCATCCGCGAGCTGCGGGTCGAGCTGAAGTACGACAACGGCCGGCCGGTGATCAAGGAGATCAACCGCGTGTCGCGTCCGGGCCGGCGCATCTACGCCAAGATCGCCGATCTGCCGCGCGTCTACAACGGCCTGGGCATTTCGATCCTTTCGACGCCGCGTGGCGTGCTCTCCGATACGGAAGCCCGCACCGCCAATGTCGGCGGCGAAGTTCTCTGCAAGGTGTTCTGACCATGTCGCGCGTAGGCAAATATCCGGTCGCCGTTCCGGGCGGCGTCAACGTCGAGATCGTCGGCCAGACGATCAAGGCGAAGGGCAAGAAGGGCGAACAGAGCCTGACCATTCCGGAGGACGTCGAGATCAAGCGGGACGGCGATAAGATCGCCGTCAGCCCGCGCAGCACGACCAAGAAGGCGCGCGCCCTGTGGGGCACGTCGCGCGCGAACCTGCGCAACCTGATGGTCGGCGTCTCCGACGGCTTCACCGTCAATCTCGAAATCAACGGCGTCGGCTATCGCGCCGCCGCCGACGCCAAGATGCTCAAGCTGCAGCTCGGCTACAGCCACGACATCGAATACCCGATCCCGGCGGGCATCACGATCAAGACGGCGAAGCCGACCGAGATCGAGATCGCCGGTTTCAACAAGCAGCAGGTCGGCCAGGTTGCGGCGGAGATCCGCTCGATGCGCGGCCCCGAGCCCTACAAGGGCAAGGGGATCAAGTACGCGGGCGAGAAGATCCTGCGCAAAGAAGGCAAGAAGAAGTAAGAGGACGGAAGGAGCCAGTCATGGCCACGGCCAAAGATCTATTCGCCCGCCGCCGGCGCCGCACGCGCGCCGACATCGCCCGCAAGTCGGGTGGCCGGCTGCGCCTGAGCGTGTTCCGCTCGAGCAAGCATATCTATGCGCAGGTGATCGACGATACCGCCGGCCGCACGGTGGCGTCGGCGTCGAGCATGGACGAGAGCCTGCGTTCGTCGCTGAAGACCGGCGCCGACACCCAGGCGGCCGCAGCGGTAGGCAAGTTGCTGGCCGAGCGTGCGGTCGCGGCTGGCGTGAAGGACGTCGTGTTCGATCGCGGCGGCTACATCTACCACGGTCGGGTCAAGGCCCTGGCCGACGCCGCCCGCGAGGGCGGCCTCACGTTCTGATTGGAGTTTGAAGCAGATGGCAAGGTCACCCCAGAGTTCCAGGTCGCCCCAGGGCGGCCGCGGCGGCCCCCGCGAACGCGATCGCGGCGTCGACCGGGAGGAGAGCGAACTCGTTGACAAGCTGGTCGGCATCAACCGCGTCGCCAAGGTGGTGAAGGGCGGCCGGCGGTTCGGTTTCGCCGCCATCGTCGTCGTCGGCGACCAGCGCGGCCGCGTCGGCTATGGCGCCGGCAAGGCGCGTGAGGTGCCGGAGGCGATCCGCAAGGCGACCGAGGCGGCCAAGCGCAAGCTGGTCCGCGTGCCGCTGCGCGAGGGCCGGACGCTGCACCATGACGTTGCCGGCCATTTCGGCGCCGGCCATGTCGTGCTGCGCACGGCGCCGGCCGGTACCGGCATCATCGCCGGCGGTCCGATGCGCGCCATCTTCGAGACGCTGGGCGTGCAGGACATCGTCGCCAAGTCGACAGGCACGTCCAATCCGCACAACATGATCAAGGCGACCTTCGATGCGCTGGGCAAGCTCAACTCGCCGCGCATGGTCGCTTCCCGCCGCGGCAAGAAGGTGGGCGATCTGATCGGCCGGCGCGACGAAGGCGCCGAGGCGCGCGAGTAGGGAGCACCGTCATGGCCGGCAAGAAGGACAAGAAGACCGTAACGGTGACCCAGGTCGGCAGCCCGATCGGGCGTACCGACGACCAGCTGGCGACGCTGATCGGCCTGGGGCTGAACAAGCGCCATCGCACGCGCGTTCTCGAGGACACGCCGGCGGTGCGCGGAATGATCAACAAGATCAAGCATCTGGTGCGCGTCGAGGAAACCGCCTGAGGCGGTATCGCGCGAGGATTTGGAAGGACACGACGTCATGCGTTTGAACCAGCTTTCCGACAACGAGGGTGCCCGCAAGGCCCGCATGCGCGTCGGCCGCGGCATCGGCTCCGGCAAGGGCAAGACGTCGGGCCGTGGCGTGAAGGGCCAGAAGGCCCGCACCGGCGTGTCGATCAAGGGCTTCGAAGGCGGCCAGATGCCGCTGCATCGGCGTCTGCCGAAGCGCGGCTTCACGAGCATCAATCGCCCCGACTTCGTAGAGCTCAATCTCGGTCGGCTGCAGGCGGCGATCGATGCCGGCAAGCTCGATGCCAAGGCGACGATCGACGGTGCCGCGCTGCAGGCCGCCGGCGTCATTCGCCGTCCGCGCGACGGCGTGCGCCTGCTGGCCAAGGGCGAGATCAAGACGGCGGTGACCATCAGCGTTGCGGGGGCCTCGGCCGCCGCCGTCGCTGCGGTCGAGAAGGCCGGCGGCAAGGTGGTGTTGCCCGCCGCCGCCGAGTAACTGCAACCCGCGTTCGCGCGCCGGCCGCAAGGCCGTCGGCATGAGTAGGGGATAGCGAATGGCTTCGGCTGCCGAACAGCTTGCTGCGAATCTGAGCTTTTCCAGCTTCAGGAGCGCGACCGATCTCAAGAAGCGCCTGTGGTTCACCCTGGGCGCTTTGATCGTTTATCGCATCGGAAGCTACATTCCGGTTCCCGGGATCGATCCGGTGGCGCTGGCGCAGGTGTTCCAGTCCACCGCCGGCGGCATCTTGGGCATGGTGGATGTGTTCTCCGGCGGCGCGCTCGGTCGCATGACCATCTTCGCCCTCAACATCATGCCGTACATCTCGGCATCGATCATCGTGCAGATTCTGACGACGGTGCTGCCGAGCTGGGAAGCGCTGAAGAAGGAAGGCGAGGCAGGGCGCAAGAAGATCAACCAGTATACGCGCTACGGCACCGTGGCGCTGGCGATGCTGCAGGCCTACGGCATCGCGATCGGTCTCGAGGGAGCAACCGGAGGCGGCGGCAGCGTCGTCGTCGATCCCGGCCTCTACTTCCGATTCGTCACCGTCGTCACCCTGGTCGGCGGCACGATGTTCCTGATGTGGCTAGGCGAGCAGATCACCGCCCGCGGCGTCGGCAACGGCATCTCGCTGATCATCTTCGCCGGCATCGTCTCGGCGCTGCCGGGCGCCCTGGTGCAGATCCTCGAATTGGGCCGCACCGGCGCCATGTCGGCCGCCTTCATCATCCTGCTGCTGATCGGAATGGTCGCCGTCGTCGCTTTCGCGGTGTTCATGGAGATGGCGCAGCGGCGCATCCTGGTGCAGTACCCCAAGCGCCAGCAGGGCAACAAGATCTATGGCGGCGAGAGCACGCATCTGCCGCTGAAGATCAATACCGCCGGCGTCATTCCGCCGATCTTCGCCTCCTCGCTGCTGCTGGCGCCGGCCACGGTCGCCGGTTTCGGCGCGGCGCAGGGCAGCGAATGGATGATCTGGCTGACCAACAATCTGGGTCACGGCCGTCCGGCCTACATGCTGCTCTATATCGGCCTGATCGTTTTCTTCTGCTTCTTCTACACCGCGGTCATGTTCAACCCGACCGAGACGGCGGAGAATCTGAAGAAGTACGGCGGCTTCGTGCCGGGCATCCGGCCGGGCAAGAACACGGCCGACTATCTCGACTACGTGCTGACCCGCATCACCGTGGTGGGATCGCTCTATCTTGCGGGCATCTGCGCCCTGCCGGAGCTGTTGATCAGCCAGGCTGCGATTCCGTTCTATTTCGGCGGCACCAGTCTGCTGATTATTGTGACGGTGACGCTCGACACGGTATCGCAGGTGCAGTCGCATCTTCTGGCGCATCAGTATGAAGGCCTGATCAAACGGGCACGACTGAAGGGACGGCGATGAACTTGATTCTGTTGGGCCCGCCGGGGGCGGGCAAGGGGACGCAGGCGCAGCGGTTGCAGGACGAGCTTGGGCTGAAGCAGCTCTCGACCGGCGACATGCTGCGGGCCGAGGTCAAGTCGGGTTCCGAGCTCGGCAAGCGCGCTGCCGGGATCATGGAGCGCGGCGAGCTGGTTCCGGACGATCTGATCATCAGCATGATCGAGAGCCGCATCGCCCAGCCGGACTGCGCCAACGGTTTCATCCTGGACGGCTTCCCGCGCACCACGGCCCAGGCCGAGGCGCTCGACCGCATGCTGACGGCGCGTGGGCTGAAGCTCGACCATGTGATCGAGATGACGGTAGACGAGGCGGCCCTGGTTGCCCGCATCACCGGCCGCTTCTCTTGCGCCAAGTGCGGCGCTGGGTATCATGATACCTTCAAGCCAACCAAGAAGCCCGGCGTCTGCGACGTCTGCGGATCGACCGAGTTCACCCGGCGCAAGGACGACAACGCCGAAACCGTGACCGCCCGGTTGCGGGCCTACCACGACCAGACCGCCCCTCTGCTGCCGTACTACAAGGCGCGGGGCGTGCTGAAGACGGTCGATGGCATGGCCGCGATGGATGAAGTGTTCCGCCAGATCAAAGGGGTTCTGGCGGGAAAATAGCGCTTGACAATGCGAGTTGACTTGATCGAACGAGGCCCTATAATCGCGCGCTTTCGCACGCGCCGCGGGGTCGGAAACCGGGTGGGGACCCCCGCTCTAAGACGTTGAAGGAGTTAGGAAATTGGCCCGTATAGCTGGCGTCAACATCCCCACGAACAAGCGTGTGGAAATCGCCCTGCAGTATATCCACGGCATCGGTCCGGCCAAGGCGCGTGAGATCTGCGGCAAGGTCGGCATCGAACTGGCCCGCCGCGTCAACACGCTGTCGGACGACGAGGTGCTGCGCATCCGCGAGACCATCGACCGCGACTATCGCGTCGAGGGCGACCTGCGCCGCGAAGTGGCGATGAACATCAAGCGCCTGATGGACCTGGGCTGCTATCGCGGCCTGCGCCATCGCCGTGGCCTGCCGGTCCATGGCCAGCGCACCCACACCAATGCCCGCACCCGCAAGGGTCCGGCCAAGCCGATCGCCGGCAAGAAGAAAACGTCGTAATCCGGAGTATCGACTATGGCAAAAGCCGCGACTACAGCTGGCACGACAGGCGCTCCGCGCACCCGTCGCCGCGAACGCAAGAACATCACGTCGGGCGTGGCGCACGTCGTCGCCTCGTTCAACAACACGATGGTGACGATCACCGACGTGCAGGGCAATACGATCTCCTGGTCGTCGTCGGGCTCGAACGGCTTCAAGGGCTCGCGCAAATCGACGCCGTTCGCCGCGCAGATGGCCGCCGAAGCCGCCGGCCGCAAGGCGATGGAGCACGGCATGCGGACGCTGGAAATCGAGGTCAAGGGACCCGGCACCGGCCGCGAGTCGGCGCTGCGCGCCCTGCAGTCGATCGGTCTGGCGGTCACCGCGATCCGCGACGTGACGGCGATCCCGCACAACGGTTGCCGTCCGCCCAAGCGCCGGCGCGTCTGAGTTTTTCGCGCGGCCGTTGCGGCGGCCGCATCGTCGGGCGAACCGCTGCTGCCGCAGCCGTTCGCTTCGGCCGTTTGTAGGAATCGGTTCGGATTTCGTATCGACGGTTACCACCGTTTCAAATGAGGTTGGCACCCGTGCTTCAGAAGAATTGGCAAGACCTGATCAAGCCCAGCAAGCTGCAGACCGAGGCCGGCGCCGATCCCGCGCGCGTCGCGGTCATCGTCGCCGAGCCGCTCGAGCGCGGATTCGGCCTGACGCTCGGCAACGCGCTGCGCCGTATCCTGATGTCCTCGCTGCAGGGCGCGGCCGTGACGTCGATCAAGATCGACGGCGTGCTGCATGAGTTCTCCTCGATTCCCGGCGTGCGCGAGGACGTCACCGACCTGGTGCTCAACGTCAAGTCGATCGCCGTGCGCTACCAGGGCGACCGCCCGCAGCGTCTGGTGCTGCGCACCAACGGCCCGGGCGAAGTCACCGCCGGCATGATCGAGACGCCGAACGACGTCCAGATCATGAACCCGGATCTGGTGCTGTGCACGCTCGACGACGGCGCCTCGCTCAACATCGAGATGACCGTGTCGACCGGCAAGGGCTACGTGCCGGCGTCGGAGAACCGGCCCGAGGACGCGCCGATCGGCCTGGTGCCGGTCGATGCGCTGTACAGCCCGGTGCGCAAGGTCTCCTACAAGGTCGACAACAGCCGCGTCGGCCAGAAGACCGACTACGACAAGCTGTCGCTGCAGCTCGAGACTAACGGCACCGTGTCGCCGGAAGACGCCGTGGCGCTCGCCGCGCGCATCCTGCAGGACCAGCTGCAGCTCTTTATCAATTTCGAGGAGCCGCAGCAGCACGTCGCCGCCGAGCAGAAGGACGACTTCCCGTTCAACCGCAACCTGCTGCGCAAGGTCGACGAGCTCGAGCTGTCGGTGCGCTCGGCCAACTGCCTGAAGAACGACAACATCATCTACATCGGCGATCTGGTGCAGAAGACCGAGGCGGAGATGCTGCGTACGCCGAACTTCGGCCGCAAGTCGCTGAACGAGATCAAGGAAGTGCTGGCGCAGATGGGCCTGCACCTGGGAATGGAGATTCCCGCCTGGCCGCCCGAGAACATCGAGGAACTGGCCAAGCGACTGGAAGAGCCGTACTGAGCCGCGCCGCCGGCAGAAGGGGACATGGAGAGAGACAATGCGACACGGTATGAACGGGCGTAAGCTCAACCGCACGTCGAGCCACCGCCGGGCGCTGTTCGCGAACATGGCCGCGGCTCTGATCAAGCACGAGCAGATCGAGACCACGCTGCCCAAGGCCAAGGACCTGCGCCCGATCGTCGAGCGGCTGGTGACGCTGGGCAAGCGCGGCGGCCTGCACGCCCGTCGCCAGGTGCTGGCGTATCTGGGCGATCGCGCCCAGACCGAGAAGCTGTTCGCCACGCTGGCGCCGCGCTACGCCGAGCGCAAGGGCGGCTACCTGCGGGTGCTGAAGAGCGGCCATCGCTATGGCGATGCCGCGCCGATGGCGATCATCGAATTCGTCGAGCGCGACGTCGAGGCCAAGGGCAAGGATTCCGGCCCGGTCCAGACGAACGAGGAGGCCGAGGCGACCGCCGCCTGATCGCCTTCCGATCCGGGAAATTTGCAGAGGCAGCCCCAGCGGCTGCCTCTTGCTTTTCCGGCCCCGTCGATCGGTCTAGAGTCTTCGCGCAGTCTGGAGTTCGCCATGTTTCGTCGTCTGTCGGTTTTCCTTGCGCCTCTCGCCGTTCTGCTGGGGCTTGCCACGGCCGGTCCCGTGCCGGCGCTGGCCCAGCAGACGCCGAAGTCGGCCGACCAGATCCGTCTGAGCTTTGCGCCGCTGGTCAAGGCGGTGTCGCCCGCCGTGGTCAACATCTACGCCCGCCGCCGCGTGCAGCAGAATCTCGGGCCGTTCAGCGATCCCTTCTTCCGCCGCTTCTTTGGCGAGGAGTTCCTGCGCGCCCTGCCGCAGGAGCGCGTGCAGAACTCGCTCGGCTCCGGCGTCGTCGTCCGGCCCGACGGGCTGGTCGTGACCAACAGCCATGTGGTGCGCGGCGCCAGCGAGATCCGCGTCGTGCTCGACGACCGCCGCGAGTTCGACGCTTCGCTGCTGCTGAGCGATGAGCGCAGCGACCTGGCGATCCTGCGCATCGCCGGCGAGGGCAGGAAGTTCCCCTATCTCGAGATGGGCGACGCCGACGCCATCGAGGTCGGCGATCTCGCCGTGGCGATCGGCAATCCCTTCGGCCTCAACCAGACCGTGACCTTCGGAATCATCTCGGCCACCGCCCGCACCACGGTGGCGCGCATCAACCAGTCCGGCTTCTTCATCCAGACCGATGCCGCGATCAATCCCGGCAATTCCGGCGGCGCGCTGGTGGCGATGGACGGCAAGCTGCTCGGCATCAACACCGCCATCTTCTCCGGGTCCGGCGGTTCGATCGGCATCGGCTTCGCCACGCCGGCCGGGATCGTCGCCCGCGTCGTCGAGGCGGCGGAGCGCGGCGCCGATCGCGTCGTCAGGCCGTGGTTCGGCGCCGACGTGCAGCCGGTGACGGCCGAGATCGCCGCCTCGCTGGGGCTCGAACGTCCCTCCGGCGTCGTCGTGCGCTCGGTCTCGGATGGCAGCCCCGCCGCCAAGGCCGGCCTGCGCAGCAGCGACGTGCTGGCGGCGATCAACGGCCAGACGGTGGACGACGAACGCTCGGTCAATTTCCGCCTCGCCACCCTGCCGATCGACGGCACGGCCAATCTGACCGTGATGCGCGGCGGCCGTCAGCTGGCGCTGCGCCTGCCGCTGCAACCACCGCCGGAAGTGCCGCCGCGCGATGCGACGACCTTCGCCGGCCGCTCGCCCTTCGCCGGCGCCACGGTGATGAACCTGTCGCCCGCCGTCGCCGACGAACTGGCCCTCGACGCCGCCGCGCGCGGGGTCGTCGTCGCCGCGATCCGCGGCGGCAGTCCGGCGGGCCGCTATCTCGAGCCCAACGACATCGTCGTGTCGGTCAACGGCAAGGACGTGGTGACGGTCAAGGACCTGCAGGGCCTGCTCGACGAAAACACCAATCGCTGGAACATCGTGCTGCGCCGCAACGGGCGGACGATAAGCATGTCGCTGCGGGGCTGACGCATGGCGAAGTCCGGCCTGTTCGATACGCTGGCGCCGCGGCCGCTGGCGGATCGGATGCGGCCGAGGACGCTCGACGAAGTCGTCGGACAGGATCACGTGCTGGCGCCGGATGCCGCGCTCGGGCGCATGCTGCAATCGGGGCGGCTGGCGTCGATCGTGCTCTGGGGGCCGCCGGGCTGCGGCAAGACGACGATCGCGCGCCTGCTGGCGGAACGCACCGACCTGCATTTCGAGCCGCTGTCGGCCGTGTTCTCCGGCGTCGCCGATCTGCGCAAGGCCTTCGAGGCGGCGCGCGAGCGCCGCGCCGCCGGCCGCGGCACGCTGCTGTTCGTCGACGAGATCCATCGCTTCAACCGGGCGCAGCAGGACGGCTTCCTGCCCTATGTCGAGGACGGCACGGTGACGCTGGTCGGCGCCACGACCGAGAACCCGTCCTTCGAACTCAACGCCGCGCTGCTGTCGCGCTGCCACGTGCTGGTGCTCAAGCGGCTGGACGATGCGGCGCTGGAAAGCCTGCTGGCGCGCGCCGAGGCGCTCGAGGACCGCAAGCTGCCGCTCACGGAGGAGGCGCGTCTTGCCTTGCGCGCCATGGCCGATGGCGACGGTCGCTTCCTGCTCAACATGGCCGAAGAACTTTTCGCGCTCCAGGGCGAGCCGCTCGATCCGGCGGCGCTGGCGAAGGCCGTGCAGCGGCGCGCGCCGATCTACGACAAGGCGCAGGAGGGCCATT
This sequence comes from Rhodospirillaceae bacterium, assembly GCA_040255215.1. Lineage (GTDB taxonomy): Bacteria > Pseudomonadota > Alphaproteobacteria > Reyranellales > JAQSWP01 > JAQSWP01. Next base: position 13,597 of record JBDZUM010000005.1, read on the forward strand.
ACAACCTCATCAGCGCGCTGCACAAGTCGATGCGCGGCTCCGACGTCGATGCGGCGCTCTACTGGCTGGCCCGCATGCTGGCCGGCGGCGAGGACCCGCTCTATATCGTCCGCCGGCTGGTGCGGTTCGCCAGCGAGGATATCGGCCTAGCCGATCCGCAGGCGCTGGTTCAGGCGCTCGCTGCCTGGGACACCTACGAGCGCCTGGGCTCGCCCGAGGGCGAACTGACTATCGCCCAGGCCGTCGCCTATCTGGCGACCGCGCCGAAATCCAATGCGCTCTACGTCGCGCTGGGCTCGGCCAACCGGGCGGCGAAGGAAACCGGTTCGCTGATGCCGCCGATGCACATCCTCAACGCGCCGACCCGGCTGATGAAGGATCTGGGCTATGGCGCCGGCTACGACTACGACCACGACGCCGAGGACGGCTTCTCCGGCCAGAACTACTTCCCCGACGGCATGGCGCGGCGGCAGTTCTACAGGCCGGTCGAGCGCGGCTTCGAGCGCGACATCCGCAAGCGCCTGGAATACTGGCAGAAGCTGCGCGACAAGCGTGGGTCGAAAGCGCCCGACTAGCTAGTTCCGGCAGGGATGTCCTTTGGGCAGCGGAACCTCGCTTCGCCGGGTGCTGCCGCCGCCTTCGGGAAATCGATCGAGCAGGGTGTCGAGCAGCGGATCGATCAAGGCCGGCAGATCGCTGCAGGCGCCACGGCTGCGCAGCCGCGCTTCGTAGACCGGCATCGACCTGCCGTCGTCGTTCTGCCGGATCAGCCGCATGTGCAGGTCGCGCGTATAGACGGTCGAGGCGTGCACCGTCGTCGAGTGGCCGACGATGCCCATCACCGGCACCGCAACCGGAGTCGAATTGATCGTGAATTTCTGGCTCGGCGAGGCGGGCGTCGAACTCAGGCGGTATTCGGTGCGCGTGCCGACCTGGCCCCAGATCGGCGCCTGGCTGGTCGATATTTCCTGGCGACCGTCGTCGATACCGACATGCAGGCTGGCGATCAGCGCCGGCCGATCGTCGGTCGTCACGACGGTGAGACCGCGCTGCCTGAGCCGGTCAGCCAACTTGTCGAGATAGCGCTGCACTTCGATGCTTTCCGAATCCATGTTCGGCGCCGGAACGACGGCGACGCTTTCGCCTGGAGCGATATCAGGCCCGGCGCGAAAGGCGGTGACATCCGCCTGCAAGGGCAATGGGCCGCAGGCCTGGAGCGTGAAAAGCGCCGAAAGGACGATGACGGCGAATGGAACGAAGCGCATGCGAGCCTCATACAATCTAAAGTAGTAATATTGTACGACAATACACGCATGTTCGCAATATGTTCTTCGAGGCTGTTCGTTTAGGGCTGGTCCAGAAACCGACCGACATGCCCGGGCGCTGGCATGAAACAGGCGGTTTTCTGGCCGAACCAGCGATAACGATTGCGGGCGACCAGGGAATAGAGTGGATCGCGTATCCCCCGCGGCAGCAGACCGAAGATGCCGAGCAGGGGCCAGGGGAAGGGCAGCTGCCGGACGACTTGGAGGACGGCTTCGGATTTCACGAAGGCGCGCCCATTTTCGATCAGCGTCACATTCTCAAGGTCGCCTTCGGTCAGGCCGTGCTCGGCCTTGAGACGGCGCCCGACCGCACCCTGCCCGAAAGCGTATCGGAAAATTCCCTGCCGATCCGCCCGCAACATCGTCCGGACGCCGAAACTGCAGATGTTGCAGACGCCGTCGAAGATCAGGATCGGGCCTTCCTGCGTCATGGGCGTGCTCCCATTTGTCCGGCCAAGCTTGCCACGACGCGGTCGACCTCAGTAGGGTGCCCGCCATGAGCCAGATTGTCGCCGTTGCGCTGGGGGGAGCGCTGGGGTCCGTAGGCCGGTTCCTGGTGGCCGGCTGGTTCGGACGCCAGCTCGGCGCGACGTTCCCGTGGGGCACGCTTGCGGTCAATATCATCGGCGGTCTCGCCATGGGGCTGCTGGTGGAACTGATGGCGCAGACCTGGTCGGTCTCGCCGCCGATGCGCGCCTTTCTGACGGTAGGCGTCCTCGGCGGCTTCACGACATTCTCGGCGTTCTCGCTCGAAACCGTATTGCTGCTGGAGCGCGGCGATTTCCTCGCCGCGCTGGGCTATATCGCGTCCTCCGTCGTCCTCAGCGTCGGCGCCGTCTGGGCCGGCCTGCGCCTGATGCGTCTGGTCCTGGCCTAAGGCGATGGCGACTACCGTCCAGACGGTCGTGGTGGGCAGCGACGATGCGGACATGCGCCTCGATCGCTGGTTCAAACGGCATTATCCGGCTCTGACCCACGGGCGATTGGAGAAGCTGCTGCGCACCGGACAGGTGCGCCTGAACGGCAAGCGGGCGCAAGGCAGCGATCGCGTCGCAGCCGGGGACAGCGTTCGCGTGCCGCCGCTTCCCACCGCCGATGCCCCCGCCAGAGCGCCGCGCGCACGGCCGGCGCTCGACGAGCGCGCCGTGCGCGAACTGCGGGACCTGGTGATCTATCGCGACGCCGAGATGCTGGCGATCGACAAGCCGGCCGGCCTCGCCGTTCAGGGGGGCACCGGGACGAGCAAGCACCTCGATGCGATGCTGCCCGCGCTCCAGTTCGACGCCGAAGAGCCGCCGCGACTGGTCCACCGGCTGGATCGCGACACGGCGGGGGTTCTGCTGCTGGCCCGCACGCGCAAGGCGGCCGCGCGGCTGACGTCGCTGTTCCGGACCCGCGACATGCGCAAGATCTACTGGGCCGTCGTGGTCGGCAAGCCGAAACCCGATCAGGGCGATATCCGGCTGGCGCTCGCCAAGCGGATCGGCCGAGCCGGCGAGGGCGAGGAGCGCATGGTGGTCGACGAGAAGGACGGCGAGCCGGCGCGCACGCTCTATCGTCTGCTCGATGCCGCATCCAATAAGGTCAGCCTGCTCGAGCTGGAGCCTCTGACCGGGCGAACGCATCAGCTGCGAGTCCATTGCGCCGCCCTCGGTACGCCGATTCTCGGCGACGGCAAATACGGCGGCAAGGCGGCGTTTCTCGCCGATACCGTGGGAACGCAGCGTCTGCATCTTCTGGCGCGCGAACTGCAGGTTCCACGATCCGGCGGCGGCTCCATCGCCATTCGCGCCGAATTGCCGCCACATATGCGCGAAACGATGGAATTCTTCGCGCTTTCCGCAACCGAATAGCCGCCGGTCCGCGCCTTTGAATGAAGGCATCCAGCGGCTACTATGATCCGTAGGATCAAGAGTCGCCCCGGGGCAAGCCCGGGAAAGGAGGCCCCCGATGCGTGCATTGAAGATTCTCGGAATTGTCGTTGTCGTCCTTGTCGTGATCGTCGGGGGTGCGCTTGCCTGGGTCAGCACGCAGGATTTCAGCAAGTATCAGGGCGTGCTGCGCGATCAGGTGAAGAAGGCCACCGGGCGCGATCTCGTGATCAACGGCCCGTTCGACGTCAGCATCGGCCTGTCGCCAGCGCTCAAGGTGTCGGACGTCACCTTCCAGAACGCCTCCTGGGGATCGCGGCCGGAAATGGCCAAGGTCAAGGAACTCGACGTGCAGCTCCAGCTGATCCCGCTGATCATGGGAACGGTGGCGATCGACCGCGTCGTGCTGAAAGGCGCCGACATCCTGATCGAGACCGGCAAGGACGGCCGGACCAACTACACTTTCGACACGGGTTCGACCGACAAGAAGGCGCCGACGACGCCTTCTCCGGCCAACGACGACAAGTCGTCGGGCGGAACCGTGCCGACGGTGGACGAGCTGACGATCACCGATTCGGTCGTCACCCTGCGCGACGCCCGGTCGGGACAGACGACGACGTTGAAGATCGCCAAGATGGACGCGTCGGGCATCGGTTCGACCGGCGCCACCAAGGTCGATCTCGACGGCACGCTGAACGGTCGCCCGATCGCCGCCGAAGCGAGCGTCGAATCTCTGCCGTCCTTCCTCTCGACGGGCAGCGCCACCATCAACCTTGCCGTGAAGTCGGGCAACAGCTCGGTAACCGTCGCCGGCCCGATCAAGAACAACACCCCGGCCGGTCTGCGCATCAGCGGTCAGGGCGACAACCTGGCCAATCTGCAGCCGCTGATCGGCGCGGCGCTGCCGCCGCTCGGCCCGTACAGCCTGCAGGGTATCGCGACCGGCACCGGCAAGGATACCTACAAGCTCGACGTTCAGATGCTGAAAGTCGGCACCACCGAGATCAAGGGCGACATTGCCGTGGCGACCCAGGGCGGCCGGCCGAAGCTGACGGCCAATCTTTCCTCGCCGCGCATCAATGCCAAGGATTTCCACAAGTCCAGCGGCGAGGCGTCCGCCGGTGCGGGCGATGACAAGGGCGATGGGCGGGTGTTCCCGGCCGACCCGCTGCCTGTCGCCGATCTGCGCCTGGCGGATGCGACGGTCAATCTGCGGGCCGGCGAGGTCGTCAACGACCAGGTGCGCATGCAGAACTTCGCCATGGCGCTGTCGCTGGTCAACGGCCGGCTGAACGTCAAGCCGCAGGCCACCGTTTCCGGCGGCGCCGTCAACATCGACATGACGCTCGACGGCGCGGCGCAGACTCCGGCGCTGGCCTTCGCGCTGAAGGCGAACAACGTCAGCATCGGCGATCTGATGAAGATGCTGCAGGATTCGGACGTCGTTTCCGGCGGGCCGGCGGACGTCGACATCAACGTGCGCGGCACCGGCAACTCGGTGCGGGCGATCATGGCGTCGCTGAACGGTTCGACCAGCGTTTCGGTCGTGGGCGGCAAGCTCAACAACAAGAGCCTGGCGTTCGTCAGCGCCGACGTCATGAAGCTGCTGGGCGGCGCCGGCAACTCGACCGAAATCAAGTGCATCGTCTCGCGCTTCTCGATCGCCAACGGCGTCGCGACCAGCCAGGCGCTGCAGTTCGATCTCAGCAACATCTACGGCAGCGGCTTCGGGCGCATCCATCTCGGCACGGAGGTTCTCGATCTCGAGATCGATCCGCAGACGCGCGACACGGCGATCGCCAGCCTGGCCGTCCCCATCGAGATCAAAGGCACCCTTGCCAATCCCAAGGTGACGCCGGACTTCACCAAGCGCGGCGCCCAGATCCTCAAGGGCGCGCTCGACAAGAAGGGCAAGGATGGCAAGGACGGCGGCCTGGCCGGCATCGCGGGCAGCCTGCTGGGCGGCAACAAGGGCGGCGGCGATCAGGCCCAATCGGGCGGCGGCGGCGGCTGCGGCAACGTCGCCGACGCACAGCCTGCGGCGTCGCCGTCTTCCGGGCAGCCCGCCCAGCAGCAGCCGGCGCAGCAACAGCAGCCGCAGGAGCAGAAGAAGCAGAATCCGGCCGACACCATCAAGCGCCTGTTCCGCTAGTCGCCGAACTCTGCTATCGCCTGCCGGCCGCGGCGGGCAGGCGGCGAGGAGACAGGTCTTGCGTCGATTCTACGGTGCCGTCGATATCGTGCCGGGCGGCGAGGGCTATGCCGTCACCCTCGACGGCAAGCCGATCCGAACCCCGGCCGCCAAGCCCTTCGCCGTGCCGAGCGAAGCGCTGGCCCGGGCGATCGCCGAGGAATGGGCCGCCGTGCCCGACAAGGGCGAGATCCGCCCGCAGGCCATGCCGATGACCCGGCTGGCGATGACCGCGCTCGACCGGGCGGCCGAGCAACGAGGCAAGGTCGTCGCCGATATCGCCGCGTATGGCGGGTCCGATCTGCTCTGCTACCGCGCCGAGGAGCCGGCGGAACTGGTGCGCCGCCAGTCGACCGGCTGGGATCCGTTGCTCGACTGGACCCGAACCAGCCATGGCGTGATCCTGGCGGTCACGGCCGGCGTGATGCCGGTGGAGCAGGCGCCAGCCGCGCTGTCCGCCCTGCGCGCCATCGTGGAGCCGTGCGACGATTTCCAGCTCTCGGCCCTCTACCAGCTCGTCGCCGGTTTCGGCTCGCTGGTGCTGGCCCTGGCGGTGCTGCAGGAGCGGCTGACGGGCGAGGCGGCCAGCGATCTGGCGGAAATAGATGCCGCCTGGCAGGCCGAGCGCTGGGGCGAGGACGCCGAAGCGGCGGCGCAGCGGGCACGGCTGCGGTCCGACATGCTGGCGGCCGCTCGCTTCCTGATGCTATTGCGCGCAACTGCCTGAAACGGCACCATTTTTCGCAACGCGAACGGGTTTTGCGGCTGGCACAGCCGTAACGTAAATGCTAGGTCATAGGCGCCGCCCGCCGCTGGTGCCGGCGGCGACCTTTTCGGGGGCCGAATGCAGCATATTCTCGACGAACTGGAACGCAGACGTCAGCACGCCCGCCAGGGCGGCGGCGAAAAGCGCATCGAAGCGCAGCATGCCAAGGGCAAGCTCACCGCCCGCGAGCGGCTGGAAATCCTGCTCGATCCCGGTTCCTTCGAGGAATACGACATGTTCGTCGAACATCGCACCAGCGATTTCGGCATGGACAAGCAGAAGATCCCCGGTGACGGCGTCGTCACCGGCCACGGCACGGTCAATGGCCGGCTGATCTTCGTCTTCAGCCAGGATTTCACCGTCTTCGGCGGCGCCCTCTCCGAGGCCCATGCCGAGAAAATCTGCAAGGTCATGGACCGCGCCATGACGGTCGGCGCGCCGGTCGTCGGCATCAACGACTCCGGCGGTGCGCGCATCCAGGAAGGCGTCAACTCGCTGGCTGGCTACGCCGACGTGTTCCTGCGCAACGTCATGGCCTCGGGCGTCGTGCCGCAGATCTCCATGGTGATGGGCCCCTGCGCCGGCGGCGCGGTCTATTCGCCGGCCATGACCGACTACATCTTCATGGTCAAGGACAGCTCCTACATGTTCGTGACCGGGCCGGACGTGGTGAAGACCGTCACCCACGAATCCGTCACGCAGGAGGAGCTGGGCGGCGCGATCACCCATACGGCGCGCTCGGGCGTGGCCGACGCGGCGTTCGAGAACGACGTCGAGGCGCTGCTGCAGCTGCGCCGCTTCATCGATTTCCTGCCGCTGAACAACAAGGACAAGCCGCCGGCGCGGCCGACCACCGACCGGCCCGATCGCGACGAGATGTCCCTCGATTCGCTGGTGCCGGAGAACCCCAACAAGCCCTACGACATCAAGGAACTGATCCTCAAGGTGGTCGACGAGGGCGACTTCTTCGAACTGCAGCCCGAGTTCGCCGGCAACATCGTCATCGGCTTCGGCCGCATGATGGGCGAGACGGTCGGCTTCGTCGCCAACCAACCGATGGTGCTGGCCGGCTGCCTCGACATCGACTCCTCGCGCAAGGCGGCGCGCTTCGTGCGCTTCTGCGACGCCTTCAACATTCCGATCATCACTTTCGTCGACGTTCCGGGCTTCCTGCCGGGCACGCAGCAGGAATATGGCGGCATCATCAAGCACGGCGCCAAGCTGCTCTACGCCTACGCCGAGGCGACCGTGCCCAAGGTCACCGTCATTACCCGCAAGGCCTATGGCGGCGCCTACGACGTCATGAGCTCCAAGCATCTGCGCGGCGACGTCAACTACGCCTGGCCGGGCGCGGAGATCGCCGTGATGGGCGCCAAGGGCGCGGTCGAGATCATCTTCCGCTCCGATATCGGCGACGCGGAGAAGATCGCCAGGCGCACCGAGGAGTATCGCGAGAAATTCGCCAATCCCTTCGTGGCGGCCAATCGCGGCTTCATCGACGACGTCATCAAGCCGCACGGCACGCGCCGGCGCATCTGCCAGTCGCTGGCGATGCTGCGCAACAAGAAACTCGAGAATCCGTGGCGCAAGCACGGCAACATCCCGCTCTGACGGTCCGGCAATGTTCAAGAAAATCCTGATTGCAAACCGCGGCGAGATCGCCTGCCGCGTCATCCGCACCGCCAAGCGCATGGGCATCAAGACCGTCGCGGTCTATTCCGAAGCCGATGCCGACGCCCTGCACGTTCGCGAGGCCGACGAGGCCGTCGCCATCGGACCGGCGCCGTCGGCGCAGTCCTATCTGCAGATTCCGAAGATCCTCGACGCCATCAAGCAGACCGGCGCCGAGGCGGTCCATCCGGGCTACGGCTTCCTGTCGGAGAACCAGGCCTTCGCCAAGGCGCTGAAGGAGGCCGGCGTCGCCTTCATCGGTCCCGAGCCGCACGCCATCCACGCGATGGGCGACAAGATCGAATCGAAGAAGCTCGCCCAGGAGGCCGGCGTCTCCACCGTGCCGGGCCATCTCGAGGCGATCCCCAACGCCAAGGAAGCGGTGAAGATCGCCCAGAAGATCGGCTATCCGGTCATGGTCAAGGCTTCCGCCGGCGGCGGCGGCAAGGGCATGCGCATCGCCTGGAACGACAAGGAGGCCGAGGAAGGCTTCGTGTCGGCCACCAATGAAGCCAAATCCAGCTTCGGCGACGACCGCGTGTTCATCGAGAAATACGTCGAGGAGCCGCGCCATATCGAAATCCAGGTGCTGGCGGACGGGCAGGGCACGACGCTCTATCTCGCCGAGCGCGAATGCTCGATCCAGCGCCGCCACCAGAAGGTCATCGAAGAGGCCCCGAGCCCGTTCCTCGACGAGAAGACCCGCAAGGCGATGGGCGAGCAGGCCGTCGCCCTCGCCAACGCCGTGCAGTACAAGAGTGCGGGCACCGTCGAGTTCATCGTCGACAAGAACCGCAACTTCTACTTCCTCGAGATGAATACCCGCCTGCAGGTCGAGCATCCGGTGACGGAAATGATCACCGGGCTGGATCTCGTCGAGCAGATGATCCGCGTCGCCTATGGCGAGAAGCTGAAGATCAAGCAGTCGGACGTGAAGATCAACGGTTGGGCGATGGAAGCGCGCGTCTACGCCGAGGATCCGTTCCGCAGCTTCCTGCCTTCCACCGGCCGTTTGGTGCAGTACCGCCAGCCGCCGGCGCATCGCGATCACGTGCGCGTCGATACCGGCGTGTTCGAAGGCGGCGAGATCAGCATGTTCTACGATCCGATGATCGCCAAGCTGGTCACCTGGGGCAAGGACCGCAACGCCGCCATCGCGGCCATGCGCGGTGCGCTGGACGAGTTCTACGTTCGCGGCGTGTCGCACAACATTCCCTTCCTCGCCGCCCTGATGGCTCATCCGCGCTTCGTCGAAGGGCGCCTGACCACCAATTTCATCGCCGAGGAATACAAGAACGGCTTCACCACCGCCGATCTGCCGCCTTCCGACCCGCAGATGCTGGCCGCCGTCGCCGCCTGCATCCATCGCGCCTACGCCGAGCGTGACGCGCAGGTCAGCGGTCGGCTGCAGCCGCATCGCCAGTTGCTGGGCGAGGACTGGGCCGTGCTGCTCGACCGCAAGCCCTTCGAGGCGGCCGTGACGCCGACCAAGGATGGCGTCTCGATCAAGGTCGGGCGCAAGAAATTCGAGATCCAGAGCTTCTGGCAGCTTGGCGATCCGTTGTTCCGCGCTGCCGTCAACGGCCACGAGATCTGCGTCCAGGTCGATCGCACCGGCGTCGGCTACCGGCTCTACCACAGCGCCGGCCAGGCCGACGTGCTGGTGCTGCGCCCCGAGCAGGCGCGGCTTGCGGCATTGATGCCCGTCAAGCTGCCGCCGGACACGTCGAAGTTCCTGCTGTCGCCCATGCCCGGCCTGCTGGTGTCGCTGGCGGTCGGCGAAGGCCAGGAGGTCAAGGCCGGCGAGGCGCTGGCCGTGGTCGAGGCGATGAAGATGGAGAACGTGCTGAAGGCCACGCGCGACGGCACGATCGGCGCCATTCACGCCAAGCCCGGCGAGAGCCTGCGGGTCGACCAGAAGATCCTCGAATTCGCCTGAGCCGGTCGCCATGGCCGAGGTCGCGCTGCGCCTGTCGATCACCGGCCGGGTGCAGGGCGTCGGCTATCGCGATTGGGCGATGCGCGAGGCCCGTGCGCTCGGGCTGCGCGGCTGGGTGCGCAACCGGCGCGACGGCTCGGTCGAGGCGCTGGCCGTCGGTCCCGACGAGGCGGTGCAGCTTTTCGTCCAGTCCTGCCATCGTGGCCCCGGTCCGGCGCGGGTCGATGCCGTCAGGGTCGAACCGGCGCAGGGCATCGTCGGGGAGGACGGCTTCAGCCAGAAGCCGACGGTCTGATCAGCCGAACACTTCGGCGAAAGTCTCGCGCAGCACCATATCGACTTCCGGCATCGAGACCACGATGCCCAGCCGGGCCAGCGACGTCACGCCGTGCTGGCTGATGCCGCAGGGCACGATGCCGGCATAGTGGCCGAGATCGGGATCGACGTTCAGGGACACGCCGTGGAAGCTGACCCAGTGGCGCACGCGCACGCCCAGCGCGGCGATCTTGGCCTCGCGGCCGCCATCGGCCACCCATACGCCGACCCGGCCCTCGCGCCGCTCGCCGCGGACGTTGAAGCGGGCGAGGGCGCGGATCAGCCATTCCTCGAGCCCCTGAACGTAGCTGCGGATATCGGCGCCGCGCCGGCGCAGATCCAGCATGACGTAGCCGACCCTCTGGCCCGGTCCGTGATAGGTGAACTGCCCGCCGCGACCCGTGCGGAACACCGGCAGCCGGTCGGGATCGATCAGGTCGCTCTGCCGGGCGCTGGTGCCGGCGGTGTAGAGCGGCGGGTGCTCCAGCAGCCAGACCGCTTCCCCCGCCGTGCCGGCCCGGATGGCGGCGACCCGGGCCTCCATCTCGGCAACGGCCTGGGCGTAGTCGACCGGCGCGTCCGAAACGCGCCATTCCGGGCTTCCGGCGGTCGCCGCGGTGGCGGGCAGAGCATTGTCCATGCGCCTATTTGGCCCCATTCAGGCGGCCCGGCAAGCGGCGAAAATTAAAGTTGGCGGAAAGGCTTAGCCTTCGCCCGGCGGCGCTTGCGCCGGTGCCGCCGATTTGCTATCTCCGGCCCACCTCAAGGGAAATCCGCCGCCAGCGGTCCAGCCCTCCCGGTGGGAGGCGGCTCGATGGCGGCGTTTTGGCGGTCGTGGCGGAATTGGTAGACGCGCAGCGTTGAGGTCGCTGTGGGGCAACCCGTGGAAGTTCGAGTCTTCTCGACCGCACCAACATTTCCCGTTTGATGCCCATCGCGCCAGGGGGCGGCGCAACCGGCCGATTGGCCGCGATACCGCGAGGCTGTCATGGCGGACGAACTCACCGACAGCGCGCTGCGCTATCACCGTGTCCCCAAACCCGGGAAGCTCGAAGTCGTCGCCACCAAGCCGATGGCGACCCAGCGCGATCTCGCTTTGGCCTACTCGCCGGGCGTCGCTGCAGCCAGCCTTGCCATCGCCGCCGATCCGCGCGAGGCCGCCGGCCTGACGGCGCGCGCCAATCTCGTCGCCGTCGTGACCAACGGCACCGCCGTGCTGGGTCTGGGCGCCATCGGGCCGCTGGCCGCCAAGCCGGTCATGGAAGGCAAGGCGGTGCTGTTCAAGAAATTTGCCGGCATCGACGTCTTCGACATCGAGCTGGCGGAGAACGACCCCGATCGCCTGGTCGAGGTCATTGCCGCGCTCGAACCGACTTTCGGCGGCATCAATCTCGAGGACATCAAGGCGCCGGAATGCTTCATGGTGGAGAAGGCGCTGCGCGCCCGCCTGAAGATCCCGGTGTTTCACGACGACCAGCACGGCACCGCCATCATCGTCGGGGCGGCCGTGCTGAACGGTCTGAAGATCGTCGGCAAGCGCATCGAGGACGCGAAGCTGGTCTGCTCCGGCGCCGGTGCCGCGGCGCTGTCGTGCCTCGACCTGCTGGTGAAGCTCGGCCTGCGGCGCGAGAACGTCATGGTCAGCGACATCGTCGGCGTGGTTTACGAAGGCCGCACCGAGCAGATGGACCCATGGAAGGCGCAGTACGCCCGCCCTACGAAGGCACGCTCCCTGGGCGAGGTCATCGGCGATGCCGACATCTTCCTTGGTCTCTCGGCCGGCAACGTGCTCAAGCGGGACATGGTGGCGCGCATGGCGCCCAACCCGCTGGTCCTGGCGCTGGCCAATCCGACGCCGGAAATCCTGCCGGAAGAAGTGCTCGCGGTGCGGCAGGACGCTATCATCGCCACCGGCCGCTCCGACTATCCCAACCAGGTCAACAACGTCCTCTGCTTCCCGTTCATATTCCGCGGCGCGCTCGACGTCGGCGCCACGGTCATCAACGACGACATGAAGATCGCCTGCGTCCATGCGCTGGCGACGCTGGCGCAGGCCGAGTCGTCCGACGTCGCCGCCCTGGCGTATGGCGGCGGGCCGACGACGTTCGGGCGCGACTACATCATTCCGCGGCCGTTCGACCCGCGTTTGCTGGTCCAATTGGCCCCGGCGGTCGCCCGCGCGGCCATGGACAGCGGCGTCGCCAGCCGCCCGATCGGCGATTTTGCGGTCTACCGCCAGCAGCTTAGCGAGTTCGTGTTCCGCTCGGGCCTGGCGATGAAGCCGATCTTCGAGAACGCGCGCAAGGCGCCCAGGCGGGTCATCTACGCTGAGGGCGAGGACGAGCGCGTGCTGCGCGCCGCCCAGGTGCTGGTGGAGGAGGGCATTGCCCGCCCGATCCTGATCGGCCGGCCCGAGATCGTGCAACGCCGCATCGCCCAGCTTGGCCTGCGCCTGAAGCCGGGCAACGACGTTGAGATCGTCAATCCGGCCAGCGCTCCGCGCTATCCCGAATACGTCGCGCTCTATCATCTGCTGATGGAGCGCAAGGGCGTGTCGCCCGACCTGGCGCGCACCCTGGTGCGGACCAACTCGACCATCATCGCCGCCCTCGCCGTCCACAAGGGCGACGCCGACGCGATGATCTGCGGCACGGTGGGGCGCTTTCCGGTCCATCTGCAGGTGGTTGAGGACATCATCGGCCGCCGCGCCGACGTTCATAATCTCTACGCCCTGTCGCTGCTGATCATTCCCGGCGGCACGGTGTTTCTGTGCGACACCTACGTCAACGAGAACCCGAGCGCCGCCGACATCTGCGAGATGACGCTGCTGGCGGCCGAGGAACTGCGGCGTTTCGGCGTCGAACCGAAAGTCGGGCTGCTATCCCATTCCAGCTTCGGCACCAGCCGCAGCGACTCGGCCATCCGCATGCGGGAAGCCCTGAAGCTGATCAACGAACGGGCGCCGGCGCTGGAAGTCGACGGCGAAATGCATGCCGACGCTGCGCTGTCGTCGGAAATCCGCGACCGCATCTTCCCGAATTCGCGCCTGCGCGGCGCGGCCAATCTGCTGGTCATGCCCTCGCTCGACGCGGCCAACATCGCGTTCAATCTGCTGAAACAGGCGGGCGGCGGGCTCGCCGTCGGTCCGATCCTGCTCGGCGCCGCCAGGGCTTGCCATATCCTCACCCCGTCGGTGACCGCGCGCGGCATCGTCAACATGAGCGCCGTCGCCGTCGTCGACGCCGGCACCGGGAAGACGGTCGGCGCGTGAGCGATGCGACGGAAAACACCGCGGCCGAAGCACCGGCGAACCTGCGGCCGGTAACGCCCGAACTCGTCGAGGCGATCGCCGTCGCCATGCGCGAGGGCCGGCCGCGCGAGGTCCGCGAGCTGGTCGGCCCCCTGTCGCCGCCAGACATGGCCTGGGTGCTCGAGCAGCTTTCCGAAGAGGAACGCCAGCGGCTTCTCGACCTGGTCAACACCGATCTCGATCCGGAAGTGCTGGTCGAGCTCGACGAATCGGTCCGCGATTCGGTCATCGAGCATCTCGGCCCCGAAAGCGTCGCTGCGGCTGCCGCCGAACTCGACTCGGACGATGCCGTCGACATCATCGGCGATCTCGACGAGGCCGACCGCGAGCAGGTGCTTGCCGCCATGCCGGCCGAGGATCGCGCCGAGATCGAACAGGCGCTGGCCTACGACGAGGACACCGCCGGCCGCATGATGCAGCGCGAGTTGGTCGCGGTGCCGCAGAAATGGAGCGTCGGCGAGGTCATCGACTATCTGCGCGAATCGGCCGAGGAACTGCCCGAGGATTTCTACGACATTTTCGTGGTCGACGACGACAACCGGCCGGTCGGCACCGTGGCGCTGGGCGCTCTGGTGCGCACCAAGCGGCCGATCCTCGTGGCCGACATCAAGGATCCCGATCTGCGCACTCTGCCGGTGACGACGCGGCAGGAGGAGGTCGCCCATATCTTCCGCGACCACAATTTGGTCTCGGCGCCGGTCATCGACGCCGACGGCAAGCTCGTCGGCGTGATCACGGTCGACGACGTCGTCGACGTGATCGACGAAGAGGCTGAAAAGGACATGCTGGGCCTTGCTGGCGTCAGCGAGGCCGACATCTATGCCGACGTCAAGCGCATGGTGCAGGTGCGCCTGCCGTGGCTGGTGCTCAATCTCATTACGGCGATCGTCGCCTCGACCGTCATTGCGCTGTTCGAGGACGAGATCCGCATCATCGTCGCTCTGGCCGTTCTGGCGCCCATAGTCGCCTCGATGGGCGGCAATGCCGGCACGCAGACCCTGGCGGTGGCGGTGCGAGCGCTGGCGACGCAGGAACTGACGACGCGCAATGCCGCCCGCTTCATCGGCAAGGAAACCGTCGTCGGCAGCCTCAACGGGCTGGCGCTGGCGCTGGTGGTCGGTGCGGTGGCGTGGGGATGGTTCGGCGAGTGGCGGATCGGGGCCATCATCGGCGCGGCCACCATCGCCAATCTGGTGGCGGCCTGCCTGGCCGGAACGTTGATACCGCTGACCTTGAACCGGCTGAACGTCGATCCGGCCGTGTCGTCCGGCGTTTTCGTGACGACGGTGACCGACGTCGTCGGCTTCTTCGCCTTTCTCGGTCTGGCGGCGTTCTTCCTCTTCTAGTGGGCAAAGCCGAGGCGGCTGTCGCGCCCGCTTGCCCTCCAGCGCAGACCCTGCGCTGCCTCGCGGGCCGCATCGATCGCATCCGACGGCAGACCGGGACGCCAGGCCAGAACCAGTCGACGGGATAGCGGCAGCTCGTCTACTGCCAGCAGCGCCATGCCAGGGCGTGCCAGCGATTCGGGCAGGAAGGCCGCGCCCAGCCCGGCAACCACCATGTCGGCTACGGTCTCCTCGCACGGGCTGCGTAGCAACAGGCGCGGGCGAACCCCGTGCTCGGCGAAGATGCGGCGGGCCGCATCCGCCACCTCGCAGCGCTGGCGCACGAGGAACGCCAGATCGGCCAGATCGGCAGCGCTGCAGCGCTCTCTTGTGGCCAGCACATGCGTGACGGCGATCGCCAATCGATAGGGTTCGCGCAACAGCGCATGGTTGGGGAGATCGCCGGTCGCGTCGTCAGACAGAGTCACCGCAATATCGAGTTTGCCCTGGCGCAATCGTCCGGCAAGCCCGGCTACCCCGCCTTCGGTGATCTCCAAATCGGCCGGCCCGTAAAGTCCAACCAGTCGCCGTGCCATCTCGCTGCCGATGCTACGGGGCAGGGAGGGGATCAGCCCCAGCCGCAGGCGGCGCGACGGCATGGCCGCGGCGAAGTCCCGCTGCGCCTGGCGCCATTCGCCCATCATCGTCTGTGCCCGGCCGACGAAGCGCTGGCCGGCCGGGGTCAGGCTGGCCCGCCGCCTGTCGCGCTCGAACAGGCGCACCCCGAGCTGTGCCTCCAGCCGGGCGATGGCCATGGAAAGCGTCGGCTGAGTGACGTTCAGGCGTTCGGCGGCGCGCGTGAAGCTGCCGATCTCGGCCAGGGCCAGAAAGTAGCGCAATCCGGAGAGGTTCATCATCATAGCTAAAAGCTATTTAAAACATAAAAACAATAGATTTTACCGAATGAATGGCTGGAGCCATTGTGGCCGCACCGATCGAGGGAGGTATCCATGGACGGGCTTGTGGCCAACGATCCGCTCTATGCCGAGCGCGTGCGCGACAGTTTCCAGCGCCAGAACGCCATGCGTTTCATCGGCGCCTCGCTGGTCCGGGTCGAGCCGGGCTACGCGGAGATCGAGCTGCCGTATCGCGACGAGCTCACCCAGCAGCACAAATTCTTCCATGGCGGGATCACCACGATGATCGCCGATTCCGCTGGTGGCTACGCCGCCTATTCGCTGTTTCCCGCGGATGCCTCGGTGCTCACCGTGGAATTCAAGATGAGCCTGCTGGCGCCGGCTGCTGGCGAGAAACTGGTCGCTTCGGCGCGGGTGGTGAAGCCGGGCCGAACCCTCACTCTATGCGATGTCGAAGTGCATGCGATCGACGGCGAGAAGCGGACCCTCGTCCTGAAGGGCCTGGAGACGCTGATCTGCCTGCACGGCAAGGCAGACAGGTGACGCCATGATCCGCACTCTGCGCATGGTGGTGCAGGCCTGGCATTGCGATCATGTCGGGCATCTCAACGCCGGCATCTACATGCAGTGGCTGGGCGACGCCGCCTTCTCGCTGTTCGCCGAATATGGGCTCGACGGCCAGAACGGCCGCCGCCTGGGCGTCAACATGGCGGCGGTGCGCGCCGAAATCGATTTCAAGCGCGAGCTGAAGCCGGGCGACACCGTCGTGATGGACAGCGATCTGGCGGAACTGTCGACCCGGACCGCCGTGCTGCACCACCGCCTGACGCGGCTGGGCGACAACGTGCTGGCGATGGACGCCAGGCTGATGGCCGTCTGCCTCGACCTGGAAACCCGCAAGGCGCGGCCTTTCCCCGAAGAAATCGCCGCGCGACTGGCGTCGTTGCTCGCGCCCGCCGCCAATGCCACCATGGCGCCGCCTCAACCTCTGCAAATGACGAGATAGCGATGATTCCCAACACGATGAACACTTTCGATTTCGGCCTGGGCGAGACCGCCGAGGCGATCCGCGAGCAGGTGGCGAACTTCACCGCCGACGAGATCGCCCCGCGCGCCGCCGATATCGACCGCGACAACGATTTCCCCGCCGATCTGTGGCGCAAGATGGGCGATCTCGGCATTCTCGGCATCACCGTCGAGGAAGAATACGGCGGCGCGGCGCTGGGCTATCTCGAGCATGTCGTGGCGCTGGAGGAAGTCAGCCGCGGTTCGGCTTCGGTGGGCTTGAGCTATGCCGCGCATTCCAATCTCTGCGTCAATCAGATCCGGCGCAACGCCAGCGAGGAGCAGAAGAAGAAATACCTGCCCAAGCTGATCTCCGGCCACCATGTCGGCGCGCTGGCGATGAGCGAGCCGGGGGCGGGATCGGATGTCGTCGGCATGAAGCTGCGCGCCGACAAGAAGGGCGATCGCTATGTGCTCAACGGCAGCAAGATGTGGATCACCAACGGCCCCGACGCCGATACGCTGGTCGTCTACGCCAAGACCGACATCAACGCCGGCCCGCGCGGCATCACGGCCTTCATCATCGAAAAGGGCTTCAAGGGTTTCTCGGTGGCGCAGAAGCTCGACAAGCTCGGCATGCGCGGCTCGAACACCGGCGAACTCGTGTTCCAGGACTGCGAGGTGCCGGCCGAGAACGTGCTGGGCCAGGTCGGCAAGGGCGTCAACGTGCTGATGAGCGGCCTGGACTACGAGCGCGCCGTGCTCGCCGCCGGGCCGCTGGGCATCATGCAGGCCTGCATGGACGTGGCGCTGCCCTATATCCACGAGCGCAAGCAGTTCGGCCAGCCGATCGGCGAGTTCCAGCTGGTGCAAGGCAAGATCGCCGACATGTACACGACGATGAACGCCTGCAAGGCCTACGTGTACTCGGTGGCCAAGGCCTGCGATGCCGGCAGGACCACGCGCTACGATGCCGCCGGCGCCATTCTCTACGCGGCCGAGAAAGCGACCCTGGTGGCGCTCGACGCCATCCAGCTGCTGGGCGGCAACGGCTACATCAATGACTATCCCACGGGCCGCCTGCTGCGCGACGCCAAGCTCTACGAGATCGGCGCCGGCACTTCGGAGATCCGCCGCATGCTGATCGGCCGCGAGCTGTTCCAGCAGACCGCCTAGGGCCTCACAAGCTTTTGTTGATCGCTTGACCAGGTGGCGGGCTTAGAATTCTTCCTGCGGGCGCCGAAGCCCGCGGGGAGGTTTCAATGCCGGAGATCAATTATCTCGCCGTGTTGGTGGCGGGCGTCGCCACCTGGATCATTGGCGCTGTTTGGTATTCGCCCGTGCTGTTCGCCAAGCCATGGATGGCCGCGCACGGCTACACGCCGGAGAAAATGGAAGGCATGAAGGCCGGCATGATGCGAGCCTTCATCGGCTCGTTCATCTGCTATCTGGTGACGGCTGCGGTGTTGGCGGTGCTGATTGCCATGACCAACAGCGTCGGCATCGTTTCAGGCATCAAGCTCGGCGTGCTGTGCTGGGTCGGCTTCTCGGCCGCCCTGTTCCTGACGCAGAACCTTTACTCGGACAAGCCCCTGACCGTGTTTCTGGTCGATACCGGTTATCACCTGGTGTTTCTGATCGTAATGGGGGCGATTATCGGCGGCTGGCGCTAGGCCGTAGGCGCCTGGCCGTTGGCGAGCACTATGCGGTAGTGCTCGACCGTCGGGAACGGGTCGTAGAAATGGTGCAGCAGCGCCTTCCAGCGCTGGTAGTCGGCCGAGCCGCGGAAGCCCACCGTATGGTCCTCCAGCGTTCGCCACCACACCAGCAGCACGAAGCGGTTCCCGTTCTCGAGGCATTCCTGCAGCTGGTGGGCGATGTAGCCCGGCATGCCGGCGATGATGGCGCTCGCCTCGCGAAACGCGGCCTGAAAGGCCTCGCGCTGGCCGGGGCGGACGTCGAGCGTGGCGATTTCCAGGATCATGGCGGTCCTCCGGTGGCGGCATGGCGGAACGGCTTGCCGTTGCCGGCCCCGGGTCTATCATAGCCGCCCTGACGTCGCGGGAGGACATAATGAGCCAGGCACGCATGAGCGTGGCGGCCGCCGGCAAGAGCGGCGCGTCGCGCTATTCCGAAGCCGAATGGAAGACGCGCACCGATCTCGCCGCCTGCTATAGGCTGGTGCATCGCTTCGGCATGACCGACTTGATCTACAACCACATCACCGCCCGCATTCCAGGCACCGACCACCAGTACCTGATCAATCCCTACGGCCACTACTATTCCGAGATCACCGCCTCGAATTTGGTGCGCATCGATCTGGCCGGCAACATCCTCGAGGACACGCCGCACGAGATCAATCCGGCCGGTTACGTCATCCACAGCGCCGTGCACGGCGCGCGGCCCGACGTGCAATGCGTCATCCATACCCACAGCCGCGCCGGCGTCGTCGTCTCCGCCCTCGAGGAGGGGCTGATCCCCATCGCCCAGGGCGGCTTCCAGTTCCACGATCGCGTCGCCTATCACGACTACGAGGGCTTCGCGGTTGACGAGAACGAGAAGCGCAGCCTGATCGCCGATCTCGGCAAGCGCAACGTGCTGATCCTGCGCAATCACGGCCTGCTGGTCTGCGGCCGCAGCATCTCCGAGGCTTTCCGGCTGATGTACTATCTCGAGCAGGCCTGCCGGCTGCAGGTCGACATGATGGCGACCGGCGGCCGCCTGCGCCTGCCGCCATCCGAGGTCAGGGAGCACACCGCCCAGCAATGGGAAGGCGGCGCCGCCAATATCGGCACCACCGAAGGCCGCGAATGGCCGGCCCTGCTGCGCCTGCTCGACAAGGACGATCCGTCCTGGCGCGACTGAGCGCGCGACGTTTTTGAATTCGAAGGGAGTAATGCATATGACCAGCGATCCGATCGTCATCGTCGGCGCCGCCCGCACGCCGATGGGCGGCTTTCAAGGCAGCCTCAAGGACGTGCTGGCGCCGCAGCTCGGCACCATGGCCATCAAGGCCGCCCTCGAGCGCGCCGGCGTCGCGCCCGACAAGGTCGACGAGGTGATCATGGGCTGCGTGCTGCCGGCCGGCCAGGGGCAGGCGCCGGCCCGTCAGGCGTCGCTCGGGGCGGGGATTCCCGACAGCATCGGCGCCACCACCATCAACAAGATGTGCGGTTCGGGCATGAAGGCCGCCATGCTGGCGCATGATCTGATCGCGGCCGGCACCAACGAGGTCATGGTGGCCGGCGGCATGGAGAGCATGACCAACGCGCCCTATCTGCTGGAGAAGGCGCGCGGCGGCTACCGTCTCGGCCATGGCCGTGTGATGGACCACATGTTCCTCGACGGGCTGGAAGACGCCTACGACAAGGGCCGCCTGATGGGCACCTATGCCGAGGACTGCGCCCAGGCCTTCCAGTTCACCCGCCAGCAACAGGACGATTTCGCCATTTCGTCCCTGACCCGGGCGCAGAAGGCGATCAAGGACGGCACGTTCGACAAGGAGACCGTGCCGGTGGCCCTGAAATCGGAGCAGGTGACGCAGGACGAGCAGCCGCTCAAGGCGCGGCTCGACAAGATCCCGACCTTGAAGCCGGCGTTCCGCGCCGACGGCACGGTGACGCCGGCCAATTCCAGCTCGATTTCCGATGGCGGCGCGGCGCTGGTGCTGATGCGTCGCTCGGAAGCCGAGAAACGCGGCCTGAAGCCGCTGGCCGTGATCCACGGCCATACCACCCATGCCGCCCGGCCGGCCGATTTTCCCACCGCGCCGATCGGCGCCATCCGCAAGCTCTACGACAAGACCGGCTGGACGAAGAACGACGTCGATCTGTGGGAGATCAACGAGGCCTTCGCCGTCGTCACCATGGCGGCGATGCGCGAGCTCGACCTGCCGCACGACAAAGTCAACGTCCATGGCGGCGCCTGCGCGCTGGGCCATCCGATCGGCGCGTCGGGTGCGCGCATCCTGGTGACGCTGATGAACGCCCTCGACAAATACGGCATGAAGCGCGGCGTCGCGTCCCTGTGCATCGGCGGCGGCGAAGCCACCGCCATGGCGATCGAGCGCGTCGCCTGACCATGCGGCGACTGATCTCCTCGGGCTCGGATTTCGAGAAGGTCGCCGGCTACTCGCGGGCGGTGGTCGACGGCGACTTCATATTCGTCGCCGGCACCACCGGCTTCGACTACGACCGCATGACCATCGCCGCCGACGCCGTCGAACAGACGCATCAGTGCTTTCGCAACATCGCCAAGGCGCTGGCGGAAGCGGGTTCAAGTCTCGACGATGCGGTGCGGGCCACCTATTACCTGACCGATGCGTCGCTGTTCGAGAAGGTCGCGCCGATCTTCGGCCAGTATTTCGCCAAGGCGCGGCCGGCCGCCACCGCGCTGGTCTGCCAGCTCGTCGATCCGCGCATGAAAATCGAGATCGAAGTCACCGCCCGCAAGAGACAGGGATAGACATGCCGACAGTTCTGATCACCGGTGCCAGCCGCGGCATCGGCCTGGAGTTCGCTCGCCAGTACGCCGCCGCCGGCTGGAAGGTCCTGGCCTGCTGCCGCTCGCCCGGCAAGGCAACGGATCTGAACGGGATCGCCGGAGACGTATCCCTGTTCGCCCTCGATGTCGACGACGACGGCAACATCGCGGATCTGGCGAAGCAGCTCAAATCCGTGCCGATCGACGTGCTGGTCAACAATGCCGGCATTTCGAAGCCGGAGGCCAGCACGCTGGGCCAGATCTCCAGCGACGTCTGGCTGCAGGTGCTGCGCACCAACGCGGTGGCGCCGCTGAAGATGGCGGAGGCCTTCCTGTCCAATATGGAGGCGGGCAAGGAGAAGAAGCTGATCGCAATCTCAAGCCGCCTGGGCAGCATCGCGCTCAATGAAGGCGGCCGCTATTCCTATCGCTCGAGCAAGGCGGCCCTCAATTCGACGTGGAAGAGCCTGGCGGGCGATACGGCCGGCAAGGGCATGATCTGCGTGGTGTTCCATCCCGGCTGGGTGCAGACCGACATGGGCGGCAAGGCGGCCCCCGTCACGCCGCCGCAGAGCGTCGCGGGCATGATGAAGGTAATCGCAAGCCTGACGAAGAAGGACAACGGCACCTTCCGCAATTTCGACGGCGATACGCTGCCCTGGTAGCCCGATGATCCTCACCGAAGAACAGACGATGATCCGCGACATGGCGCGGCAGTTCGCGCAGGATCGCCTGGCGCCGGCCAATGGTTTCGAGGCCGAGGGCGGCTTTCCGGCGGAGATCGTTGCGGAAATGGGCCAGCTCGGCCTTCTGGGCATGACGGTGCCCACGGAATGGGGCGGCGCCGGCGTCGACATGGTTTCCTACGTTCTGGCGCTGGAGGAGATCGCCGCCGGCTGCGGCGCCATGTCGACCCTCATGAGCGTCAACAATTCGCCGGTGGCGGCCGCGGTCAACGCCTA
This sequence comes from Rhodospirillaceae bacterium, assembly GCA_040255215.1. GTDB lineage: Bacteria > Pseudomonadota > Alphaproteobacteria > Reyranellales > JAQSWP01 > JAQSWP01. Next base: position 35,676 of record JBDZUM010000005.1, read on the forward strand.
CGGCACGCCGGAACAGAAGAAGAAATTCCTCGTGCCGCTGGCCCAGGGCAAGGTCATCGGCGCCTTCTGCCTGACCGAACCGCAGGCCGGCTCGGATGCGTCGGCGCTGAAGACCCGCGCCGTGCGCGACGGCGATCATTTCGTGCTGAACGGCACCAAGCAGTTCATCACCTCGGGCCGGATTGCCGGCTTCGCGCTGGTCTTCGCCGTCACGAGTCCTGGAGCACTTAAGAAGGGCATCTCTTGCTTCATCGTGCCGACCGACACGCCGGGCTACGTCGTCGCTTCGACCGAGCGCAAGCTGGGCCAGCGCGCCTCCGACACCTGCCAGATCGTCTTCGAGAACTGCCGCGTGCCGGCCGAGTACTTGCTGGGCGGGGAGGGCGAGGGCTATCGCATCGCGCTGGCCAATCTCGAAACCGGCCGCATCGGCATTGCCGCGCAGTCGATCGGCATGGCGCGCGCGGCATTCGAGGCGGCACGCGCCTATGCCGGCGAGCGTCAGGCCTTCGGCACCGAGATCGTCAACCACCAGGCCGTGGCGTTCCGGCTGGCCGACATGGCGACCAGGATTTCGGTGGCGCGGCAGATGGCGCTGCATGCCGCCGAGTTGAAGCAGGCGGGACGGCCATGCCTGACGGAAGCGGCCATGGCGAAGGTCTTCGCGTCGGAGATGGCCGAGCGGGTTTGCTCCGACGCCATCCAGATCCATGGCGGTTACGGCTACGTCGAAGGCTATCCCGTCGAGCGCATCTATCGCGACGTGCGGGTGTGCCAGATCTACGAAGGCACCAGCGACGTTCAGCGGATGATCATCTCCCGGGCTCTGCCGACGATCTGACCGTCTCGGTCGGCGCGAAGACCTCCACCTTCTGCGCGATGCCGCGCATGGCGTGCTGTCCCAGCGATCGACAGCGGGACGCGGCATGGCGGGCGATTTCCTGCGACATGACCACCGGCTGGGACAGTTCGCGGCATAGCGTCTGCAGCCGGCTGACGGCGTTGACCACGGGCCCGATGACGGTGAAGTCCAGTCTCCCCGACGCCCCGACATTGCCGTAGATTACCTGTCCGGCATGCAGGGCGATGCCGAAACCCAGCGTCTCTTCCCCTTGGCCGCGGCGTTCGTCGTTCCAGTCGGCGAAGGATCGGCATAGCTGCGAAGCGGCATCCAGCGCCGAATTGACCGCCATCGTCATCGGCCGGTCGGGCGCGACGGGAAACACGGCCATGACCCCGTCGCCCATGAATTTCAGGATCTCGCCGTCCTCGGCCTGGACCGCCTTGCCCACCAGATCGAAATAGGCGTTGAGCAGTCGCAGCACGGCATCGGAGTCGAGCCGCTCGCTGAGCGCCGTAAAGCCGCGCAGATCGGCGAACAGGATGGCGGCCTCGATCGTCTCGCCACGGCCCCGCAATATCTGGCCGGCGAGTACGCGCTTGCCGGCGTCGCGTCCCAGATAGGTGTTGAGCAGCCGTTCGACGCGCATGCGCACGGCAAAGCCTTCCACCACCCGGGCGAGCACGAGCCCCAGATCGGAAAGCTCCCTTATGTCGGTTTCCGAGAAGCCTCCGGCGCGATCCGTGGCGAAGGTGATCTGGACCGGCGTGTCGTCGCTGAAGGGCAGGGGCAGGCCGAAATAGTCGGTGCCGCCCTGCTGCTTGAGTTCGCGCAGCAGCGAATAGTCCAGCGCCTCGGGCGGAACTTCTAGTCTGCGTCGCAGCGGTTCCCCGCTGCGGGCGATCTCGTGCAAAGGACTGGTCTGGTAGTCGTCGTCGTCCAGCAGGCCGTAGCTGGCGCTCAGGTACTGGGCGCGTCCTTCGCTGCGTTTCCAGAGAAAGGCGTCGCCGAACACTTCGGGATCGATGGTGGGAATATAGGCGCCCATTCGCCACAGAGGCACGCCGGCCTCCTGCAGCCGGCGGGCGATCTCCTCGAACAGCAGCCGTCTGTTGGCGTATCGCCAGCCGGAACGCAGCAGCCAGAGTGCTACATCGCTTAGAGTGCCGGGAAGTGTCGAAGTTTCGTTCGATTCCATCGCTTCTGCCGCTGTCTTGGGCATCGCCGGCCGGATTCGGCTGTGCAAACAAATACTTGTTCGCGTCCCGGGCCGATGCAATAGTTTGCGCAACGAACGACGCTCAAGCGTCGAAATAAAAGTTCCGGAAACCGGAATTCCAGAGGGAGGAACCATGCTGAAGAAATCGATGAAGTTCGTTGCCGGCGCTGTATCCGCGGCGGCACTGGCGGTTGCGATCGCCGGTCCTGCCCAGGCGCAGGACAAGAAGGTTCGCATCACGATGCAGACCGCCTTCAACCCGAGCCTGTCGGTCATCGGCGAGGCCAGCAAGCACTTCTCCGACCTCGTGATGGCGATGTCGGGCGGCAGCATCGAGATCCGCTTCTACGAGGCCGGCAAGCTGGTGCCGACGTTCGAAATGTTCGATGCGGTCAAGGGCGGCACGCTCGATGCGTCCTACGGTTGGCCGGGCTACATCATGGGCAAGATTCCCGCGATGACGCTGTTCGGCGCCGTGCCGTTCGGCGCCACGACCGAGGAATATCTGGCCTGGGTGCTCGAGGGCAACGGCAACAAGCTGTTCGCCGAGATCTACGCCAAGCATGGCATTCACGCCATGATCTGCGGTTTCATCGGACCCGAGGCAGCCGGTTGGTTCGCCAAGGAGATCAAGACGGCCGACGACTTCAAGGGCCTGAAGATCCGCTATGCCGGCCTGGGCGGCGAGGTTCTGTCCAAGCTGGGCGCTTCGGTCACCGTCGTGCCGGCGGGCGAAATCTTCCCCAACCTCGAGAAAGGCGTGATCGACGCCACTGAGTTCTCCATGCCGTCGATCGACAAGAACCTTGGTTTCTACAAGGTCGCCAAGAACTACTACTTCCCCGGCTGGCACCAGCCGGCGTCGACCGCCGAGTTCTTCATGAAGAAGGACAAGTGGGACGCGCTGAGCCCGGCCCAGAAGGCGATCTTTGAAGGCGCCTGCAAGGCCAATATGGCGTGGGAAATCGCCCGCGGCATCGGCGAGCAGGCGGCGGCCCTGGACTTCTACCGCAAGGAAGGCGTGCAGATCCGCCGTTTCCCCGACGCGGTCATGGCCGTGCTGCAGAAGACCACCGACGAGGTCATGGCCGAGCAGTCCGCCAAGGACGCCGACTTCAAGCGCGTCTGGGAAGACATGAAGGCCTACATCGCCAAGGCGCGCGAGTGGGGCAAGCTGGGAACGCCCTGACGGTCTCGTAAATCCGACGAAAAGCGGCAGGCATGTCGCTTTCCAGGCTGGATCGCTTCGCCCGGGCCATTGACGCCGTCAATGCCCGGGTGGGCGACTTTTCGAACTGGATCTACCCGATCCTGATGCTGGTCATCGTCGTCAACGTGGTATCGCGTTACGGCTTCAACCGCGGCTTCATCGAGTTCGAGGAGATCCAGTGGCATCTCTACTCGGTCGGGTTCCTGCTGTGCATGGCATGGACCTACGCCCGTAACGAGCATGTCAGGGTCGACATCTTCCATGCCAACCTGACGCCGCGTGGCAAGGCCTGGGTCGAGTTGATCGGCTGCCTCGCGCTGTTGCTGCCGTTCACCATTTCGGTGCTGTGGTTCTCGGTGCCGTATTTCATCCAGTCGGTCGAGTTCAACGAGCGTTCCGAGATGCCGGGCGGCCTGCCGGCGCGCTACGTCATCAAGGGATTTCTGACGATCGGCCTGCTGATGCTGACGGCGCAGGGCGTTTCCGTCGCCATCCAGAACGCGCTGTTCCTGCTCGGCTACAGGCGGGATTGAGGCGCGCGGATGGATTGGAATCTCGTTTTCGTCATCTGCATGTTCGCCTTCTTCATCGGCGGGCTGTTCACCGGCTATCCGCTCGCCTTCGTGCTGGGCGGCACGGCCGTCATATTCGCCTTGCTCGGCTCGCTGGCGGACATGGTCGGCATCTTCGTCGACGTCAATTTCAACTGGATGCGCAACGTCGTCAGCCGGACTTTCGGCAACGTCATGGCCAATTACGGCCTCGTGTCGCTGCCGATGTTCGTGTTCATGGGGCATATGCTGGATCGCAGCGGCATCGCGCTCAAGTTGCTGCGGGCGCTGCAGCTGGTGCTGGCGCGCGTACCGGGCGGCCTGGCGATTTCCGTGACGCTGATCGGCGTCGTGCTGGCCGCTTCGACCGGCATCATCGGCGCTTCGGTCGTGCTGCTCACCACGCTGGCGTTGCCGACCATGCTGGAGGAGAAATACCAGAAGGAATTGTCGGTCGGCGTCATCGCCGCTTCCGGCACGCTTGGCATCCTTATCCCGCCCAGCATCATGCTGATCGTCATGGGCGATCAGTTGAACCTGTCCGTCGGCGACCTTTTCCTTGGCGCGCTGTCGCCGGGCCTGCTGCTCGGCGTGCTCTATCTGGTCTACGTCATCGCCACCTCGGCCATGCGACCCGAACTGGCGCCGCCGATGTCCATGGAGCGGCGCGTCGCCATGGTGGAAGGGCAGGGCAATCTCTGGTTCCTGCTGCTCAAGGCGCTGGTGCCGCCCGTCTTCCTGATCTTCGCCGTTCTTGGATCGATATTTTTCGGCATCGCCTCGCCGACCGAGGCTTCCGGCGTCGGTGCGATGGGCGCAACCTTGCTGGCGATCGTCTTCCGCAAGCTGGACTACAAGACGCTGAAGGAAGTCCTGACGGCGACCGGCAGCACCACCGCCTTCATTTTCGCCGCCTTCATCGGGGCGACGGCCTTCGCGGTCGTGCTGCGCGGCCTGGGCGGCGACGACGTCATTCACGATCTCATCACCGGCCTGCCGTTCGATCGCTATGGCATTCTGGTGGTGCTGCTGGCCGTGATCTTCCTGCTCGGGTTCTTCCTCGACTGGGTCGAGATCGTGCTGATCATCCTGCCGCTGATGGCGCCGGTGATCCCGACGCTGAACTTCGATCCCGTATGGTTCGCCGTCCTGGTCGCGGTCTGCCTGCAGACCTCGTTCCTGACGCCGCCGGTCGGCTTCGCCCTGTTCTACCTGAAGGCGGTCGCCCCGGCCTCGATCACGACGATGCACATTTATCGGGGTATCGCCATGTTCGTGCTGCTGCAGCTGATCGGCCTGTCGGTCACTATCCTGTTCCCCGACCTCGTGCTCTGGCTGCCGGCCGAGGCCTACAAGCCCGCACGCTGAGAGCCGATCTCCCGTTCAGGCATAACATCAGCGCATGGCGTTGCCGGTCGTGGGACGCTGGGCGGATTTCCGGCGTAGATCCCGGTTGAAAGGTTGCGATACGCGGATCGTGCGTCCATAACGGAACCAGACGGGGAGCGGTTCGCTGCGGGCCCGTCGCGGACACGCCGGGGGCCTGCGATCCGATGTTTGCTGCCAAGAATGCCCATAGTTTCTTTCCGACGATGGTGTGGGCGTTCGATCTGCCCGCGGGGGAAACGGAGAAGCTCAATCGCACGCTGATGCCGGCGCTTGAGCGCATGCGGGCGGCGATGGCCGCCGGCTCCGGCGGCCGCACGCGCCAGTCCGACACCGAACTGCACGATCTGCCGGAATTCGATGGGCTGTGCAGCAAGCTGATCTCGGCCGGCGCGGAGATCATCGATTTCCTGGGGCTGCAGCGGCATCCGCTGTTCGTCTCCGGCTGCTGGGCGAATTTCGGCGTCGCCAACGCCACCCATCACGAGCACTCGCACCCCAACAACTTCCTGAGCGCGGTCTACTACGTGCAGGCCGAGCAGGGCGCTAACACCATCAACTTCATCGATCCGCGCGCCCAGGCGCACGTCATCGCCCCGCCGGTGGTGCGGCCGTCGGTCATGACCGCCAGCCAGGCGCTGGTCGAGGTCAAGCCGGGCCGCCTGGTGCTGTTTCCCGCCTGGCTGCGCCACTCGGTCGATCCCAACACCAGCGGCAGCGACCGCATCTCGATCGCCGCCAATCTGATGTTCGAGCAGTTCAGCGAAAGGCTGGCCCGCCCGCGCTTTCGCGGCAATCTGGCCGAGAACCGCCGGCGCGCTTCCCGCTAGTACTGTTGCTGCTTGTCGCCGCCGCCGCCGGGACGCCCGCGCAGCTGGTCGCGCAACTCGTTCTGCCGGTCCTGGCCTGGGGTCTGCGCCGCCGTGCCGAGATCGACGATCGGCGCCAGCAGCGCCGTCTGCCGCTCCGTCAGCCCGGCGGCGATCGACTGGCCGCCAGTGCCGGGCCGCACCGTCAGCACCTGGCCCGGCCGCGTCAGCGCCGTTTCCTGGCGCGACAGGGTGGTGAACACGATGCCGCCCTCGAGCAGCCGTATCGTCACCGTGTCGTCGAGATCGACGATCAGCTCGAAGATCGTGCCGCGCACGCCGATCGAGCCGGCCGGCGTCTTGATCTCGTAGGCCTGGCTGGGCAGGCTGCCGCTGACGAAGCGGAACACGCCGCGCACCGCCGTCATGGTCACCGTGCCGGCGCCGCGGCCGGGATCGTAGACGAAGCGATCGAGCGTGACGCGCGAGTTCGGCCCCACCGTCAGCGTCGTCTCGTCGAGGAACAGCAGCTGGCCCTTGCCCAGCGCGCCGGTCCGCACGACCTCGTCCTTGTAGACCTTGTCGCCCTGGCCGATGACGCGCTGGCCGCCGGCGCTGCCTTCCATGCGGTCGACCACGGTGGCGGCGACGCCGATATTGGCGGCCGGCTGCGCCAGCGCGGGCGCGGTCGACAGGGCGAGGAGGAGGGCGGCGGTCAGCGATCTGGACATGGCAATCTCCAATCCGGACCCCCAAAGTGGGGTGCGTCCGGCCCGTCGTCCAGAGCGCCCGGGCGCCGGCTGTGAACGGCTTCACAAACGCAAACGGGCGGCTCCTGCGAGCCGCCCGTCGGAAAGCGTCAGGCCCTTTGGCCTAGTATTCGCATTCGTAGCACGGCTCGTAGTCGTCGTAGCCGGAATAGCCGCCGCCGCTGCGGCCGCGCAGGATGTTGCGCAGCTTGCGCACCCGGTCCTCCTGGAAGAAATCGGGCACGGTGGCCGAGCGCTTGTCGGGATCGAGGATCGGCGCCAGCAGCGCCTGCTGCCACGGCGCCAGCTTGCCGTTGATTTGCGGCTCGCCGCCCGGCCGGATCACCAGCACCTGGCCCGGCCGGTTGACGGTGAAGTTGCCGCGCAGGGTCTGGGCCACGAAGCTGCCTTCGCCGTTCTGGAACACCGCCGTGCCGTCGATCAGCAGCAGGATGTTGATGATCGTGCCGCGCACGCCGATGGTCGCCGCCGGCGTCTTGATCTCGTAGGCCTGGCTCGGCAGGCTGCCCGAGATGAAGCGGAACACGCCCTTGGTGGCGTTCAGCGTCACCGACGAGCCGCCCTGCGGGTTGTAGACGAACTGGTCGAGCTTGACCTCCGACTCGGGGCCGATGGTCAGGCTGGTCTCGTCGCGGAACAGCAGCTGGCCCTTGCTCTCGGCGCCGGTGCGGATCAGCTCGTTCTGGAACACCTTGTCGCCGGTCTTTTTGGCGGCGGTCTGCTGGCCGACCGTGCCCTCGACGCGGTTGATCACGGTGGCCGCGACGCCGACGTCCGGCGCCGTGGTCTGGGCCGACGGTACGGTCGCGACGGCCGCGATGGCGGCGGCGGCGACGGTGGCGAGAATGATGGTGCGCATTAGAAATCCACGAAGAAGTTGAGGCCGACGCGATGGTTGACGTAGTCGCGGCCGTTGAGACCGTTCTCGTTGTCGTAGTTCGAGAAGTTGCGGTCGTAGATGTAGCCGAGCACGGCGGTGTAGTTGTCGTACATGGCGATCAGGCGCAGCGCCGGCGACACGCGCAAATCCTTGCGGTCGTTGCTGCGGCCCTGTTCGGCGCCCTTGTAGCGGCGGTACTGCACCGTCACTTCCGGGCTGATGAACACGTTGCCGACGCCGCCGGCGAAGGAGAACAGGCTGGCGGCGTAGGACAGCGTCGCGCCGCCCTGCCAGAAGGTGAACTCGCTGTCTTTGGCGCCGTTGTAGACCACTTGCGGCCGCAGCTCGATGGCGTCGGTCTTGGCGATGATGTTGTCCCAGCCCAGCCGCACCGAAAGCCCGGCGACCACCGCGTCGCGTCCGTTGTCCGGCGTGAACGGCCCGTTGCCGCCGCCCGAGGCGAAATCGGCGTAGGACACCGAGGCGGTGACGCTGCGCAGCGGATCCGAGCCGCGCGTCTCCAGCGTGCCGCCGATGCCGGCCGACCAGAACAGGAAGTCGTAGTCGGCCAGGCCGCTTTCGGCGGTGACGAAGGGATGGAAGCGCCAGCCGTTGCCGACCAGGAACACCGGACCGGTGCTGGCGCTGCCGTACATGAAGTCGGCCGAGCTGGTGCGGGCGTGCGCGTCGGCATAGAGCTGCAGCGAGGAGCGCCACAGCGTCGAGCCGAACAGCCGGCGGTCGTCGTCGACGCGGAAGGTCACGATGCCCGAGAAATCGTCGCGGCCGTTGCCGTCGTTGAGATCGGTGTTGGTCTCGAACTGGCCGCCGAAGCCGAACTGGAAGCGGGTCTGCGCCGGCTCGAGCAGCGCCTTGATGCGCTCGTATTCGCCGCGCGCCTCGCGGTTGTTGGGTTCGTTGAGCACGATGCGCTCGTAGGCCGACAGCGCCTTGCGCAGCTCGCCGCGCCTTTCCGCTTCCTTGGCGTAGCGGATGTTGGCGCCCGTGTCGGTCGGATTGACCAGCACCTGGCGGAACAGCTCCTGCAGGTCTGCGGTCTGCTGCGCCGACGCCGTGCCGGCCGCGATGCCGATTGCCACGGCGAACGCCGCTCCGAAGCCGGCCCGTGCGGCTGCCCGCCTGACAGGCACGCCAGCCCGCAGCGAATTACTGGACTTGAACAAAGCTCGTACCCCCTGACCGGCAGCTTCCGTCGCCGCATGCGTCCCATTCGGACACTCCAATGCGGCAGGCCCTGCGCGCCGGTCGCGCCACGGGCTGCGGATCGTTAAAACTACATTGAAACCAGACATTTATCAATCCATACGACAATCGAAGGAGGCCGGCTGTGATCCTTTTCACACGGTCTGCCTCGCCCGCCATCGCAGCGCAGCATGGCATTGCCATCGGCATACTCCACAGGCGAATAGCTTGCCTGCGGCGGCGCGGAGGAACAGAGTCATGGCCTGAGCGTTCGTTTCTGTTGCGGAGCCGTCTGGCCCCGCGCCGTCGGCGACAAGGCCGGCGTTCGAACCAGGCGCCGGCCCGAGCCGGGCGATTTGAACGCGAAAAGCGACGCGGTGTTCCGGCCGCCCTCCGAAGCGAAAAGGAGGAAGCCCATGCTTGTGTCGGAAATTCTCAGCGCCAAGGAACTCGACGTCGTCGGCATCACCCCGGACATGACGGTGGAGGACGCCGCCCGCACCATGACCCGTCACGGTATCGGCGCGGTGCTGGTCCTGGCCGGCGACCGGGTGCTCGGCATCATATCGGAGCGCGACATCGCCCGCGGCGTCGCCGGTCGTGGCGGCGCCGTGCTGGCCGATCGCGTCTGCGATATCATGACCAAGTCCGTGGTGGTTTGCGCGCCGGACAACACCGTCGAATCCGTGATGTCCGTCATGACCGAGCGGCGCATTCGCCATCTGCCGGTGGTCGAGCGCGGCCGGCTGGTCGGGGTGGTTTCGATCGGCGACGTGGTCAAGGCGCTGATCGAGGAGGTTCGCCACGAAGCCGAAGACCTGCGGCGCTATATCGTCGCCGGCTGACCGCCCGTCTGACCGCCCGTCTGACCTGCGGAATTGATCCGGTCCGTCCCGCCGACAGGCGAGACGGGCCGCTTTTTTTGCCCTTGCCGCGCGTGGCCCCGGCCGGCAATTTGCGGGCGGGAAACGCATTTCTCGCGCCGGCTCCTCCGGCGCAAAGCCAAGCAAACGCAAATGGGTAGTTCATGCCGGTCCTGAAATCCGCGCTCGATGTGCGCTCCGCCGCCTTCAAGGCAAATGCCGCCGCCATGTCCGAACAGGTGGCCGATCTGAAGGCCCGGGTGGCGAAGAACCGCGAGGGCGGTGGCGCCAAGGCGCGCGAGAGGCATCTGGCCCGCGGCAAGCTGCTGCCGCGCGATCGGGTGCGCACCCTGCTCGATCCCGGTTCGCCGTTCCTCGAGTTGTCGCAGCTCGCCGCCCTCAACATGTACGACAACGAGGTGCCGGCCGCCGGCGTGATTACCGGCATCGGCCGCGTTTCGGGCCAGGAATGCGTCATCGTCTGCAACGACGCCACCGTCAAGGGCGGCACCTACTACCCGCTCACCGTCACCAAGCATCTGCGCGCCCAGCAGATCGCCATTGAGAACAAGTTGCCCTGCATCTATCTGGTCGATTCCGGTGGCGCCAACCTGCCGAACCAGACCGGCGTTTTCCCCGACGTCACCCATTTCGGCCGCATCTTCTATAACCAGGCCAACATGTCGGCGCAGGGCATCCCTCAGCTCGCCGTCGTGATGGGCTCCTGCACCGCAGGCGGCGCCTACATGCCCGCAATGTCGGACGAGGCCATTATCGTGCGCAAGCAGGGCACGATCTTCCTGGGCGGCCCGCCGCTGGTTAAGGCCGCGATCGGCGAGGTCGTCAGCGCCGAGGATCTGGGCGGCGCCGACGTGCATTCGCGCACCTCGGGCGTCACCGACTACTACGCGATGAACGATTCGCACGCGCTCGGCATGGCGCGGCGCGTGATCGCCAACATCAATCGGGTCAAGCGTCCCTCGGTTATGGTCGAGCCGCCGCGCGATCCGCTCTACAGCGCGGAAGAAATGTACGGCGTCGTGCCGACCGATGCGCGCCAGCCCTACGATGTGCGCGAAATCATCGCCCGCCTGGTCGACGGCAGCGAGTTCGACGAGTTCAAGCAGCTCTACGGCACCACCGTGGTCTGCGGCTTCGCCCGCATCTGGGGCTATCCGGTGGGCATCGTCGGCAACAACGGCATCCTGTTCTCGGAATCGGCGCTCAAGGCGACGCATTTCATCGAGCTCTGCGGCCAGCGCGGCATTCCGCTGATCTTCCTGCAGAACATCGTCGGCTTCATGGTCGGCAAAAAATACGAGTCTGGCGGCATCGCCAAGGACGGCGCCAAGATGGTGACGGCCGTCGCCACCGTGAACGTACCGAAATTCACCGTCATCATCGGCGGCTCCTACGGCGCCGGCAATTACGGCATGTGCGGCCGCGCCTACAGCCCGCGCTTCCTGTGGATGTGGCCGTCGGGCCGCATCTGCGTCATGGGCGGCGAGCAGGCGGCGTCCGTGCTGGCGACGGTCAAGCGCGACGGCATGGAGCGCAGCGGCGAGAGCTGGAGCGCGGAGGAAGAGGCCGCGTTCAAGAAGCCGATCCGCGACCAGCTCGAGGCCGAAGCGCATCCTTACTTTGCGTCGGCGCGCATCTGGGACGACGGCGTCATCGATCCGGCCGATACACGCATGACCTTGGGCCTGGCGCTATCGGCGACCATGAACTGTCCGATCGAGCCGACCAAGTTCGGCGTGTTCCGGATGTGACGATGGCGAAGCCCGTCCTCTATTCGGTCGACGCCGGCGTCGCCACGATCCGGATCAACCGGCCGGCGGCGCACAACGCGCTCGACCAGGCGACCGGCAACGCGCTGATCGCGGCGGTGCACCGGGCGGCTGCCGACGAGGCCGTGCGCATCGTCGTGCTGGCGGCCGATGGGCCGAGCTTCTCGGCCGGCGGCGACTTCAACTGGGTTCTGACCTGGCCATCGCTCAGCACCGCCGAGCAGCATGCCGGCGCCACGCTGTTCTCCAATGCGGTACAGGCGGTCTACGACCTGCCCAAGCCATCGATCGCCCGCGTCCAGGGCGCCTGCGTCGGCGGCGGGGTCGGCATCATGCTGGCCTGCGACTATGCCGTCGCCGCCGATACCGCCCGCTTCGGGCTGACGTCGGTGCGCAACGGCCTGCTGGCCGGCATCGCCATTCCCGAACTGATCCAGGCGCTGGGTCCGCGCAAGGCGCGCCAGGTGCTGCTGCATGGCGGTATCGTGCCCGCCGCGCAGGCGCGCGACTTCGGGCTGGTCGATCGCGTCGTACCGGCCGCCGAGCTCGACGCCGAGATCGCCAGGCTCGCCGGCGAACTGAAGCTCGGCGCGCCCAGCGTCCAGGCGCTGATCAAGCGGCTGGTGACCGAATTTTCGGTTGCCGCCAGAGACTCGCAGATGGCTGCCCGTATCGCCGACGAAGTCACGGCGCAATGCACGACGCCCGACGCCAAGGAAGGCATGAGCGCCTTCCTCGAGAAGCGCAAGGCGGGCTGGACGGTTTGAGATAGAGGTCGAACGCAGATGTTTTCCAAGATCCTGATCGCCAATCGCGGCGAAATCGCCTGCCGGGTCATCAAGACGGCGCGCCGCATGGGTATCGCCACCGTCGCGGTCTATTCCGACGCCGATCGCGACGCCATGCACGTGGCGATGGCCGACGAGGCCTATCACATCGGACCGGCCTCGGCCCGCGAGAGCTATCTCGTTGCCGACCGCATCGTCGAGGTCGCGCGCAAGTCGGGCGCCCAGGCGGTGCATCCGGGCTACGGCTTCCTGTCGGAAAACGCCGGCTTCGCCGAAGCCTGCGCCAAGGCCGGCATCGTCTTCATCGGACCTCCGGCCTCCGCCATCCGCGCCATGGGCTCCAAGAGCGAAGCCAAGAAGATCATGGAGCAGGCCAAGGTGCCGCTGGTGCCGGGCTACCACGGCGACGACCAGAGCGAACCCATCCTGAAGGCGGCCGCCGAACGCATCGGCTATCCGGTGCTGATCAAGGCTTCGGCCGGCGGCGGCGGCAAGGGCATGCGCGTCGTCGAGAGCGATGCCAAGTTCGTCGAGCAGCTGGCCGGCGCCAAGCGCGAGGCCAAAGGCGCCTTCGGCGACGACCACGTGCTGATCGAGAAATACCTGACGCGGCCGCGCCACATCGAGATCCAGGTGTTCGCCGACACGCACGGCAATTGCGTCTATCTGTTCGAGCGCGACTGCTCGATCCAGCGCCGCCACCAGAAGGTGATCGAGGAGGCGCCGGCTCCCGGCATGCCGATCGACCGCCGTCGCGCCATGGGCGAGGCCGCCGTCGCCGCCGCCAAGGCGATCGGCTATGTCGGCGCCGGCACGGTCGAGTTCATCGCCAACCAGGACGGCTCGTTCTACTTCATGGAGATGAATACCCGTCTGCAGGTCGAGCATCCGGTCACCGAGATGATCACCGGCCAGGATCTGGTCGAATGGCAGTTCCGCGTCGCTTCGGGCGAGAAGCTGCCGCTGCTGCAGGACGATCTGGCGATCAACGGCCATGCCATCGAGGTCCGCCTCTACGCCGAGGACCCGGTGCGCAACTTCCTGCCCTCGATCGGGCCGCTGCGCCATCTGCGCCTGCCGGCCGAGAACGCCCATGTCCGCGTCGATACCGGCGTGCGCCAGGGCGACGAGGTGTCGATGAACTACGACCCGATGATCGCCAAGATCATCGTCTGGGACCGCGACCGCCATTCCGCCATCCGCCGCCTGGCCGCCGCCATGGCCGAAACCCAGGTCGTCGGCGTTTCCACCAACACCGCCCTGCTGGCCGCCATCGCCGCCCATCCGGCTTTCGGCGCCGGCGATCTCGACACCGGCTTCATCGAGCGGCACAAGGCCGACGTCATCGTCAAGCCGGGCGCGCCGTCCGACCGCGTCCTGGCGCTGGCGGCGCTGGCGCAGCTCAGCCATTTCGGCAACCGATCCTGCGAACTGCAGAAGCGTTCGCTCGATCCGTGGTCGCCCTGGGGAATCGCGTCGGGCTGGCGCCTCAATGGCGACGGCCATGACGCGCTGAGCTTCAAGTCGGGCAACGACGACATCCGCGTCGAAGTGACCTTCGCTCGCAATGGCACCTGGGAACTGGCGCTGCCGTCGGGCCGCGTGGTGGCGAGCGGCGAGCTGGACGAGGAGGGCGTGCTGTCGGCCACCATCGACGGCGTGCGCCAGACCGCCAACATCGTGCGCCTGACGGCGAACGATGGCAGCGAGGATCTCGTCATCATGGCGCCGGGGATCAACCATCGGCTCAAGGCGATCGATCCGCGCAACGTGTCGGCCGTCGACGACGTGCCGACCGGCACTTTGCAGGCGCCGATGCCGGGCAAGGTGATCGACGTGAAGGTAAAGGACGGCGACAAGGTGCGCCGCGGCCAGCCGGTCGTGGTCCTCGAGGCGATGAAAATGGAACACACCATCGCCGCGCCATCGGACGGGACCATCAAGAAGGTGAAGTTCGCCGCCGGCGAACTGGTGGACGAGGGCGTCGAGCTGGTCGAGTTCGAGCCCGCAGCCTGAGGAGGCGGCCATGGCCCTGCCCAAGCGCGTGCGTCTGGTTGAGGTCGGTCCGCGCGACGGGCTGCAGAACGAGGCGAAGCCGGTGCCGGTCGAGGTCAAGGTCGAGCTGATCGACCGCCTGACCGAGGCCGGCCACGTCACCGTCGAGGCCGGCAGCTTCGTGTCGCCCAAATGGGTGCCGCAGATGGCCAGCACCGACGAGGTCATGGCCCGCATCCGGCGCAAGCCGGGCGTGTCCTATCCTGTGCTGGTGCCCAACAAGCAGGGCATGAACGCCGCCATCGAGGCGAAATGCGAAGAGGTCGCCGTGTTCGCCGCCGCGTCGGAGAGCTTCTCGCGCAAGAACATCAACTGCTCCATCGCCGAGAGCCTCGAGCGTTTCGCCCCGGTGATGGAAGCGGCGCAGCACCACGGCATCAAGGTGCGCGGCTACATCTCAACCGTGGTCGGCTGTCCCTACGAGGGCGATGTCGCGCCGCAGGCGGTGGCCGATCTGGCGGCGAAGCTGCTGGCGATGGGCTGCTACGAGATCTCGCTCGGCGACACGATCGGCGTTGGTACGCCGGGCAAATGCGTCGCCATGGTCGATGCCGTCGCCGCCGTGGTGCCGCGCGAGAAGATCGCGGTGCATTTCCACGACACTTACGGCCAGGCGCTGGCCAACATCCTCGCCTGCATGGAGCGCGGCATCACGGTGATGGATACCGCCGTCGCCGGCCTCGGCGGCTGCCCCTACGCCAAGGGCGCCTCGGGCAATGTCGGCACCGAGGACGTGCTCTATATGCTCAACGGGCTGGGCGTCGAGCACGGCGTCGATATCGAGAAGATCGCCGGCATCGGCCGCTTCATCACCGCCGCCCTGGGCCGCCAGCCGGCTTCCAAGGTGGCGCAGGCCATGGCGGCGAAGCTCGCCGCCTGATTTTCACTCGGCGATCTGCACCCGCACCTCGACCACGCTGCTGCGTCCGCTGGCGTCGACCACGGCGATGCGGGTGAAGCCCGCCCCGTCGGGTTGCCACAGCGTCGTCGCTGCCGTTGCCGGGATCGGCCGGTCGTTCACCACCCAGCGCAGCGGCCCCTGGCCGCCCTCGGCTTTCAGCACCAGCGGCTGCAGCGCCTGATCGGCGCGGGTGACTTCGATCAGCGCGCCCTGCGGCGGAAACACGATGCGCGGCGCCGGCACGCGCGTGCGGGCGACGCTGCCGATGGCGAGCTGCGGCGCGCTGGGATCGAACACCTGCAGGCTGGGCGGCAGATCGCCCGCGCCGGTAACGGTCAGCACGTCGCCCGGGCGGCGCGCCGGCGCGACCGGTTCTGGCGGCAGCAGGTCGAAGGCGCGCAGCATGATGGGGGCGGCGGTATTGCGGCCGAACTGGCCCGGACGCGGGGTCGCGTCGGCATGGCCGGTCCAGACGCCGACCGTGTAGCGGCCGCTATAGCCCACCGCCCAGGCGTCCCGGAAACCGAACGACGTGCCGGTCTTGAAGGCGATGCGTCGGCGGCTGCCGGGCGTGGCGGTCGAGGCGTAGCTGTCGGGCGGCGTGCTGCCCACCAGTATGTCGCCGACATACCAGGCTGCCCGTTCGCCCACCAGCCGGCGCAACGGCTCCTTGTCGGCGCCATCGCCCTGGCGCAGCGCCAGCGGTCGCATCGAGCCGCCATCGGCCAGCCCGACATAGAGCATCGTCAGGTCGAGCAGCGAAATGCCAGCACCGCCCAGCACGATCGCCAGCGAGCCGGCGCCGGTCGCGTCCTTGGGGTAGACCAGCTCGGCCCCGGCCTGCTGCAGACCGGCGGCGAAGCGCTCGGGGCCGATGCGGTTGACCACCGCCACCGCCGGCACGTTGAGCGATTGCTGCAGCGCAGAACGGGCGGTGATGGTGCCCTGGAAGTCGCGATCGAAATTGCGCGGCGCATAGTCGCCGAAGCGGTACGGAGCGTCGTCTATGAGCGATTCTGGGTGCAAAACGCCATCGTCGAAGGCCATGGCGTAGGCGAACGGCTTCAGGGTCGATCCGGGCGATCTGCGGGCCCGGACCAGGTCGTTCTGCCCTGCTTTTGCAAAGAAATCCGCGCTTCCGACATAGCCGATGACGCTTCTGTCGCGGTTGTCGACCACGACCATGGCCACATCCGCCCCATCGGCGAAATTCCTAGCCGATTCAAGGGCCAGGCGCTCCAAACCGCGCTGCAGCCCGCCCTGCACGAACGTCCGAACTGTGCTACCCGCCCGCACCTCCCCCGCCAGCGCCAAACTCAGGTGCGGGGCCAGAAAAGGCATGGAATCTCGGGTGTTTGGCACCGGCCGGTCGAGCGCGTCGCGGCGCTGGGCGGCGGTCAGCCTGCCGCGCCCGGCCACCACCTCAACGACCCAGTCGCGCGCGGCGCGGGCGGCTTTGGGGTGCAGGTCGGGACGGCGGCGTTCGGGCGACTGGGGCAGGGCGACCAGAAGTGCGGCCTCGGCCGGTGCCAGGCTGCGCGGCTCCTTGCCGAAATAGGCCAGCGAGGCGGCGCGCACGCCCTCGAGATTGCCGCCATAGGGCGCCAGGGTGAGGTAGAGGGTGAGGATTTCGTCCTTGCTGTAGTGCAGTTCAAGCTGCAGCGCCCGCAGCGCCTCCAGCACCTTGCCGCCGAGATCGCGCGAATGCGGTTCGAGCAGGCGGGCGGTCTGCATGGTCAGGGTCGAGGCGCCGGAGACGATCTCGCCATGCGCCACGAACTGTCCCATGGCGCGCACGACCGAGAGCGGGTCGACGCCGGGATGCCAATGGAAGCGGCGGTCTTCGTAGGCCAGCAAGGTCTTCAAGAACAGCGGATCGACATCCTGCGGGCTTGCCAGCAGCCGCCAGCGATCGTCGCTCGAGGTGAAGGCACGCAGGATCTTGCCGTCGGCATCGACCACCAGGGTCGACCGGTCGTGGAAGCGCGACAGGTCGGGCGGATAGAGCCGGTCGAGCACGGCGCCGCCGGCCAGCGCAGATGCCACCAGCAGAATGCCTGCAAGGAGCCAGCGCCGCATCGGGAACCCGCCCTCTCTCCTAGGGCCGCGGCAGCACAGTGACCGTGCCGCCGTTGGTGCGGCCGATCACGCCTGGGCGGTACATGTCCTCGATCTGCGCCGGTGGCAGCACGTAGGTGCCCGGCGTCACGGCCCGCACGACGTAAGCCAGCGCAAACTCGGCAGTTTCCTCTTCCTCGTAATAGTAGTTGCCGCGATAGGAGCCGAAATAGGTCGGCTTGCCGAAGGTGAAGCTGGCGAAGAAGCGATCGTCGCGCGCCTCGCGCGTGCGGCTGAAGCTGATCTTCGGCAGCCAGGAATAGGCCTGCTCGCCGTCCTGCACGTAGGGAATGACCGCCTCGATCTCCCAGCCGGCCGGCAGCAGATCGAGCAGCGCGACCTCGTGATAGCTCTTGTCGAGAGCGCGGCCGGTCAGCACGACCATCAGCCGGTCGTTCTGCACCACCTTCGAAAGATCGGCGGCCGACCCGTCGAGCTTGCGGAACACCCGGTCGACGCGCATGCCGCGCGCGACGGCCGGCTGCATCGCCTTGGGTACACCGCGCACCGACAGCGTGCCCCAGATCTCGCGGTCGGTGGTGTTGCGAATCGCCATCGGATTGGCGGCGACCTTGGCGGCGTCGGGATAGAACATGGCCGGCTCGCGCTTGGGCTTCACCGGATCGCCGTTGACTTCGAGGGTCAGCGGCGTCGCGGTCTGGGTCATGGCGTGGGCCGCCAGCAGCATCCAGGCCTTTTCCTGCGTGGTCGTGTTCTCGATGGAGACCTTGTCGAAGCGACGCAGCCTGTCTGTCAGCGCCGGCAGCATGTCGGTCTGGCCGGCCAGCGCGGCCACGGCCGTCAGGC
Organism: Rhodospirillaceae bacterium; assembly: GCA_040255215.1. GTDB lineage: Bacteria > Pseudomonadota > Alphaproteobacteria > Reyranellales > JAQSWP01 > JAQSWP01. Next base: position 53,867 of record JBDZUM010000005.1, read on the forward strand.
CGGCCGCATCGCGAAGCGCGGTCCCATAATAGTCGCCGCGAATGACCGAGCCGACCGCCTGGCGCGACTGCTGGAAGGCGGTGAGGGCGCGCGCCTTCTCGCCGGTCAGCGCCAGCGCCGCCGCCAGATGGCCGCGACCCAGCCCGGTGCGGATGTTGCGCAGGTCCGTGTCCTGGAAGTAGCGCAGCTGTCCGACATCGGCCTGGCCGGCCCGGGCCAGCACGTAGAAGCCATAAGCGCGCGCCTCGGGCGAGAATTCCGACAACGTGCCGCGCACCCAGTTCAGGCCGCGCATGACTGCGGCATCCGGCACGGCGAAGTCCTTGGCCTTGGCCTGGATCAGGAAATCCAGCGCGAAGATCTGCAACCAGGGATCGGCGGCGTAGAGACCCGGTCCCCACATGCCGAAACCGCCGTCGGGACGCTGCATGTCGAGAATGCGCGACGCTGCCTCCTGGATCCGCGTCGGCAGCGCCTTGTCGGTCTGGATGCCGCTGACGGCGGCCAGTTCGCCGAAATAAAGCAGCGGCAGGGCCCGGCTGGTGGTCTGTTCGAGACAGCCGAACGGATACTTGTCCAGTGCCGTCAGCAGGCCGGCGACATCGAAGCCGCGTACGCTGGCCATGCTGACCGACACGGTGGCGCTGCCGGGCACGAAGGTCTCGAGCGAGGCGGCGTCGACGGTGAAGCTCTCGCCGGGCTTGACGGACGAGACCAGTTCGACGGTCTGCGGCGCCTGCGCCGGCCGGACCTGGATCTGCCAGTCGCGGGCGACCTCGAAGCCGTTCGGCCCGGTGATCTTCAGGTCGAACTTGCCGATGCCGACCTGCTCGGCCTTGACCGGCCAGCCGAAGATCTGGCGCTTGCCGGCCGGCATGTCGACCGACTGGTTCACGGCGGGAAGGCTGACCGCGCCGCTTGCCGTCAGCGACACCTGATACGCGCCGGGGGTGGCCTCGACATTGTGCAGCAGCAGGCTGATGCGGCTTTCGTCGCCTGGTGCCAGGAAGCGGGGCAGGGTGACGTCGCTGACCAGTGCGTCGCGCACGGTCAGCGGCTTGCTTGACTGGCCGACCCGCGCCCGGTCGAAGGCCACCGCCATGAGCCGCAATTCGCCGGTGAAGTCGGGAATGTCGAGCGGAATGCTGGCCTTGCCCTCGGCATCGAGTTTGACGATGCCCGAGTACAGCGCCACGGTCCGCGTCGGCACGACCTCCAGCCCGCGGCCAGCGGCGCTGTCGCCGCCGGTGCGGATCTGGCCGACGACGTCGGCCGCACCGTCAAGCAGCCGGCCGTAATCGTCGCGTATGCCCAGCGTCAGTCGGCGCTTGCCGAAGAAATGCTGCGACGGATCGGGCGACTGGAATTTGGTGAGCTGCAGGATGCCCTCGTCGACCGCAGCCAGGGTGACGAAGGCCTCGGGCCCGGCCTGCGCGACCTTGATCGGCACCTCGATCTTCTGCCGCGGCAGGATCTTGTCGGGCGTGCCGATTTCCACTGCCAGTTTGCGATCGCTGACATCGACGCCGAGCCAGACCAGGCCGATGGCGCGCACCGGGGCGCGATCGTTCTTCTGGGCCAGCGGTCGGAAGGCGCTGACCAGCGCATAGGCGCCGCTGCCCCAGTCGGCGGACACAGGGATGTCGACCGTCGTGCCTTCGGCGGCGACGGAAACGAGCCTGCGCTCGAAGATGCGGTCGCCGGCGATCACGATCGTCGCTTCGCCGGTGAATGGCGCCTCGATGCGCACGCGCGCGGTTTCGCCCTTGGCATAGGTCTGCTTGTCGGCCGTGACCTTGACGAGGTCGGGCGTCTCGGCGACCTGCGAGGAGGCCCAGCCGGAGTAGTAGCTGATGCTCGACGCCGCGCCCGTCGTCGGATCGGTGACGATCAGGCGGTAACGGCCCCAGGACTGGGTCTGGCTGACAACGGCAAGCTTGTCGGCCTCGACGTCGATCGTGCCACTGGTGACGGGAATGTCGCGGCTATAGACCTCCCAGCGCCAGGAATTGCCGGTGCGATACCATTGGTAGTTGCGATGTTCGCGCACGAGTTCCCATTTCAGGCCCGGCCGCGCCAGACGTTCGCCTTTGGCATCGACCAGGGCGATCTCGAATTCGGCCGGCGAGCCTTCCTGCACGTAGCCGTCGAAACGCGGGCGCATGCCGACATAGCTGTCGCGCGGCCGCACGGGCAGCGAGATCTCGTCGCGCGTGGCGCGACCGCCGGGTTCGAAGATCGAGACCGAAATATTGGCCTTAAGCGGCGTCGTCAGCGGCTCGATCTTCTCGATCTTGCCAGTCGCGACCGTCTTGCCTTGGGCATCCGTCTTGACGATGGCCAGCGGCACGATGGTTTCCTTGACCTTCTCGCCGGTCAGGCCGAAGCGGAATCCCGGCAATTTCGGAAAGGCCAATGGATCGGCGACGATGCGCATCTCCGCTTCGCCTTCGAGTTCGGCTGCAGGGGCGCCGTAAAGGAACCGACTGTCGACCGAAACCGACACTTCGTCGCCGATCTTCAGTGGCTTGTCCTTGTCGGCGGCGAGGGCCAGCTTGAGCCGCTGCGGCACGAAATCCTCGACGCTGAATTCGGCGGTGCCGACCGGCTGCGCCTTGGGATCGACATAGGCGCTGACGCTCCAGCGTCCGCGGCGGGCCGACGGGCTGAGATCGATACCGAAGCTCACTGTGCCGGCGCTGGTGCCGGCCAAAGTCGTGCGACGGTATTCGACGCCGTCGGAGCGGCGCACGATCAGCGTCAGCGGCGCGTCGAGCGCATTGGCGGTACGGTCGCGCAGCATCGCCGTGACATGGACCGTTTCGCCCGGGCGATAGATGCCGCGGTCGAGATAGACGAAGGCGTCGGTGGCGCCGGGTGCGGCGCGGCCCTCGACGCCGCGATCCGAGAGATCGAAGCCGGCGCGGCTGAGGCTGAGATAGTTGAAATCGCTGCCGTTCGGCCCGTAGGCCATGACGGCGACCGGCGCGTTGCCGCCGCTGCCGCGCAGCAGGCCGGGCGGGAAGGCGGCATAGCCCTGAGCGTCCGTCGTTACCTTGCCCAGCTCGTCGTTGTTGTTGGCGATCAGCGCCAGGGTGATGCCGGGCATCGGCTTGGCGCTGGCCAGCGAGCGAGACATGACGTGCAACCCGTCCGTGCCGGTCAGGACGGTAAGCCCGATATCGGAATCGATCACCCACTGCGAGGCGGTTTCGTAGTTGTAGTTGAACGAGCTGTAGTCGTTGGTGGGCTCGATCTTGCCGTCGGCGGCGTTCCAGGCGACCACGAGATAGGCGCCGGGCTTCCATTCCTTGACCGCCTCGCGGATCGGGAACGCCGTCACCACGGTCTCGTTGGGGCCGCCCTTGACGGGCATGGTGCCTTCCCAGACCTGCGAACCGGTATCCTGCAGCACGTCCTGGATGCGCCAGGGGCGCATGCGCTTCTGCTCGAACTCGTCCGGCGACAGGCGCGCCATGATGCGGTCGGAAACGCGCAGCACCTTGAGGCGCACCGTGTCGACATTGACGGTGGTGATGGGCACGCCGACGCTGGTCTCGCGCGGCAGGATCAGGCCGGAGCCGCTGAAGGCGACCATCGCCGGGCGTTCGCCCATGGCGACCTTGACGGTCTCGGCGCGTTCCAGCGCCTTGCCGTCCACCGCTGCGGGCAATCCGGCGAGAAGCTCGACGTCGTAGTCGCGGCCGAACGCCAGACCGCCAAGGCAGAGACGGTCGCCCGCGACACGGATCGCGACCTTGGCCGCCGGCGTGATCTTCACATAGTCGTCGTAACGCACGCTGCCGCCTTCGTTCAGCACATGGGTGAAGCTGAAGCAGGCTTCGACCAGGTCTTTCGAACCATCGATGGTGAGGCGGCGATAGGCGAAATCCGGCGCTGACGGAGGGGCGGCAGGCGTCGCCGGCGTCGTGGTGGCGGCATTGCTGGTGCCGGCCGCAGGCTGGCCGCCGCTTGCCGGTGTCGTCGGTGCTGCCGGCGTTGCCGGCGCGGGACTCGGCGTCTGAGGCGCGGAGGCGCTTTGCTCGGTCCGGTCGAATGGCGCGTTCGGCCCCAGCAGGGTGAAATAGCCAATGGCCGCGATCGCCATGACGGCGGCGATCAGCAGGATGACGACGGTCGTGCGCTTCATGGCGGTCTCCACCGAACGGCAGTCTTGTTTTGACCGGCGCATCTTAGCGCGCCGGACACTGCTCCGTGACTGCTATTCAGCGCCTCGTTTTGCGGAAAATATGTGGCGGCCCGGCGTGCGGAATGCGTCGGGTTTTCAATTGGCGGCTGCTGTGGGAAACCTGCCACAGTCCTGTTGCGGAAAGGCGTCGGGCAGTCGTAAACAGACGCATGACCCTGAACCTGATCAAGCTTGCCGTCGGCGCCTCGTCCATGGAGGAGATCGCCAAGTTTCAGGAGAAGCGCCGCAAGGAGCGACGCCAGAAGCCTGGATCGCCGCATCGCGTGTTCACGCGTTCCACGCCCAAGCGCCAGGCGGAACTTCTGGAGGGCGGATCGCTCTACTGGGTTATCAAGGGCTACATCAGGGCGCGCCAGAAACTGGTCGGCTTCGACGAGGCCAGCGACGATCAAGGCCGCAAATACTGCGTGTTCCTGGTCGAGCGCGAACTCGTTCCGACGGCCATGCGCGCCATGCAGCCGTTCCAAGGCTGGCGCTACCTCGAGCCGGCGCGGGCGCCGGCCGATGCCCGACCCGGCGATTCCGCCGATGCTCCGCCGGAAATGGCCGCGGAACTGCGTCGGCTGGGCCTGATCTGACCGATCTGCGGGGTTACGCCCCGCCGTCTCGCCGCCTATCCTGTGCCGGGGAAAGACGGGGGCAGGGGTGCAGAAGGGGCTGGGCGCAATCGGCCTGCTGGGTTTCGTCGCGGTCGCGCTGGGCATCGCCTTCGCCTGCGGCCGGTTCGACCAGCGCGTATTCGACGACGAGGCGCTGACCCTGGCGGCGATCGACGGCTGGGGCTATGTCGACCTGCTGCGCTTCTATATCGGTGGCCAGGACGTCCACCCGCCGCTGTCGTTTCTCTGGTTCCGCGCCCTGGCCGATCTCGGCCTGCCGCTCTGGCTGCAGCGCGGCCTGTCGCTGGTGATCGCCGCGACGGGGTTCGCGCTGATGCTGGACCTGGTCTGGCGGCGCCTGCCCGACGATGCCGCCGCCTCCCGCCTGCTGGCGCTGGCGCTGTTTCTCGGCGCGCCGCTGCTCTATGGCATGGGGGCGGCCCTGCGCTGGTATCCGCTGCTGGTGCTGCCGGTGGCGATCGCCATCGTCAGTGCACTCGATCGCGGCCGACCGACCATGGCGGCCGGCATCGCCTTCGGCATTGCGGCCAATATCAGTTTTCTCGCCGGCATCCCGGCTGCGGCGTATCTCGGCTGGCGCTATCTGGGGATGCGCAAGTTCGATGCCGCCTGGGACGTGCCGTTCCTGCTGGTCATGGGCCTGCTGGCCGCGCCGGCGCTGCTGTCCTTTGGCCTCTCCGCCCTGAACCTGCCGGCGCAGTTCGAAGCCAATTTGTTGCAATCGGTCGGCATGACGGCGCTGGGGCTGATCGGCGGCTATGGGCTGGGCCTGACCCAGAGCCTGATCGCCGTGCCGTTCGCCCTGTTCTGCCTGCTGGCGGCGTTCGGCGCGCTGCTGGGCTTCCGACGGCCGTCGACCGGCGACCTGCTGAGCATCTCGCTGATCGTGGCTTTTCTCTGCGCCGGCCTCGCCGTCGCCGGCTTCGCCAAGCCACGCTCGCTGCTGTTTGCGGTGCCGTTTCTGCTGGCGCTGGTGGTGCTCGGCGGTTCCTGCCTGCCGTGGCGGCGCGGCCATGCCATAGCCACCGCGATATTCGGGCTGGTCGTCAGCGTCGCCGCCCTGTGGCTGCTGATCGATAACGACCGGCCGTTCAAGCGCAATCTTTATATTCCGGACCAGGAGATTCTGGCGACGATCCGTCAGCACGCGCCGGCCGGCGACAGCCTGGTGATTACGTCGGAGCCGTCGCTGGCGCTGCAACTGCGCACTCTCGGATACTGCGTCATTGCCGCGTCGCTGCCCGACAATTGCGCCCGGCGCCGCGCGCCGGTGCTGGTGGTGATCGACGACGGCACGTTCACGCAGCGCCCGGGATTCGAGGCGGCGACCAGCGGCATCGCCCGCGAGCATCGCCTCATCGAACAGTTCCTGTTCGGCGACGACGAAGACGCGCCGATTAAGCAGTTCCTTACCAGCCGGCGGGTGCCGAAATGGCTGGTCAGCGTCGCGATCTATCGCGGCGAAGGGTAG
>JBDZUM010000005.1:60267-62493 GCA_040255215.1 Rhodospirillaceae bacterium
GCCGGGTGCTTGATCAGGCTCTCCTCGATCTCGCCCGGGCCGATGCGGTAGCCGCCCGACGTGATAACGTCGTCGTCGCGACTCTTGAACCAGACGTAGCCATCGGGATCCATCGAGCCGACGTCGCCGGTCAGCAGCCAGTCGCCGGCGAACTTCTTCTTCGTCGCCTCCGGATTGCGCCAGTATTCCTTCATGATCACCGGGTCGGGCCGCTTGCCGGCGATGTTGCCCTCGACGCCGGGCGGCAGGACGTTGCCGTCATTGTCGACGATGGCGACCGTGCGGCCGACGCTGGCCCGGCCGGCGGAGCCGGCGCGCGCCGGATACAGGCTGGGGCTGTTGGTGGTCATCAGATTGCATTCGGTCTGGCCGTAGCCTTCCGACAGGGTGACGCCGAAAGTCTCGCGCCCCCAGGCCATCAGCTCCTTGCCCATGCTTTCGCCGCCGGTGGCGACGGCGCGAATGTCGTATTTCCAGCGCTCGCGCGGCTTGTCGATCTGCCGCATCATTTTCAGCGCCGTCGGCGGGATGAAGGTGACGCCGACGTTGTGACGGCTGATCAGATCGAAGGCCTTCTCGGCGTCGAACTTGGGCGCACGCTGCGCCAGCACCGGCTTGCCGAGATACCAGGCCGGGAACAGCACGTCGTAGAGGCCGGCGATCCAGGCCCAGTCGGCCGGCGTCCAGTAGAGCTCGTCGCCCTTGGGGTATCCGTCTAGCCATTGCTGGACCGCCGGGATATGGCCGATCAGCGCCCGGTGGACGTGCAGGGCACCCTTCGGCTGGCCGGTGGTGCCGGAGGTGTAGATCAGGAAGGCCGGGTCTTCGGCGGCGGTGTCGACGATGGGGCTGTGATCCGATGCCTCGGCCATCAGGGTAGCGTAGTCCTTGAACCAGGCGCCGTGCTTGCCGGCGCCGACCACGATGATGGTGGTCAGTTCCGGCAGCTTGTCGCGCACCGCCTCGACCTTGGGCAGATGCACGGCATCGAGGATCAGCGCCTTGGCGCCGGCGTTGCTCATGCGGAATTCGATGGCGTCGGCGCCGAACAGGGCGAAGAGCGGCACGCCGACGGCGCCCATGCGATAGGCCGCGACGTGCGAGATCGCCACTTCCGGGCTTTGCGCCATCAGCACGCCGACGCGGTCGCCCTGGCGTACGCCATGCGCCTTGAGCACGTTGGCGAGCCTGGAGCTGGCGCGCCTGATGTCGCCGAAAGTGTAGCGCCTGACGTTGCCGCGATCGTCGTCGAAGATCAGGGCGAGGCGATTGGGATCGTGGCGATCGCAGACCTGTTCGGCGATGTTGTAGCGCTCGGGAATCTCCCAGCGAAACTTGCGGTAGACCTCGTCGTAACTGTTGCCGCTGGGCATCATGGGCGAACGCATCCTCCGGTTCCGTTTTTGGCCGCGCCGGTGGCGGCTGAATTTCCGTTCACCATAGCGCGGCCATGCTGGCAAGTGGAAGACCGGGCGGGTAAACTTGGCCCATGGCACCCGACGACAGCGCCCCGGGAGCGGTCCGCGACATCGTTCCGTCCGTCTGTCCGCACGACTGCACCAGCACCTGCGCGCTGGAGGTCGAGCGGCTGGACGCAAGCACCATCGGCCGCATCCGGGGCTCGCAGCGCAACACCTACACCGCCGGCGTGATATGCGAGAAAGTCGCCCGTTACGCCCAGCGCATCCACCATCCCGAGCGGCTGACGCAGCCGCTGCGGCGCACCGGGCCGAAAGGCTCGGGCCAGTTCGCGCCGGTCTCCTGGACCGACGCGCTCGACATCGTCGCCGAGCAGTTCCAGAAGAAAGCGGCGCAGCACGGCAGCGAGACCGTGTGGCCCTATTTCTACGCCGGCACCATGGGGCTGGTGCAGCGCGACGGCATCCAGCGGCTGCGCCACGCCATGCGCTATTCGCGCTGGTATTCGACGATCTGCGTGACCTTGTCCGATACCGGCTGGAATGCCGGCGTCGGCTCCAAGCGCGGCGTCGACATGCGCGAGGTGGACGAGCATTCCGATCTGGTGGTGATCTGGGGCGGCAATCCGGTCAACACCCAGGTCAACGTCATGGCGCACGCTATGAAGGCGAAGAAGCGCGGCGCGAAGCTGGTGGTGGTCGATCCTTACCGCACCGGCACGGCCGAGCAGGCCGACCTGCATCTGGCGGTTCGGCCGGGGACGGATGCGGCGCTGGCCTGCGGCGTCATGCACGTGCTGTTCGAGGA
>JBDZUM010000116.1:0-4082 GCA_040255215.1 Rhodospirillaceae bacterium
AGCCGCTGGGCCAGGACAAGCGGGTGCCGACCCTGCTGTTCAACGGCTACGGCGAACAGGTGGCGCATCTCTACAAGGGGCTGGAGGGCGAACGCCTCTACATGTAGGCGCCGCCGCCGGTTCGACTTTCTGCGGCCCGTTGCGGTAGCATCGCCGGCAAGGAAATCGCCGGCGGGAGTGCGACGCGCATGCAGCTCAAGGGCATCAAGGTAGTCGAGTTCGGCGCCAATCTCGCCGGACCGTTCTGCGGCCAGATTCTGGCCGATCTCGGCGCCGAGGTGGTGAAAGTCGAGCGGCCTTCCGGCGACGACTGCCGGCTATGGGGCCCGCCCTTCGTCGGCGATTCCTCCGTGAGCTTCGTCGCCATCAATCGCGGCAAGAAATCGGTGACCGTCGATCTCGACGACGAAGCCCAGCGCGAAGCGCTGATCCGGCTGATCGGCGATGCCGACATCTACCTGCACAACATGCGGGCCGGCGTGATGGAGAAGTTCGGCATCGACGGCAAGGCGATGACCACCCGCTTTCCGCGACTGATCTACGCCGATGTCAGCGCCTTCGGCCATCTCGGCCCCATGGCACGCAAGCCCGGCTACGAGCCGCTGCTGCAGGCCTTCTCGGGCCTGGTCAGCGTCAACGGCGATCCTTCCGGCCCGCCAGCGCGCATCGGCGCCTCTGTCGTCGATTACGGCACCGGCATGTGGACCGCGATCGGCGTTCTGGCCGCGCTGGTGGCGCGGGCGCAGACGGGGCGCGGCTGCGTCGTCAACACCTCGCTGTTCGAAACCGCCCTGATGTGGATGAGCACCCATGTCGCGGCCTACACCGCGTCCGGCAAACTGCCGCAGCGCCAGGGCACCGGCCATCCGCAGCTGACGCCCTATCAGGCCTTCGAAACCGCCAACGGGCCGCTGATGGTCACGCCGGGCAACGACCGGCTATGGACGAAATTCTGCGAGGGGCTCGGCCGGCCGGAATGGCCGCGCGATCCGCGCTTCGTCGACAACCGCTCCCGCGCCGGCCATCGCGAATTGCTGCTGGGCATGATCGGGGAGATCATGAAGTCCGACACCAAGGAGAACTGGGCGGCGAAACTCGACGCGCTCGGCGTGCCCTGCGGCCCGATCAACCGGGTCGACGAGGTGTTGCAGGCGGCGCAGACCGCGGCCCTCGGCATCGTCGATCGCAGCATCGATGGCAACACCGCGTTCACCCATGCGCCGGTCTCCTTCGACGGGGTGCGGGCCGCCACGGCCGGCGGCGCGCCAGCCATCGGTGCGGACACGCGGGACGTCCTGCACCTCGCCACCTCCGGCCGGGCCGCCGAATAAGCCAAAAAAAACCCCTAAGCCAATGGCTTAGGGGCAAGTCAAACAGGGAGGCTTCACGTCTGGGAGACGTAGGATCGAGAGATCCTTGGTCCCGAACTCGCGCCGGGACCCCAAGTTCCACCGAAGCAGCGTTGCTGCGTCGCAACAGAACCTGCTTGATAAATAGTCCTTTGCCCTTGGTTTACTATCAAAATTTGGGCAATTCAGGCATGCGCGCGATTCATGCCTGTGTCAAAAAATCAAAACGGAGTTTCGGCGACCTTCTTGAGGAGGAAATCGCGGAACACCGCCACCCGCTTCGAGTGCCGCAGCTCCTCGGGATAGGTGAAGTAGACGTCGATGATGCGTTCGGGCACCTGCGGCAGCACGCGCACCAGCTTCGACGACTCGCGGGCCAGATAGTCGGGGATCGAGGCGATGCCCAGCCCGCTCTCGCAGGCCCGGAACATGCCGTAGATGTTGTTGACCCGCAGCACGACGTGGCGCGCGACGGTCTCCGCATCGCCGGTTCCTTCGCGCAGCAGCCAGTTCATGTCGTCGACCGGCGCGCGCGCGTCCTCGCCGAAGATGATGACGTGGTGGCGGTCGAGATCGGCCACCGTCTCCGGCTTGCCGTTCTGGGCGATGTATTCCTGCGAGGCGTAGACGTGGCTGTGCACCTGCATCAGGTGACGCTGCACGAGGCCCGGCTGGCGCGGCATGGCGAAACGGATCGCCACGTCGGCCTCGCGCATGCCGAGATCGAGCTCCTGGTCCGACAGCAGCATGCTGACTTCGATGTCGGGATAGAGCTTGATGAACTCGTGGATCTGCGGCGTCAGCCACAGCGACCCCAGCCCGACCGTGGTGGTCACCTTGAGCCGGCCGCTGGGCTGGTCCTGGCTGGCTTTCAGCAGCGTCTCGGTCATCGAGACCTTGCCGGCCATCTCGCGCACCGTGCGATACAGCAATTCGCCCTGCTCGGTCAGGATCAGACCGCGGGCATGGCGATGGAACAGCATGACGCCGAGCTGCTCCTCGAGCGCGCCGATCTGGCGGCTGATCGCCGACTGCGAAAGTTTCAGCGACTGGCCGGCATGCGTGAAGCTGCCGGCGTCCGCCACGGCGTGGAATATTCGCAGCTTGTCCCAATCCATTGCGTTGCCGTCCCGTGATGCGTTTGGTTATTGCGCCGCCTGTCGTTCGGCGAATTCGTGCGCGGCGAGAAAGCGTTCGGCGTCCAGCGCCGCCATGCAGCCGGTGCCCGCCGCCGTCACCGCCTGGCGATAGACCTTGTCCTGCACGTCGCCGGCGGCGAAGACGCCGGGGATGTCGGTGTTGACGGTGCCGGGCTGCACGACCAGATAGCCGCCCTCGTCCATCTTCAGCTTGCCCTTGAACAGCTCGGTATTCGGCGAATGGCCAATGGCGACGAACACGCCGTCGCAGGAGAGCGTGCGCATCTCGCCGCTGTTGACGTCGCGCAGCCGCACGCCGGTGACGACCGGTGGCGGGCCTTCGCCGACGATCTCCTCGACGACGCTGTTCCACACCACCTCGATCTTGGGATTGGCGAACAGCCGGCCCTGCAGGATCTTCTCGGCACGCAGCGAATCGCGTCGATGCACCAGCGTCACCTTGGTGGCGTGGTTGGTCAGGTAGAGCGCCTCCTCGACCGCCGTATTGCCGCCGCCGACGACCACGACCTCCTTGCCGCGGAAGAAGAACCCGTCGCAGGTGGCGCAGGCCGACACGCCGCCGCCGCGATAGGTCTCCTCGGACGGAATGCCGAGCCAGCGCGCGGTGGCGCCGGTGCTGACGATGACGCTGTCGGCGGTGTAGCGATCGCCGCTGTCGCCGATCGCCACGAACGGCCGGCGCGAGAAATCGACCTCGACGATGAGGTCCATGATCACCCGGGCGCCGACATGCTCGGCCTGCTTCTGCATCTGCTCCATGAGCCAGGGGCCCTGGATGACCGATTCGAAGCCGGGGTAGTTCTCGACGTCGGTGGTGATGGTCAGCTGGCCGCCCGGCTGCAGCCCCTGCACCACGATCGGCGCCAAGCTGGCGCGAGCGGCATAGATCGCGGCGGTGAAGCCGGCGGGGCCGGAGCCGATGATGAGAACCTTGGTGTGATGCGTCTGGGACATACCCGCCCCTCCCGAATGAGGGTCATAACATATGTCCCGTGCAGTATTGCCGCAAGCATGCGGAAAAATCAGAGCTTGTGGATGGTTGAGCGCGCAATTTTCGGTCTGGAGCGCAATTTTATTGCTGACGAAGACCGATTCTGGCATAGAACGGCCGTGATCTGGAGGCCGCGCCCATGAGCCGTGTAAAGCTCGACCGCATCGACCGTCGTATTCTCAGCGATCTGCAGGAACACGGTCGAATGACCAATGTCGAGTTGGCCAAGCGCGCCGGCATATCGGCGCCGCCCTGCCTGCGGCGGGTGCGGGCGCTGGAAAAGGCCGGCTTCATCCGCGGCTACCATGCCGACCTCAATGCCGAGGCGCTGGGATACTCGGTGACGGTGTTCGCGCTGGTCGGCCTGACCAGCCAGGCCGAGGCCGATCTCAAGGCGTTCGAGACGCTGGTCAGTTCCTGGCCGCAGGTGCGCGAGTGCCACATGCTGGCCGGGGAAAGCGACTTCCTGCTGAAGATCGTCGCCGAGGACTGGGACTCCTACCAGAAGTTCCTGACCACGCGGCTGACCGCCGCGCCGAATGTCAGCCACGTCAAGTCGTCGCTCGGCATCCGCTCGTCCAA
>JBDZUM010000116.1:4182-13373 GCA_040255215.1 Rhodospirillaceae bacterium
CCGATCATGGCGCGGCCGGTCGGCGAGGTGATCGAGATCAGCCCCTTGCTGAGATCGGCCTCGTGCGCGCCGACGATCTTGTAGGTCACCTTCTCTTCGGTGTCCTCGTCGATCAGCTTGACGGTGGCGCCGAACTTCACGGTCTTGCCCGACAGCTTGGAGACGTCGATGACGTCGGCGCGCGAGATGATGTCCTCGAGCTCGCCGAGGCGGCCTTCGATGAAGCTCTGGCGCTCGCGCGCGGCATGGTATTCGGCGTTCTCCGACAGATCGCCATGGGATCGGGCTTCGGAGATGGCCTTGATAACCGCTGGCCGCTCGACGGATTTCAGCCGCTTGAGCTCTTCCTCAAGCGTACGAAATCCATCCGGAGTCATCGGTATCCTGTCCAACGCCACGCCGTCATCCTCCCTTCGGTCCTGCGGACTCGCCCGCGAAAAAGCCTAGCATCTCCGGGCAGGCCTGCAAGCCGGGCTATTGTCCCCAGCCCGCCGACCACGCCTGCGGGGCGCAAAAGGCGACCAGACTCAAACGATTAGAACGGAATTCGTTCCCCGCCCGGGACCGGGCGCAACCGTCCCGTCTCAGAACGATGCACTAAAATAGGACTGCAGCGGAGCGGCATCAAGAGCGCCTTCGCGCATGGCGGCGACGCCTTCGACGGCGGCGCGAGCGCCGGCCACCGTCGTGTAGTAGGGGATCTTGTTCATCAGCGCCGTGCGGCGCAGCGTGAAGCTGTCGGCGATCGACTGCGCGCCTTCGACGGTGTTGAACACCAGCTGGATGCCGCCGTCCTTCATCATGTCGACGATATGCGGGCGGCCTTCCAGCACCTTGTTGACCAGCACCACCTCGATGCCGGCCTCGCGCAGGAAAGCCGCGGTGCCGCGCGTGGCGACGATGGTGAAGCCCAGATCGCGCAGGCGACGCGCCGGCGCGACCAGCGCCTGCTTGTCGCCGTCGCGCACCGAGACGAACACCGCGCCCTCGGTCGGCACCTTCGTGCCGCCGCCGATCTGCGACTTGGCGAAGGCGCGGCCGAAGCTGGTGTCGATGCCCATGACCTCGCCGGTCGAGCGCATTTCCGGCCCCAGGATGATGTCGACGCCGGGAAAGCGGGCGAAGGGAAATACCGCTTCCTTGACGGCGATGTGCCTGCCCTTGTGGCGCGGGGTGTCGATGGCGGCCAGCTTCTCGCCGGCCATCAGCCGGGCGGCGATCTTGGCGATCGCCACGCCCGTGGCCTTGGCGACGAACGGCACCGTGCGCGAGGCGCGCGGATTGACCTCGAGGATGTAGACGTCCTCGTCCTTGACCGCGAACTGCACGTTCATCAGGCCGACGACATGCAGCGCCTTGGCCAGCGCCACGGTCTGCTGCTCGATATCGGCAATGACCTTCTTCGACAGCGAATGCGGCGGCAGGCAGCAGGCCGAATCGCCCGAATGCACGCCGGCCTCCTCGATATGCTCCATGATGCCGGCGACGAACACCTGGCCGTCGCTGTCGGCCAGCGCATCGACGTCGACCTCGATCGCGTCGTTGAGATAGGAATCGATCAGCACCGGATTGCTGCCCGACACCTTGACGGCGTCGCGGGTGTAGCGCTCGAGCCCGGTGCGGTCGTGCACGATCTGCATCGCGCGCCCGCCCAGCACGTAGGACGGGCGGATGACGACGGGATAGCCGATGCGATCGGCGACTTCGATCGCCTCGGCCTGCGACGTCGCCGTGCCGTTGTTGGGCTGGCGCAGCTTAAGGTCCTGCAGCAGCACCTGGAAGCGCTTGCGGTCCTCGGCCAGATCGATGGCGTCGGGCGAGGTGCCGAGAATGGGAATGCCGGCGCGCTCGAGCGCATCGGCGAGCTTCAGCGGCGTCTGGCCGCCGAACTGGACGATCAGGCCCAGCAAATTGCCCTTGCTCTGTTCGACCCGCACCAGCTCGATGACGTCCTCTTCCGTCAGCGGCTCGAAATAGAGCCGGTCGGAAGTGTCGTAGTCGGTCGACACGGTTTCGGGATTGCAGTTGACCATGATGGTCTCGTAGCCGGCGTCGCGCAGGGCGTAGACGGCGTGCACGCAGCAATAGTCGAATTCGATGCCCTGGCCGATGCGGTTGGGACCGCCACCCAGGATGATCACCTTGTTGCGCGCCGACACTTCGGCCTCGCACTCGGCGTCGTTGATGCCGTCGCCCTCGTAGGCGGAATAGAGATAGGGCGTGCGCGAAGCGAACTCCGCGGCGCAGGTGTCGATGCGCTTGTAGACCGGCCGCACGCCCAGCCGGTGGCGGGTGGCGGAAACCTCGGCAGCCGATACACCCGTGAGCTCCGCCAGGCGAGCGTCGGAGAAGCCGCGCTTCTTGAGGCTCAGCAATTCCTGGCGCGTCGCCGGCAGGCCCGAGGCCCGCAGGCCGGTCTCGATCTCCACCAGTTCGGCGATCTGGCGCAGGAACCACGGCTCGTAGCGGCAGGCGGCGGCGACTTCCTCGACCGTCAGGCCGTGGCGGAAAGCCTGGGCGATGACCAGGATGCGGTCGGGCGTCGGCCGCGCCAGGGCGGCGACCAGCGCGTCCTTGCTGGGCGCGTCGGCGATCTCGACTTCGTTGAGCCCGGTTAGGCCCGTCTCCATCGAGCGCAGCGCCTTCTGCATCGATTCCTGGAACGAGCGGCCGATCGCCATGGCCTCGCCGACCGACTTCATCGAGGTGGTCAGCATCGGGTCGGCGCCGGGGAATTTCTCGAAGGCGAAACGCGGGATCTTGGTGACGACGTAGTCGATGGTCGGTTCGAACGAGGCCGGCGTCACGCTGGTGATGTCGTTCTGCAATTCGTCGAGCGTGTAGCCGACCGCCAGCCGCGCCGCGACCTTGGCGATCGGGAAGCCCGTGGCCTTCGAGGCCAGCGCCGAGGAGCGCGAGACACGCGGGTTCATCTCGATCACGACCATGCGGCCGTTCTCGGGATTGACGGCGAACTGCACGTTGGAGCCGCCGGTGTCGACCCCGATCTCGCGCAGCACCGCGATCGAGGCGTTGCGCATGATCTGGTATTCCTTGTCGGTCAAGGTCAGCGCCGGCGCCACCGTGACCGAATCGCCCGTGTGGATGCCCATCGGGTCGACGTTCTCGATCGAGCAGATGATGATGCAGTTGTCGGCGCGATCGCGCACGACCTCCATCTCGTATTCCTTCCAGCCCAGCACCGATTCCTCGACCAGCACTTCGGTGGTCGGCGAGGCTTCGAGGCCGCCCTGGACGATGTCGAGGAATTCGTCGCGGTTGTAGGCGATGCCGCCGCCGGTGCCGCCGAGAGTGAAGGACGGACGGATGATCGCCGGCAGGCCGACCTTGTCGAGCGCGACGCGCGCTTCTTCCATGGTGTGGACGACTTCCGATTTCGGGCTTTCCAGCCCGATCTTGGTCATGGCGTCGCGGAACTTCAGCCGGTCCTCGGCCTTGTCGATCGCCTCGGCGTCGGCGCCGATCAGCTCGACGCCGAGCTTCGCCAGCCTTCCGTCGCGCACCAGCGCCATCGCCGTATTGAGCGCGGTCTGCCCGCCCATGGTCGGCAGCAGCGCGTCCGGCTTCTCCTTCTCGATGATGCGCGCCACCATGTCGGGCGTGATCGGCTCGACATAGGTCGCGTGCGCCAGACCCGGATCGGTCATGATCGTCGCCGGGTTGGAGTTCACCAGGATGATCCGGTAGCCCTCCTCCTTCAGCGCCTGGCAGGCCTGCACGCCGGAATAGTCGAATTCGCAGGCCTGGCCGATGACGATCGGCCCCGCGCCGATGATCATGATCGACTTGATATCGGTGCGTTTGGGCATCGGCCGATCAGCCTTTCTTCTTGTTCTTCTCGATCATCTCGACGAAACGCTCGAAGAGATAATGGCTGTCTTCCGGGCCGGGCGAGGCTTCGGGATGGTACTGCACCGAGAAGACCGGCTTGTCGGTCAGGCGCAGGCCTTCGTTGCAGCCGTCGAACAGCGAGACATGCGTGACCTCGACGTTCTTCGGCAGCGTCTCGGACATGACGCAGAAGCCGTGGTTCTGGCTAGTGATCTCGACCTTGCCGGTGGTCAGGTCCTTGACCGGGTGGTTGGCGCCGCGATGGCCCTTGTCCATCTTTTGCGTCGTGCCGCCCAGCGCCAGCGCCAGCATCTGATGCCCGAGGCAGATGCCGAAAGTCGGCATGCCACTGTCGACGATCTGCCTGATCACCGGCACGGCGTATTTGCCCGTGGCCGCCGGATCGCCGGGGCCGTTGGCCAGGAACACGCCATCCGGCTTGTGCCGCATGATGTCTTCGTAGCTCGCCGTCGCCGGCACCACCGTAACCTTGCAGCCGGCCGAAGCGAGGCAGCGCAGAATGTTGCGCTTGGCGCCGAAATCGACCGCCACGACGTGATGGCGCGGCTTGTCGAGCTTGCCGTAGCCCTTGCCGAGCTGCCACTGCGTCTCGTCCCAGCCATAGGTCTGGCGGGTGGTCACTTCGCCCGCCAGATCCATGCCCTCGAGCCCCGGCCAGGCGCGGGCCTGCTGCAGGGCGGCGGGGATGTCGAACTTGCCGTCGACGGCATGCACCAGAACGCCGGTCGGCGCGCCGGCGTCGCGGATGCGCCGGGTCAGCTGGCGGGTATCGACCCCGGCGATGCCCGGCAGGTCGTTGGCGCGCAGCCACTCGTCGAAGCGGCGCGTGGCGCGCCAGTTGGCGGGCTCGGTGATGTCCAGCCGCAGCACCACACCGCGGGCCGCCGGCGAGGTCGTCTCGACGTCCTCGGGATTGGCGCCGACATTGCCGATATGCGGGAAGGTGAAAGTGATGATTTGGCCGGCATAGGAGGGATCGGTGCAGATCTCCTGGTAGCCGGTCATGGAGGTGTTGAAACAGACTTCGCCGACCGTGGTCTTTTGCGCCCCGATTCCCCTGCCCCAGAAAACCGTGCCATCGGCCAGAACGAGGGCGGCCGTGGCATTTTCCGGCGCGGCCTGTTGCGCGGCGCCTTCGGTCTTGGGAAGGTCCATGGTGATCCAAACGGTATGGCGGAGGCCCGCGCGGCGAGAGCGGGCAAACGCCGGGGTTTGTAAAGAATGGCCCGGCATCCGTCAAGCCACCGGCCTGTGCATGACTGGATCGCTTAAGCCCCGGGGATTGCACGAGAATTCGATCCTGCCGCGACGCAACATTGAGCCGGAATCGAACTCGGCAAGGCAAGATCGTTACCGTTGCGGGTCTTGCATCCGGGGCGCGGAAGACTATTCTCCCGGCCTTCGTAAAAAGGCCCCGGTCGAGGGGCGCAGACGAGGTGCCATGCTGCGCGAAAAACTGAACGCCGCCATGAAGGAGGCGATGAAGTCCAAGGACCAGACCGCCCTGTCGACGGTGCGGCTGATCCTGGCCGCGCTCAAGGACCGCGACATCGCCGCCCGCTCCAAGGGCCAGCAGGCCGGCATTCCCGACGACGAAATCCTGTCGCTGCTGTCGAACATGATCAAGCAGCGCCGCGACTCGATCGCCATGTACGAGCAGGGCAACCGGCCCGAACTGGCGCAGCGCGAGAAGGACGAAATCGGCGTGATCGAAACGTTCCTGCCGCGCCAGCTCGACGAGGCCGGCATGAAGGACGCCATCGCCAAGGCGACGACGGCGACCGGCGCCAAGACCATGAAGGAGCTGGGCGCGGTCATGGCCTGGCTGAAGCAAAATTATCCGGGCCAGATGGATTTCGCCAAGGCGGCGACCCTGGCCAAGCAAAGCCTGAGCTAGTCGCCCGGGGCCTTTTCGGCCCGTTGCGGGCCAGTTATCCCCGCTTTGCGAGTTCCGGCGCTGTTTCGCCCGGTGCGCATTTTGGTCCACCATAGGATGACCCCTGCCCCATTGAGGTTGCAGCGCGATGGCGTTCACGCCCGATTTTCTCGACGAACTGCGCGCGCGACTCAGCCTGTCCGAGATCGTCGGCCGGCGGGTGGCGCTCAAGCGCAAGGGGCGCGAGCATTCCGGCCTGTGCCCGTTCCACAACGAGAAGACCCCCTCCTTCACGCTGAACGACCAGAAGGGCTTCTTCCATTGCTTCGGCTGCGGCGCCCATGGCGACGTGGTCGGCTTCGTCATGCGCAGCGAGGGACTGAGTTTTCCGGAGGCAGTCGAGCGGCTGGCGCAGGAAGCCGGCATGGCCCTGCCTGTTTCCAGCCCGGCCGAGCGCGAGCGCGCGCAGCAGGCAGCCTCGCTGCAGGACGTGGTCGAAAAGGCCGCGCAATGGTTCGAGCGCCAGCTCTGGTCGGCAGCCGGCGCGGCGGCGCTGGAGTATCTGCGCGGACGCGGGCTCACCGACGAGACGATCCGCTCGTTCCGGCTGGGCTATGCCCCCGACGAGCGCGAGGCGCTGCGCAAGGCGTTGCTGGCCGACAAATGCCCCGACGCCATGATCGTCGAGGCCGGCCTGGCGATACGGCCCGACGATGGACGGTCGCCCTACGACCGGTTTCGCGGCCGGGTGATGTTTCCGATCGAGGATCGCAAGGGCCGGGTGATCGCCTTCGGCGGCCGCATTCTGGGCGACGGCGAACCGAAATATCTCAATTCGCCGGAAACGCCGCTCTTCCACAAGGGCGGCAATCTGTTCGCCTTCGCTCGTGCCCGCACCGCCGTGCACGAGGATGCCGCGCTGATCGTCGCCGAAGGCTACATGGACGTGATCGCGCTGCATCAGGCCGGTTTCCGGGGGGCGGTGGCGCCGCTGGGCACCGCGCTGACCGAGGACCAGATCGCCCTGCTGTGGCGGCTGGCCGACGAGCCCAGCCTGTGCTTCGACGGCGACAATGCCGGCGCCCGCGCCGCCATGCGGGCGGCCGAACGCGCCATGCCGATGCTGAAGCCGGGCAAAAGCCTGCGTTTCGTAGCGCTGCCGACGGGTGAGGATCCCGACAGCCTGATCAAGTCCGGCGGCCCCGCCGCCTTCGACACGGTATTGGCGGGTGCGGCGCCACTGGTGGACATCGTCTGGCGCATCGAAACCGAAGGCCGCTCCATCGACACGCCCGAACGGCGCGCCAGCGTCGAGGCGGCATTGATGCAGCGGACGAATGCGATCGCCGACCAGACCGTGCAGGCGCATTACCGTCGCGAATGGCGCGACCGATTGTGGAAGGCCTTCTCGCCCCGCCCGGCCGCGCGACCTTCCAATGCGCGTGGCGCCGGCCGCCCCGCCGGCCGCTGGGCACCGCGCCCGCCGTCGGCGATCGCCACCACGGTCAGCCAGCCCGCCGGCATGGGCGAGCGCGACCTGATCGCCATTCTGTTGCGCCGCCCCGACGTCATCAGCCATGTCGTCGAGGAGCTGGCGCATCTCGCCATGCCGGACCCGCGCCATCGGCCGCTGGTGGAGGCGCTGCTGTGCTGGGCCGCCGAGCCGCACCCGCTGAACGTCGAAGGCCTCGAACCGGACGAGATTTCCGACATTGATTCCAGTGTCCTCGCACCCCATTTGCGGGCAGCGGGGGTGGACCAGCAGGCCGAACAGATATTGAGATCCGTGCCCGGCCGGTCCGCCTGGCTGCAGGGCGCCACGGAAGATCTGTCGGACGCCTGGCGGCAGGCAGCGGCCGCCCATAATGCCGCGACCGGGCGGGCGGCGGTGCTGGCCGAGGCGGAACGGGCTTGGGCCGACAGCCCGACCGAAGAAAACTGGCAACGATTGCAGGCACTTATCGAGCAGATGCAGACCCTCCCCAGCGCCGGGGACAGGCTCTGACGGAAGACGCAACAGGGCTGGCCGATTGCTGGCTGGCCCAGTATAAAGGACGGCTTTTTCGCCCCGGGTCGGTCCGCCGGCCCGGCTGAAGCCATTTCAAGGATCCAGGAACGAGAATGGCAACCAAACCAGCCCAGCAGCAGACCGAAGCCACCGACAAGAGCGACGACACGCCCGACAGCCCGCTGCTCGACAGCCTGGGCGCCGGCGTCAAGAAGCTCGTCGCCAAGGGCAAGGAGCGCGGCTACATCACCTACGACGAGCTCAACGCCGCAATGCCGCCCGAGGAAGTGTCTTCGGAGCAGATCGAGGACACGATGGCGATGCTCTCCGAGATGGGCATCAACCTCGTCGACAGCGAAGAGACCGAGGAAGCGGCGGAGGACGCCGAGAAGCCCGCCGCCGAGGAAGCGCCGGCTGAGCAGGAAGAGCTTGGGCGCACCGACGATCCCGTGCGCATGTACCTGCGCGAGATGGGCAGCGTCGAACTGCTCAGCCGCGAGGGCGAGATCGCCATCGCCAAGCGCATCGAGGAAGGCCAGCAGAAGGTCATCGGCGCGATCTGCGAAAGCCCGCTGACGATCCGCGCCCTGATCGCCTGGCGCGACGCGCTGGTCGAGGGCAAGGTGCTGCTGCGCGACATCATCGACCTGGAAGCCACCTATGGCGGCGCGCCGGGCGCGGCCAACACCAACGTGCCGGCGCCTGCCGCCGCCGCGCCGGCCGCGGCCGAATCCGAATCCGCCAGCGAAGGCGAGGAGAACGAGGAGGCCGCCAACGTCTCGCTCTCGGCGATGGAAGAGTCGCTGAAGCCCGAGACGCTCAAGACCTTCAGCAAGATCGCCAAGATCTACGGCGAGATGCACAAGATCCAGAACCGGCGGCTGGCGACGCTCAATCGCGGCCAGAAGCCCAGCACCCAGTTCGAGAAAAAGTACGAAGTGCTGCGCAAGAAGATGGTCGAGGCGATGGAGAACGTCCGCCTCAATCCCAGCCGGCACCAGCAGTTGATCGACCAGCTCTACGAACTGAACCGCAAGCTGATGCAGCTCGAGGGCAAGCTGCTGCGTCTGGCGGAGGGCTGCAAGGTCAGCCGCGCCGAGTTCCTCGAGAACTATTTCGGCCACGAACTCGATCCCAACTGGCTCGAGAAGATGGGCAAGAAGACCACCAAGGGGTGGAAGGACTTCGTCAAGCGCAAGGGCGCCGACGCCACCCTGATGCGCGCCGACATCTCGGAAATCTCCGCCGCCACCGGCCTGGCGATCAGCGAGTTCCGCCGCATCGTCAAGACGGTGCAGGACGGCGAGCGCGAGGCGGCGCGCGCCAAGAAGGAAATGGTCGAGGCCAATCTGCGGCTGGTGATCTCGATCGCCAAGAAATACACCAACCGCGGCCTGCAGTTCCTCGACCTGATCCAGGAAGGCAACATCGGCC
>JBDZUM010000215.1:0-2598 GCA_040255215.1 Rhodospirillaceae bacterium
AGATGTAGGTGTTGCGGACCATGAACTCCTTGAGGATGTCGTTCTGGATGGTCCCGGCCAGCTTCTCCTGCGGCACGCCCTGTTCCTCGGCGGCGACGATGTAGCCCGCCAGCACCGGCAGCACCGCGCCGTTCATGGTCATCGACACGCTCATCTTGTCGAGCGGGATGCCGTCGAACAGGATCTTCATGTCCTCGACCGAATCGATCGCCACGCCGGCCTTGCCGACGTCGCCAATGACGCGCGGATGGTCGGAATCGTAGCCGCGATGCGTCGCCAGATCGAACGCCACCGACAGGCCCATCTGGCCGGCCTTGAGATTGGCGCGATAGAACTTGTTGGATTCCTCGGCGGTGGAGAAGCCGGCGTACTGGCGCACGGTCCACGGCCGGTTGGTGTACATGGTGGCCTTGGGGCCGCGCACATAGGGCGCGAAGCCCGGCAGCGTGCCAAGCGTCTCGAGATTCTCGAGGTCGGCCGCCGTGTAGAGCGGCTTGACCGCGATGCCTTCGGCGGTCTGCCAGGTGATGCCGTCCATCGGGGTGTCGCCAAGTTCCTTGGCGGCCAGTTTCTCCCAATCGGCGAGCGTTTTCTTTGGAAATTCGGCCATTACCTTGATCTTTCTGAGGGTTCCTCGGCAGTATGGTGCGAGCGGTTCGAGCGTGTCAACGCAGCCGCAGCATGAGAAAAAGCAAATGGAATTCGGTAGTTAGGGGGAAGCATGAAGCTCGACGACGAAGCCGCACTGGTGCTCGAACTGATGAAGAAAGCGGGGCGGCCGGCGATCGAGACGCTTGATGCCAGATCGGCCCGCGCCCAGGCGGACGGGCTGGCGGAGAAAAGCGAGATCGACGCCCCCGACGTGGCCAGGGTCGTGGACGGCAGCCTGCCCGGCCCGGCTGGCGCCATCGGCTATCGCCGCTACTGGCCCAAGGGCGCCACGGCCAAGACGCTGCCCACCCTGATCTACTATCACGGCGGCGGCTTCGTGATCGGCACGCTGGAGACGCATGATTCGAGCTGCCGCCAGCTCGCCAATGTCAGCGGCTGCCAGGTCATCGCCATCGACTACCGGCTGGCGCCCGAGCATCCCTTCCCCGCACCGGTCGACGACGCCGTCGCCGCCTTCCGCCACATCGCGGCGAACGCCGCCCAGTTCGACACCGAGGCTGATCGCATCGCCGTCGGCGGCGATTCGGCCGGCGGCAATCTGGCCGCCGTGGTGTGCCAGGCGCAGAAGGCGGCGGGCGGGCCGCTGCCCTCGTTCCAGCTGCTGATCTATCCCGCCACCGACAATCGCACCGAAAGCGAATCGCGGCGCACGCTGGGCGACGGCTATTTCCTGACGACCGCGCTGATGAAATGGTTCTTCGATCACTACGCGCCGGCCGGCGTCGACCGCACCGATCCGCGCGTCTCGCCGCTGTTCGCCAAGGATTTCGCCGGGCTGCCGCCGGCGCTGGTGATCACCGCCGGCTTCGACCCGCTGCGCGACGAGGGCAAGGCCTATGCCGACAGACTGATGCAGGCCGGCGTCAAGGTCAGCTTCACCAACTATCCCGGCACGATTCACGGCTTTTTCTCGATGACGCGCTTCCTCAAGCAGGGCCTGCGCGCCATCGACGAATCGGGCTACGCGCTGAAGCTGCATTTCGGCGTCTAGGACGGGGATGCCGGCGCGTTTCCCGCCGTAGGAGCTGGCATGGGGACGCTTCGATTTCTACCGGCGCTCGTCGCCGCCATCATCATCGCCTTGACGACGGGCGCCGCCTTGGCCGGCGAGCAGCGCAGCCTGAAGATCGGCGAGGCCGAGCGCGGCTATTTCATCCATGCGCCGGGCGGGCTGCCGCGCAACGCGCCGCTGGTCATCATGCTGCATGGCGCCGGCGGCAGCGGCGAGCACGCGGCGGAAACCTATCTGTGGACGCGCAAGGCCGACGAGGCGCGCTTCCTGCTGATCGCGCCCGACGCCTCGCCGGTGCTGGCCGACCGTCGGCCGAACTTCCTGCTCAATCCGCGCGTATGGAACGACGGGTCGGGCCGCGCCGGGCCCAACGTCACCGCCAGCGACGATATCGGCCTGCTGCGCGCGCTGATCGATCTGGCGGCGCGGCAATACGGAATCGACCGCAAGCGCGTCTACGTCGCGGGTTTCTCCAGCGGCTCGTCGATGACGCAGCGCGCCGGCATCGAGATGGCAAAGGAACTCGCCGCCATCGCGCCGGCGGCCGGCTATCTGTTCCAGACCGATGCCAGCCTGCCGCGCGGCCTGCCGGTGCTCTATCTGCTGGGCGACGCCGATCCGCTGGCGCCCTATGACGGCGGCGAGGTCAAGCTGCCCTGGGGCAACAAGGTCACCAACAATCCGCCGGCGCGGCTCAGCCCCGAGCGCTGGGCGGCGATGGATCGGTGCGAGGCGCAATCCCAGTCCCGCCCCTATGCCGGCGTGCGCCTGACGCGCTGGACCGCCTGTCGCGACGGCGCCGAGGTGGCGTTCTACGTCGTCGAGGGCATGGGCCATCACTGGCCGGGCAGCGAGCGCTCGGACTTCATGGAACGCCGCAGCGGCCCGTCGAAGAACCCGTTCCGCGCCGTCGA
>JBDZUM010000216.1:0-2591 GCA_040255215.1 Rhodospirillaceae bacterium
CCTCGCCGGGATGGGCGCAGCCGACGAAGGCGTTGAGCGATTCGATGCGATGCACGAGACCGTTCTCGAGCAGGAATTCGAGCGCGCGATAGACCGTCGGCGGCGCCGACGCCATGCCTTCCTGACGCAGCGCGTCGAGCAGCGCGTAGGCGCCGATCGGCTGGTGGCTGGCCCACACCAGTTCCAGCACCCGCCGCCGCAGCGCCGTCAGCCGCGTGCCGTTGGCCTGGCACAGCGCGTCGGCTGCCGCCACGGCATCGGCGACGCAGTGGTCGTGATCGTGGCCCGGCTTGGCGAAGCCCGGCTTGTCGGCAGTCGTGGGAGCCAAACGCCTAGCCGCCCGCCGGCTTGTCGGTCGGGCCGTCGGTCCTAAGCGCCACGCCGCAGCCGCAGACCGGGCAGTCGACCTTTTCGGGCAGCGCCGTCTGGCCCTGCCGCTGCAACAGCTGACGCACTTCCGCCGCCAGCTCGTCGTGGTAGCGCAGCCCGCCGCAGGCATTGTGGAAGGCGCGCGCCACCGGCGCATCGGCCTCGAGGATCGTGAAGGCCAGCGCCTGGCGGCCGAAGGCCACCAGCCCGGCCGCCGCGACCAGCCCGCCCAGACCGATCGTCAGGGCCTCGCGGCGGCTGACGCCCGCAGTCATTTGTCTGGAATCGCTGGCGGAATTCGTTCGATGCGTCATCGTCTGATCCTCGGGCGGTTGACCGGTCCCCGTCCTTGCAAATATAGAGCCTGCCACGGCCGCAGACCAGAGCGCCGCAAGAGGACAGCATGGCATCGCTTCCCGCCTACACCCCGCCTTCCACCGCCACCATTTCCGCGGCCCTGGCCGGAATCCGCTTCAACGCCGACGGTCTCGTCGCCGCCATCGCCCAGCAGCACGACAGCGGCGAGGTGCTGATGATGGCGTGGATGAACGAGAAGGCGGTGCGCGAAACCCTGCAGACCGGCCGCGTCTGCTATTGGTCGCGCTCGCGGGGCGAGTTCTGGCGCAAGGGCGACACCTCGGGCCACGTCCAGAACCTCAAGGAACTGCGCATCGACTGCGACGGCGACACCTTGCTGGTGCTGGTCGAGCAGATCGGCGTCGCCTGCCACACCGGCCGCCACAATTGCTTCTTCACCGCCATCCGCGACGATACGCTGCAGGAAATCGCCCCTGTCGAGATCCCGCCCGCCGGCAAGGGCGACTGACCTCGCGGGAACGTCCGGCCGCTCCGGACGCTATGTCAGGCATCGCACGTCCCGAGGACCGCTCATGCCCGAATACCTGACGCCAAGCGCCTATGTCGAGGAAACGCCGCGGCGCGCCATCGTCGCCGCCCCGTCCGCTATCACCGCCTTCGTCGGCCACACGCTCGCCGGCCCGATCAACCGCATCGTGCCGGTCGGCTCGTTTCTGGAATACTCCAACGCCTTCGGCGGGCTGGCGGCCAGCAGCGAGCTTTCCTATGCCGTGCTGCAGTTCTTCCGCAACGGCGGCCAGCGCGCGCTGATATTGCGCGTGCCCGAACTTGACACCGGCCTGCCCGATCTCGAGGCGCTGATCGGCGCCACGAGTTCGGTCGGCATGGGCCTGCGCGGACTGGAAGCGAACGACGAATTCGAACTGCTCTGCGTGCCCGACGCGACGCGCCCGCGCGCGCCCAACGGCACCGTCTCCGAGTTCCGTTCCAACAAAGTCAACGAGCTGTGGCAGGCGGCGCTCGATCTGTGCCGCCGCAAGCGGGCGCTGCTGCTGATCGACGCGCCGGTCGAGATCCGCAGCACCATGGCGGCCCAGGCCTGGGTCGGCGAATTGCCGCGCGAGCATGGCGAGTTCGCCGCCGCCTACGGCCCGTGGATCGAGATCGCCGATCCGCTGCACGACGGCGCGCTGCGCCGCTGCGCGCCCACGGGCACCATAGCCGGCCTGATCGCCCGTACCGACGCCCAGCGCAGCCTGTGGCAGGCGCCGGCCGGCATCGAGGCCACGCTGCGCCAGGTGAAGGGACTGACCGCCGGGTTCGGCGATGCCGATCAGGCGATCCTCAATCCCCTCTCCTTGAACATGCTGCGTCTGTTCGACGACCGCGGCCCGGTCTGCTGGGGCGCGCGCACGCTGGATCTGTCGGGCGACTGGACCTACGTCGCGACGCGCCGCCTGGCCAGCCATGTCGAGCGCAGCCTCGCGCGCGGGCTGGCCTGGACCGCCACCGAGGAAAACGCCGTACCTTTGTGGCATGCCGTGCGCCAGGACGTCGCCGCCTTCCTGCAGACGCTGTTCCGCGCCGGCGCCTTCGCCGGCCAGACCCCCGACGACAGCTATTTCGTCAAGTGCGGCGCCGACACCACGACGCAGAACGACATTGACGAAGGCCGGCTGATCCTCGAGATCGGCATTGCCCCGCTGCGGCCGGCCGAGTTCGTCATATTGCGCATTGGGCTTACGACGCAGCCGCCGAGCGGCTGAACGGCCTGCCGTTGGGCCGCAGCCGCACGCCCTCGCGCAGTCGCGTGAACGGCATCTCGGTCGGGTCTGTCGTATGCGCGCCGGGCGACTGCACGATCAGGATGGTCTCGGCGATGGGCTGGAAATCGGCGCGGAAAT